>NZ_JAQYWW010001119.1:0-100168 GCF_036322525.1 Streptomyces sp. BE20 | reverse complement strand
TGGCACGCTGTTGAGTTCTCAAGGAACGGACACTTCCTTCAGGCGGCTTTCACACCGGCCCTCCGGGCGCTTCGTTCTTTCGTGTTTCCAGCTTACCAGACGTTTTCCGCTCCGTTTTCCGGAGTTTCATTCATCCGATTTCCCGAACTGGCCGGGTCCGCTTTTTGCGGCGACCTCCACATTAGCGCATTCCGAGTGTTGCTCGAAATTCACTCCCGCCTCGGCCGGCGGAAAAGCCGACCGACCCAATCGAAATGAGATTCGAGTAGGGGTGGGACTTGCTGGGTGGGGTGGCCGCTCCAGCGACTCGTTCAACACTAGGCCACCTGGAGGACATCGTCAAACATCGAGGGCGGGATCCGGCTGGATCCCGCCCTCGATGGTCGAAGCCGCAGCTCAGCGGCGTCGAGATTCAGTCACGAAGCGGTCAGCTCCGCCGCCGCCAGGTTCCGCTTGCCCCGACGCAGGACCAGCCACCGACCGTGCAGCAGATCGGCCTCGGTCGGGACCGCCTCCTCGTCCGTCACCTTGACGTTGTTGAGGTAGGCGCCGCCTTCCTTGATCGTCCGACGGGCCGCCGACCTGCTGGGCGCCAGACCGACGGCGACCAGCAGGTCGACGATCTGCTGAAGCTCACCGACCTGGGCCTTCGGGACCTCGGCCAGTGCCGCCGCCAGGGTCGGGGCCTCCAGGTCGGCAAGGTCGCCCTGGCCGAACAGCGCCTTGGACGCGGCCACCGCGCGCTCGTACTGCTCGGCGCCGTGGACGAGGGTGGTCAGCTCCTCGGCGAGCGCGCGCTGGGCGAGGCGGGCGGCGGGGCGCTCGCTAGTCTCGCGCTCCAGTTCCTCGACCTCCTCCTTCGAGCGGAAGCTGAAGATCCGCAGGAAGTTGGAGACGTCCCGGTCGTCCGCGTTCAGCCAGAACTGGTAGAAGGCGTACGGAGTGGTCAGCTCCGGGTCGAGCCAGACCGTGCCGGACTCCGTCTTGCCGAACTTGGTGCCGTCCGCCTTGACGATCAGCGGCGTGGCCAGCGCGTGCACCGACTTGCCGTCGGCCTTGCGGATCAGGTCCGTGCCTGCGGTGAGGTTGCCCCACTGGTCGCTGCCGCCGGTCTGCAACGCACAGCCGTAGCGGCGGTTCAGCTCCAGGTAGTCCATGCCCTGGAGGATCTGGTAGCTGAACTCGGTGTAGCTGATACCCGCGTCGGAGTTGAGCCGCCGGGAGACGGCCTCCTTGGCGATCATGTTGTTGACCCGGAAGTACTTGCCCACGTCGCGCAGCAGGCTGATCGCGGACATCCCGGAGGTCCAGTCGAGGTTGTTGACCATGCGCGCCGCGTACGGGCCCTCGAAGTCGAGGAAGCGCGAGATCTGGCCACGCAGGCGCTCCACCCAGCCGGCCACCGTCTCGGGGTCGTTGAGCACGCGCTCGGCGGTGGGCTTCGGGTCGCCGATCAGGCCGGTGGCACCGCCGACCAGGCCCAGCGGGAGGTTCCCCGCCTGCTGGATGCGGCGCATGGTGAGGATCTGCACCAGGTTGCCGAGGTGCAGGCTGGGGGCCGTCGGGTCGAAGCCGCAATAGAACGTGACCGGGCCGTCCGCGAACGCCTTGCGCAGTGCGTCCTCGTCGGTGGACAGGGCGATCAGCCCACGCCACCGCAGCTCGTCGACGATGTCCGTCACGGTCACGCTTCTCCTTCGGTCGGGCGTCCGCCCGGTGTGGGCCCGGTCCGGTCGGGCCCCGGTGCAGGACGGCTCCAGCGTGGTAGAGCCTACGCGGTCGGGGCCAGCGAGTTTCGCCCGGACCGACATGAACACGCTCCCGCCTCGGGCTTCGCGGGAACGGCCCCGGAAGGGCCCGGCCCCGCACCGCCACCGGAAATTCCGTTGTTCGACTGCCTTGAGCCCCTTCACAGTGGTCCCACCGCCGTGCGGCGGCAGTGACGTGTGTAGAGACGGTCGTGCCGCCGTGGCACGCCCGTTGAGAAGGGTGGCCGAGGTGCGCAGCACGCTGGTTCTGAACGCAAGCTACGAGCCGCTGACGACGGTGTCGCTCCAGCGCGCCGTGGTCCTGGTGCTCCAGGACAAGGCCGTGGTGGAACAGGCGCATCCCCTGCGCACCATCCGCGGGACGGGGGTCTCCGTGCCGGTACCCCGGGTGATCAGACTCCAGCGGTACGTCCGGGTGCCGTTCCGACAACAGGCTCCGTGGTCACGGCGTGGGGTGCTCGTCCGGGACCAGTACCTGTGCGCCTACTGCGGGCGGCGGGCCACCACCGTGGACCACCTGCACCCCAAGTCGCGGGGCGGTGAGGACAGTTGGCTGAACACCGTGGCCGCCTGCGCCGAGGACAACCAGCGGAAGGCCGCCAGGACGCCCGAGCAGGCGGGGATGAAGCTGCTGCGCAAGCCGTTCGTGCCGACGCCGCAGGCCACCCTGATGATGGCGCTGGGGCTGCGTGGCTCGGACGTCCGGGAGCTGGCCGACTGGCTGCCCGCCCAGGTCGCCCCGGCCACCGTGCACTCCGCGGCCTGAGCCCGGAGCCCGGCCCGAGCGCGCCACGCACGAGCGGTCGGGCCGGGCGGGTGAGCTGGCCGGGCGGGCTGGCCGGGCGGGCGAACCGAACGGCCCGGTCAGCCCTTGGCCTGGTATCCGGTCGCGGTGCCGAAGTTGGTGGAGTGCTCGGGGACGGCGACGACCCGGCCGCCGCCGATCAGCACCCGGCCGGAGACCAGCAGGGAGCCCGTCCCCGGCGGGAAGTTGCCGCCGACCGTCTCCCGGCCGCCGTCCAGGGCGAAGCGGCTGAGGTGCGCGGGCTGGTCCAGGCGTTCGTCGAAGGCGAGCACCAGCGCGCCGCCGTCGATGCCGACCGCCCTGGCCGCGCCCTTGCCGGAGGCGACCGTCCTCCAGCGCTGCTTGCCGCTGTCCAGGTCGTAGCCGACCACCGCGGCCCGACCGCCGCCGTTCGGCACCGGTGTGACGGTGGTGACCATGGTGCGGTCCCGGAAGTACACCCCCGGGGTGGCCGAGAACGCGCCGTGGGCGACCTCCAGCCGGCCCCCGGCGTCGGCGACCGGGATCTCGACCGCCGGGTCGCCGGCCTGGCCCCAGGCGAACACCCGGTCGTCCTCGGGCTTCTCCCCGGTGGTGAGGACGACAGCCGGCTCGGCGGAGAGCACCGTCGCCGTCCTCGGCCGGTTGTTCAGGCCGCGCCACCAGGCGACCGTGCCGTCGACGGTGTTCAGCGCGACGGCCTGGTCGACGGGAGTGGAGTCGGCGCAGGAGCTGGCCACCAGGACGGTCCGGCCGGCCACGCCACCGGACAGCGTGCAGAACTTGCCCTGCCCGGTGTACTGCCAGACGTCCTTGCCGTCGGCCGACTCCCACGCGACGACGTGGTCGTCGCCGACGGCTATCACCTTGTCCTCGGTGACGCCGATCCGGGAGTTGTAGGGGCCCTTGGCCTCGGAGAGCGTCTTGGTCCAGGCGGTCTTCCCGGCCTTGGTGTCGACGGCGGTCACCAGGGCGCAGGGGCTCTTCGGGTCGGCCTGGGCCCGGAACAGCACCGCTCCCACGCCCGCCGCGTTGACGTCCGGGGAGAGCCCGCAGGGCACCGCACCCGCGGCGGGCGGCTCGACCGACCAGACGGGCGTGCCGGCCTCCAGGTCGTACGCGTGCACGCCGGTCGCGTCGGCGCGCACCACCGAGTCGGCGAGCAGCCAGCTGCCGACCAGGGTGTCGTCACCGACCGGCCGGTCGGACCCGGACCGGGCGGACCACGTCTTGGCATGGGCGACGGTGAACCCCGGCTCCCCGCCGGCGGCGGCGCCGGCGGACGCGCGGCCGCCGCCCTCCGAGCCGACCGTCAGTCCGGCCGCGACCAGGACGCCGAGCGCGGCGACCCCGGCTCCGGTCCGGACGGCCAGGGCCCGCCTGCTCGGCGCGTGCTCGGCTGAGACGACGGCGCCGGTGGCGGCCCGGGCCCTGGCCGCGAGGCCGGTCCGGGTGGGCGACGCGGCGGCGGGACCGGCAGCCGGTACCGGCCGCTCCGCCTCCGGGTCGGCGTCGGGGGCCGGCTCGGGATCGGGCTCCGGTTCCGGTTCGCGATCGGGTTCCACGTGCACGTAGCCGTCGGCGGAGTACTCGGCACCGACGGGCGCGTACAGCTCCTCCCCCGCCGGCTGCGGCTGCTGCGGGACGGCGTACGGGGCGTACTGCTGCTCGTGGTCGGGGTACTGGTAGTACGGCTGGTACTGCTGATAGGGCTGGTACGGCCGGTTCTGGTCGTACTGGCTCTGGTCGTACTGGCCGTAGGGCCCCTCGACGTACCCGCCCTGCCCGTAGGCGGCCTCGCCGTACCCCTGTTCCGGGTGCTGCGTGCCGGGACCGTACGCGTACCCGGGCTCGCCAGGCCGGCTCTGGTCGGCGTACTCGCCGTGCCCGGCGGGCCACTCCTGCGGCGCGTGCTGCGTCTGCCACTGGTCCTGGTACTGCTGCGGCCGACCGTCACCGAGGGGGTCCTGAGCCATCCGTTCCGTCCCTCCCGACCGCCTGTACTACGGCAGTCAGCATCTCACGGCCCCGGAGCGGACGGTTCCGGTGTGCCCACAGGGGCATCGGACCGCCGGCCGGGGCAGCGGAAGGGGCAGGACCGGGCAGGACGGGACCGGGCTTCGCGCGCGCTAGCGGGCGGACTCCGTCCGCAGGATGGTGTCGATCCGGGCCGCGAGGGCGAGGTCGAGGGCGGTGAGCCCGCCGGCGCTGTGGGTGGAGAGGGCGAAGCGCAGCGTGCGCCAGCGGATGTCGATGTCGGGGTGGTGGTCCATCGCCTCGGCGGCCTCGGCGACGGCGGTCACGGCCCGGATCCCGGCCGGGAAGTCGGGCGCCTCGGCGGTGCGGACCAGGGAGTCCCCGTCGCGCGACCAGTCCGGCAGGCCGGCCAGTCCGGCCTCGATCTCGTCCTCGGTCAGCCGTGCTCGGCTCATCGGCCCGCTCCCATCACCAGAACCAGAAGGAGAAAAGGGGTGTCAGCTCCGCCGGCGCGGACGGGGCACCAGTTCGCCGCCGCAGTTGGGGCAGGCGGCGGCCGTCGCCTCGGTGCACGCCGGACAGAAGGTGCACTCGTAGGAACATATAGAGGCCGGGCCGTCCGGTGTCAGCGACACCTCGCAGCGCTCGCAGATCTCCCGCATCTCCAGGGCCATCGGGGTCCTTCCCGGTTCTAGGTCGCGAGCAGTTTGACGACGGCCGCGAGGCCGACGACGACGATCACGGCGCGCAGGGCCTGCGGCGGCAGCTTCCGGCCGACCTTGGCGCCGACCAGGCCGCCGACGAGCGAGCCGACCGCGATCAGTCCGGCGGCCGCCCAGTTCACGGTCGACGTGAAGAGGAAGAACAGGGCGGCGACGCCGTTGACGATCATCGCCAGGGCGTTCTTCACCCCGTTGATCCGCTGCAGGTCCTCCTGGAGCATCATCCCCATCAGGGCCAGCAGCAGGACGCCCTGGGCGGCACCGAAGTAGCCGCCGTAGATGCCGGTGAGGAAGATGCCGACGAGCAGCAGCGGGCCGCCGTGCGGGTCGCCGTCGGGCCGGCGGCGGGCGGCGACGGCCTTGGCCACCCGGGGCTGGACGATCACCAGGACCAGGGCGAGCAGGATCAGGACCGGGACGATCGCGTCGAAGGCGCTGCTGGGCAGCTCGATCAGCAGGTAGGCGCCGAGTACGCCGCCGAGCAGGGAGGCCGTGCCGAAGCGGGCGAGCCGGCGGCCCTGGCCCGCCAGCTCCCGGCGGTAGCCGATCACGCCGCTGAGCGAGCCGGGGACCAGACCGAAGGAGTTGGAGACGTTGGCGGTGACCGGGGGGAGCCCGACGGCGAGCAGGACGGGGAAGGTGATCAGGGTTCCCGAACCGACGATCACATTGATCATTCCGGCACCGACACCTGCCACCAGGACGGCGATCGCCTCCCAGGTCGTCATGAGCCACCTCCCGCGCTGGTCCTGTCCCGTCCGCGGCGATCATGCCGGACCACGGGGTGGGCGATCCAGCCTCGCCCACGATTCGGGATGTTCGACACACCCTCGCGGAAAACGCCCGAGGGCCCGCCCCGTGCGGTACGGGAGGCGGGCCCTCGGGCCTCGGGCGGTCCCCCGGCCACCGGGGCCGGGGGCGGAGGATCACTCCGGGTCGCTCTTGCGGTACTCGCGGAGCGGGTCGATCCGGGGCCGGGCGGAGCCCTTGGTGTCGGTGTCCAGCGGGCGCGGACCGGCCGCCGGGTCGAGCGGCACCTGGGTGGCGGCCGGCGGCGCGGCCGGGGCACTCGGGGCGGCGACCGCGGCGCCGTTGGCACCGCCGCCGAGGCCGGACGCACCGGTGAACGCGCCGCCGATGCCCTTGAGCGCGTCGCCGATCTCGCTCGGGATGATCCAGAGCTTGTTGGCGTCGCCCTTGGCCAGCTCGGGCAGCGTCTGCAGGTACTGGTAGGCGAGCAGCTTCTGGTCGGCGTCGCCCTCGTGGATCGCCTCGAAGACGGTCCGGATGGCGGCAGCCTCACCGTCGGCGCGCAGCACCGCGGCCTGGGCCTCACCCTCGGCCTTGAGCACCTCGGCCTGCTTCTCACCCTCGGCGCGCAGGATCTGGGACTGCCGGTTGCCCTCGGCGGTGAGGATCGCGGCGCGCTTGTCTCGCTCGGCACGCATCTGCTTCTCCATCGAGTCCTGGATGGAGGTCGGCGGCTCGATCGCCTTCAGCTCGACGCGGTTGACGCGGATGCCCCACTTGCCGGTGGCCTCGTCCAGCACCCCGCGCAGGCCGGCGTTGATGACCTCGCGCGAGGTGAGGGTGGACTCCAGGTCCATGGAGCCGATGATGTTGCGCAGCGTGGTGACGGTGAGCTGCTCGATGGCCTGGATGTAGCTGGCGACCTCGTAGGTGGCCGCGCGGGCGTCGGTGACCTGGTAATAGATCACCGTGTCGATGTTGACCACCAGGTTGTCCTGGGTGATCACCGGCTGCGGCGGGAACGGCACGACCTGCTCACGCAGGTCGATCCGGTTGCGGACGCGGTCGATGAACGGGACGACGATGTTCAGCCCCGCGTTGAGCGTCCGGGTGTAGCGGCCGAAGCGCTCCACGATCGCGGCGCTGGCCTGCGGGATGACCTGAATCGTCTTGATCAGCGCGATGAAGGCCACCACGACCAGGACGACCAGGACGATAAGGACGGGTTCCACGGACTCTCCCCTAGACGACCAGGGCGGTCGCGCCCTGGATTTCGACGACGTCGACCTGCTGCCCCGGCTGGTAGACCTGCTCGGGGTGGAGCGCGCGGGCCGACCAGATCTCACCGTTGAGCTTGATCCGTCCGCCCTCCCCGTCGACCCTTTCCGCGACGACCGCGGTGGCGCCCTTCAGCGCCTCGATGCCCATTCTGATCTGCGGGCCCTTCCGCAGCGCCCGGTACGCGATGGGGCGGACGACGACCAGCTGCGCGACCGTGGCCGCGACGAAGGCCAGTACCTGCCAGACCGGGTCGGCGCCCAGACCGGCCACGCCGGCCGCGACGAGCGCGCCGACGGCGAACATGGCGAACTCCGGCATCACCGTGATCACCAGCGGTATACCGAGGCCGACGGCGACCAGAAGCCACCAGATCCAGCTGTCCACGTGTCCATCCTAGGGAGGGAAGGGCCTACCAGGCGGTCAGTTCCCGCAGGTGGAGGGGCGGAAACCGGTCGCACGTGCGACCGGTTCCAGTTCAGTGGAGTTCAGTGGGTCCGGTGCCTCCCCGGTGCCTCCCCGGGGCGGCCCCGGCCCGGCCCCGGGAAACCGCCGTTCGCCGGCCCTTCCCGGACGCCGCCGACCGCCGCCGGTCAGCCGAGCGGCAGGCCCTGGGCGGACCAGCGGTCGCCGTGCCGCTCCAGCATGAGCGGCAGGCCGAAGCACCTGGACAGGTTGCGCGCGGTCAGCTCGGTGTCGATCGGCCCGGCGGTGAGCACCTTGCCCTGGCGGATCATCAGCACGTGGGTGAAGCCCGGGGCGATCTCCTCGACGTGGTGGGTGACCATGGCCATGGCCGGCGCGAACTCGTCCTGGGCCAGGGCCCCGAGGCGGCGGACGAGGTCCTCCCGGCCGCCGAGGTCGAGGCCGGCGGCGGGCTCGTCCAGCAGCAGCAGCTCGGGGTCGGTCATCAGGGCGCGGGCGATCAGGGTGCGCTTGCGCTCGCCCTCGGAGAGGGTGCCGAACTTGCGGCCGGTCAGGGCGGACATGCCGAGGCGGTCGAGCAGGGCCAGCGCCCGGGACTCGTCGGACTGCTCGTAGGTCTCCCGCCAGCTGACCGTCATGCCGTAGGCGGCGGTGAGGACGGTCTGCAGCACGGTCTGCTCGGCGGGCAGCTTGTCGAACATGGCGGCGCCGGCCAGGCCGACCCGGGAGCGCAGCTCGAAGACGTCGACCTCGCCGAGCTTCTCGCCGAGCACGGTGACCTTGCCGGAGGTCGGGAAGAGGTACGTGGAGGCGATCTGCAACAGGGTGGTCTTGCCGGCGCCGTTCGGGCCGAGGATGACCCAGCGCTCGCCCTCGGAGATGGACCACGAGACCTGGTCGACCAGCGCGCGCTCCTCCCGGACCACGGATACGTCCACCAGCTCCAGCACGTCGCTCATGACCTACGCCTTCCCCAAAACAGAAATACGGCCGTCGGTGCGGGCGGGCAGCCTACTCCGGCGGCCGGTGGGCACGGAGTGGGTGCGCCGCACGCGCATGGGCAAACCTACGCCACGCGGATGACCGCCGATTCCGTAGGCTGGCCGGATGCTCGCGACTCCTGCCGACAATCCGTACGAAGAGCCCCGTTCGGGACGGCTGGCCGCCTGGGGCAACGCCCTGCTGGCCGGTCTGGTGCCGCCCGACAACGCCGCCGCGGCGGTCCTGGGGGGCGACGAGAGCCACCGGGTGGCCGGTCTGCCCGGGGACGGCCCGGGCGAGCGGCACGGGCTCACCTGGGCCCTGGGCCGGCTGCGCGTCCTCGGTGTGAAGGGGCTGCGGCTGGCGCTGCCGTCGGCCGGGCACCCGCTGGGCCTGACCGGACCGGCCCCGTTCAACGCGAGCGCGCTGGCCGCCGGCGAGGCGGTGCTGGCCGTCGGGGTGCCACTGGGGCTGGTGCCCGAGGTCGAGGTGTTCGGCCCGCCCGGGGACCGCTCGGCGACCGTGCTCTGGCGCTGCCTCGACGTGAACGACGCCCCGCCGGCCGACGTGCCGTCGCTGCACGAGGCCGAGTTCGAGCTGACCGACGGGCTGCGCCAGGCGACGCTGCTGCTGACCCGGCTGGACGTGGCCGGAGCGGGGCCGGAGGCGCTGCGGGCGCTGGAGGCGTACCGCCGGCGCGGGCACGCCGAGCTGCTCGCACCGGGTTACCCGCCGCGCGCCGTCCGGGTGCTGGAGTCCGCGCGCCAGGTCGCGGCGTTGTTGTCGATCGCCTCCGGCAGCCACGGCGCGGCGGTCAGCGCCTCCGAGATCGCGGCCCGGCAGGCGGTGCTGGCGCCGCTCTGGCGGACCGCCCGCCGTGCGCAGGTGGCGGCGTACAACGCGCTGGTGGACGAGCGCCCCTAGGAGCGGTGCGGGCCCGGGAGCGGTGCGGCCCCGGCGGGCCTCCCCGGGGCCGACCCCGCCGACGTCCGCCGAGATCGGCCGGAATCGGTCGGGTCGGCCGGCCGGCCCGGGCTTCGGCCCGCGGGTCTACGGCCGGGACTCACCGTGCCGGACGGCCCAGAGCGCGGCCTGGGTGCGGTCGGCGAGGTCCAGCTTCATCAGGATGTTGGAGACGTGCGTCTTCACCGTCTTCTCGGACAGGTGCAGGCTGCGCGCGATCTCCCGGTTGGAGCGGCCGTCCGCGATGTGCCCGAGCACCTCGCGCTCGCGCTCGGTGAGGGTGCCGCCGCGGCCCTGCGGGGCACGCGGGCCGTCGTCGGCGAGCAGGGCCTCGGCCAGCTCCGGCTGGAGCAGCACGTGGCCCGCGTGGACCGAGCGGATCGCACCGGCCAGCGCCTCCGGGTCGACGTCCTTGTAGACGTACCCGGCGGCGCCGGCCCGCAGGGCGGGAACCATCGTGCGGTGCTCGGTGAAGCTGGTGACGATCAGGATCCGGGCCCGGCTGCCCTCCTCCTTGAGCGTGCGCAGCGCCTCGATGCCGTCCACGCCCGGCATCTTGAGGTCCATCAGCACGACGTCCGGGTCGAGCGCGCGGGCCCGGTCGACGCCCTCCGCGCCGTCGGCGGCCTCGCCGACCACCTCGATGTCGTCCTGCACCTCCAGGAAGGTGCGCAGGCCCCGGCGGACCACCTGGTGGTCGTCGACCAGCAGGACCCGGATCGCGGACACGGTGTCAGGCACCGGGGACCTCCATCTCGACGACCGTCCCCCTGCCGGGGGCCGAGTCCAGGGTGAGCCGGCCGCCGACGGCGGCGGCGCGGTCGCGCATCGAGGCCAGGCCGAGGTGGCGGCCGGCCCGGCGCACGGAGTCGGGGTCGAAGCCCCGGCCGTTGTCGCTGACCCGCAGCACGGCGCCGCGACCGGGCGTGCCGGCCAGGGTGACGGTGACGCGGCGGGCCTCGGAGTGGCGCAGCGCGTTGTGCAGGGCCTCCTGGGCGACCCGCAGCATGGCCGCCTCCTGGGCCGCCGGCAGGGCGCGCACGCCGTCGGCGGCGAAGGCGATGTCGGCGCCGTGGGCGCGGTCGAGGACCTGTACCTGGGAGGCGAGGGTGGCGCTGAGGCCGTCCTCCTCCAGGGCCGCGGGGCGCAGCTCGACGACGACGGCGCGCAGTTCGTCGGCGGCCTCCGCGGCGAGCCGGCCGACCTCGGCGAGTTCGGCGCGGGCGCGGACGGGGTCGCGGTCGACGAGCTTGGCGGCGGCCTTGGCGGTGAGGCGCAGCGAGAACAGCTTCTGCGAGACGGCGTCGTGCAGGTCGTGGGCGATCCGGGCGCGTTCGCCGGCGAGGGTGAGCTCGCGGCTGCGCTCGTACAGGCGGGCGTTGTAGAGGGCGAGGGCCGCGTGGGCGGCGAGTATCCGCAGGAGTTCCTCGTCGTGGTCGGTGAAGCCGCCGCCGCCCTGCTTGTTGGCGAGGTAGATGACGCCGAGGACCTCGGGCTCGTCGTCGGCGTGGTCGGTGTCGACGATGGGCATGCCGAGGAAGGCGCCGAGCTCGGGGTGGGCGGAGGGCCAGCCGCCGAAGGAGGGGGCCTGCCGGACGTCGGCGAGCCGGACCGGGCCGCTCTCGTGGAGCATCGCGGCGAGGACGCCGTGCTGGCGGGGCAGCGGGCCGATGGCCTTCCACTGCTCGTCGGTGACGCCGTCGACGACGAACTGGGCGAAGCCGCCGTGGTCGTCGGGGACGCCGAGGGCCGCGTACTCGGCGCCGAGCAGGCGACGGGCGGAGGCGGTGATCCGGCGCAGGACCTCGCGGACCTCCAGGTGGCGGCTCATCCCGAGGAGGGCCTGGCTGACGGCCTCGATGCCGGCGAGGCACGGTTCACAGGCGGGCAGGGAGCCGTCCGGCGGCGGGCCGACCGGGATGCGGTCGACGGGCAGCAGGCCGGCGTGCCGGTGGTTGCTGGGCACGGGGGGCATACGGCCAACCTACCGCCGCCCGCACGGCGGTCGCGTCGGTCCCCGGCAGGGCGGGGCCCGGGTCCGGAGACCTAGGTCGCACGGCGCGGTCGTGCCCGGGCACTGCCCTGAAACGGCCCGGGAACGGCCCGGGAACGCCGAGGGGCGGCCCACCCCGGTCGGGTGGGCCGCCCCTCGGCGGAACGTGAAGGGGTCAGCCCTTCTGCATGACCTCGGGCTCGTGCCGGCGCTGGAGGCGGGTCACGATGACGCCGATGACGACCGACATCGCGATCAGCACGCCGGCGTCGAACCAGAACTGGCCCGAGTTGTGGCCCCAGAGCGCGTCGTACTCGGGGTTCTGGAAGTCCTTGTTCCAGGGGCCGAGCAGGTGCGAGAGGTCGAGCGTGGTAGCGACCATGCCGGTGCCCCAGCGGGCGGGCATCAGCCAGGCGAACTGCTCCAGGCCGGGCTTGGAGAAGATCTGGAAGAGGCAGCCGGTGAAGACGACCTGGATGATCGCGAACATGACCAGCAGCGGCATGGTCTTCTCGGCGGTCTTGACCAGGGCCGAGATCGCCAGGCCGAACATCATCGAGGCGAAGCTCAGCAGGATGAGGCCGAAGCTCATCTCGATGATGGGCAGGTCCTTGAAGACCAGGCCGTGCTCGGGCAGCTTGCGCGGCAGGAAGCCGACGGCGGAGATGATCGCGCCCTGGATCACGCTGAAGAACCCCAGCACGATGATCTTGGACATCATGTACGCCGAGCGGGAGAGCCCGGTGGCCCGTTCCCGTTCGTAGATCGCCCGTTCCTTGATCAGCTCGCGGACCGAGTTGGCCGCCCCGGAGAAGCACGCCCCGATCGCCAGGATCAGCATGATCGTCGCCGCGCCGCTGTTGAGGCCGAGCTGCGACTTCGGGTTCGGGGCGAGGCCGGGTTCGTTCGGGATCAGCACGCTGACCGCGCCGAGCACCGCGGGCAGCAGCACCGACAGGGCCAGGAAGCCGCGGTCGGAGGCGAGCACCGAGGCGTAGCGGCGGATCAGCGTCCACAGCTGCGAGCCCCAGCTCTGCGGCTTCGGCGGGCGGACCGCCTCCTGCACGATCTGGGCGGACTGCACGGCACCGGATTCCACGTCGGCCGAGTACTGCTGGTAGTGCACCGAACCGCGGTAACGGCCGGCCCAGTCGTGGTCCGGGTAGTTCTCGAAGGCCTGGAAGACGTCGGCCCAGGTCTCGTACCCGAAGAAGTGCAGCGCCTCGTCCGGCGGGCCGAAGTAGGCCACCGAACCGCCCGGCGCCATCACCAGCAGCCGGTCGCAGAGCGCGAGTTCGGCCACCGAGTGGGTGACGACCAGGATGGTGCGGCCGTCGTCGGCGAGGCCGCGCAGCATCTGCATGACCTCGCGGTCCATGCCCGGGTCGAGGCCCGAGGTGGGCTCGTCCAGGAAGATCAGCGACGGCTTGGTGAGCAGCTCCAGGGCGACCGAGACGCGCTTCTGCTGACCGCCGGAGAGCGCCGTGATCCGGTTGTCCGCGCGCTTGTCCAGGCGCAGCTCGTAGAGCACCTCGTCGATCCGCGCCTCGCGCTCGCGCGCCTCGGTGTCACCGGGGAAGCGAAGCCGGGCCGCGTACTTGAGGCCGTTGCGGACGGTCAGTTCCTTGTGCAGGATCTCCGACTGCGGCACCAGGCCGATGCGCGAACGCAGCTCGGCGAACTGCTTGTAGAGGTTGCGGCCGTCGTAGAGGACGTCGCCGCGGTCGGCCGGGCGGTAGCCGGTGAGGGCGCGCAGCAGGGTCGACTTGCCGGAGCCGGACGGGCCGATGACGGCGACCAGGGACTTCTCCGGGACGCCGAAGCTGACGTCGTTGAGCAGGACCTTCTTGCCGCCCTTGAAGTCGACCTCGACGGTCAGGTGGCGGGCGGAGAAGGAGACCGCGCCGGTGTCGACGAACTCCTGGAGCTGGTCCCCGACCAGGACGAAGCTGGAGTGGCCGACGGTCAGGCGGTCCTGCGGGCCGATGAGCTGGCGCTCGACCCGCTGGCCGTTGAGGAAGATGCCGTTGTGGCTGCCGAGGTCGACGATCTCGTACCGGCCGTCGGGCAGCTGGCGCAGTTCGGCGTGGTGGCGGGAGACCTGGAGGTCGGAGACGACGATGTCGTTGTCGAGCGCGCGGCCGATCCGGATGGTGTTCATGCCGGCGGTCAGGTTGCGGATGACCGTCGGCTGCGGGCCGCCGGGGCCCTCGTGCGGCGCGGCGCCCTGCTGCGGGAACCCCTGCTGGTGCGGGAAGCCCTGCTGCGGCGGGTACGGCTGCTGCGCCTGCTGCTGCGGGAACGGCTGCTGCTGACCCGGCCACTGGGGCTGGGCCTGCTGGGCCTGCTGCGGGTACGGCTGCTGGGCCGCCGGGGGCTGCTGGGCCCACGGCTGCTGCGCCTGCTGCTGGGCGGCGTGGGCCTCCGGTGCGGCGCTGCGGCTGGTGGCGGCCTCGTGCCAGGCCGGGGCCTGGGCGGCGGCCTGGGCCGGCGCGGAGAAGGAGAGCCGGGGGCCGTTCTCGGCGTTGCCGAGGTTGACCACGGCTCCCGGGAAGAGCTGGGCCTGCATGGTGCGGGCGCCGGCGGTGTAGGTCCCGTTGGTGCTCCCGTGGTCGTCCAGCTGCCAGCCGGCCCCGTTGAAGGAGATGGTGGCGTGGTGCCACGACACCCGCGCGTCGTCGAACGGGAAGTCCGACTGCGGGTTGCGACCGATGGTGTAGGACCGCCCGGGCTCCAGAGTCCGCTGCTGTCCGTTGATCTCGATGACGAGTTGCGGCACTGCTCGCCTGCCCCGCTCTCTCGGTTCCCCCGATGGTGCGCCCCGTCCCGGGGCGAAATGATCGTCAATCTGACGGGGGAATCATTCCAGCCCCCCGGTCGTCCGTGAAAGTCACCCCCGGTGACTGTGACCAGGCGGCAACGATTCGCGGACGGCCCCCGAACCGTGCGTCCACGGCGCGTACGCGGCGCGCACGCGGCACGTCCACCGCATGTCCACGGGCGCGCGCCCGGCGTCGCCCGGTGCGTCCCGGTGCGTCCACGACGCGGACGGGTGCCGTGGCCCCGTCGGGCGGCGGGTAGCGTGGGAGACACCATGAACGCATCGCCCTTGGCCGCAGAGCCGTTCCCCGCCCCGCAGCCCCGGACCGAGGACGAGCGCACCCTGCTCGTCAAGGTGTTCGGCAAGGACCGCCCCGGCATCACCGCCGGCCTCTTCGCCACCCTGGCCGGGTTCGGCGTCGACGTCATCGACATCGAGCAGGTGGTGACCCGTGGCCGGATAACGCTCTGCGCCCTGGTCACTCCTCCCGGCGCGCCCGGCGCCGAGGGCGGGCTGCGGTCCGTCGTGCACCGCTGGGCCGAGGAGCAGAAGCTCCAGGCCGAGATCCTCTCCGGCATCGGCGACAACCGGCCGCGCCGCGAGGGCCGCTCGCACGTCACCGTCCTCGGCCACCCGCTGACCGCCTCCGCCGTCGCCGCGCTCACCTCCCGGATCACCGCCGCCGACGGCAACATCGACCGTGTCTTCCGGCTCGCCAAGTACCCGGTGACCGCCGTCGAGCTGACCGTCTCGGGTGTGGCCACCGACCGGCTGCGCGCCGAGCTGGCGCAGGAGGCGGCCACCCAGCGGGTGGACGTCGCGGTGGTGGCGTCCGGGCTGGAGCGGCGGGCCAAGCGGCTGGTGGTCATGGACGTCGACTCGACCCTGATCCAGGACGAGGTGATCGAGCTGTTCGCCGCCCACGCGGGCTGCGAGCAGGAGGTCGCCGAGGTGACCGCGGCGGCGATGCGCGGCGAGCTGGACTTCGCGGAGTCGCTGCGCGCCCGCGTGGCGCTCCTGGCCGGCCTGGACGCCGGGGTGACGGAGAAGGTGCGCGCGGAGGTCCGGTTCACGCCGGGGGCGCGCACGCTGATCCGGACGCTTCAGCGGCTGGGCTACCAGGTCGCGGTGGTCTCCGGCGGGTTCACCCAGGTCACCGACCACCTGGTGGAGCAGCTGGGGCTGGACTACGCGGCGGCCAACACCCTGGAGGAGAAGGACGGCAAGTTCACCGGCCGGGTGGTGGGCGACATCGTCGACCGGGCGGGCAAGGCGCGCTGGCTGGCCAGGTTCGCCGAGCAGGCCAAGGTGCCGCTGGAGCAGACGGTGGCGATCGGCGACGGCGCCAACGACCTGGACATGCTGAACGCGGCCGGGCTGGGCGTGGCGTTCAACGCCAAGCCGGTGGTGCGGGAGGCCGCGGACACCGCGGTGAACGTGCCGTTCCTGGACACCGTGCTGTACCTGCTCGGGATCACCCGCGAGGAGGTCGAGGCGGCCGACGTGCTGGACGGCCAGCCGGCCGAGTAGCCCGTACCCGGCGCGGAGGACGACGAGGGGCGCGCGGACCAGATCCGCGCGCCCCCTTGTGCGTCGACCGTGCATCAGCGACGCATCAGCTGTTCGTCCGCCGTGCGCGTCCGCCGCGTGTCCGTCGCGCGTCCGCACCGGCGTCCCGGCTCACTCCTGCGGCGTGAAGTACGAGACCAGTGCGGCGACGCCCGGCTCGACGTTCTTCCACGAACCGCTGAAGCTGAGCACCGCGACGCCCGCGGTGGGGAAGCCCCCGAGCCGCAGCCGCTCCAGCGCTTCGCGGTCCCCCTCGTCGCCGGCCAGGACCTGGGTCAGACCGAGCACACCCGGGTTGTGGCCGACCAGGACGAGGTCGGCGTGGTCGTCCGGGGTCTCCTGGAGGACGGCGATGATCTCGCCGGGGCTGGCCTCGTACACCCGGTCCTCGTACACCGTCTTGCGGGAGCGCTTGGGCAGCTCGTGGGCGGCGAGCTTCCACGTCTCACGGGTGCGCAGGGCGGTGGAGCAGAGCACGTAGTCGGGGTTGAGGGCGGAGTCGGCGAGCCAGCGTCCGGCCTCCGGTGCCTGGTGTCGGCCCCGATCGGCCAGCGGCCGCTCGTGGTCGTCGACGCCGTTCGGCCAGTCGGCCTTGGCGTGGCGGAGAACGATGATCCTGCGGGGCGTGTCGGCGCTCATACCCAGCAAGCTTGGCAGAAAAGCCGCCCGGGAGCGCGGTGCTGCCCGATGCCACCACTCTCCGGAGTGGGAGTACCGTCCTGCGTGTTCACCCGGACGCGGGTGCGGGGTTCAGCCCAGGTTCCGGGCGATGATCGCCACGATCACCAGGAGCACGACGATGCCGCCGATCGCGGCGGCGAGCTGGCCCAGCTTCTTGTGGCCGTCGGTGGGGTTCGGGTCGAGTACGGGCATGCCCGGATTCTCCCACCCCGGCCGTCCCCGCCCGTCACCGGCCCCGGGCCGGTGACGGGGCCGGACCGGGATCGGACCGGGGCCCGCGCCCGTCCCGTCCCGGCCGCGCGGCGCGGCCTCAGGCCCCGGCCGCCGCCACCGGCAGGACCGCCTCGTCCTCGATGTACCGGGCCCGCGCCGCCCGCAGGCCGAACAGCATCTGCGGCACCAGCAGCACCGCCAGGAAGCCCAGCGGGAGGTACCACTCGCCGGTGGCCTCGTAGAGGCGGCCGATCAGGATCGGCCCCGGGATCGAGATCAGGTAGCCGACGCCCTGGGCGAAGGCCGAGAGCTGGGCCACGCCGCCGGCCGTCCGGGCGCGCAGGCCGATCATGGTCAGCACCAGCGGGAACGCGCAGTTGGAGAGGCCCACCAGGATCGCCCACGCCCACGGCGCGGTGGACGGGGCCAGTGCGAGCCCGGAGTACCCGGCGATGCCGCAGGAGGCCAGGACCACCACGAAGAGCCGCTGGTCGCCCCGGCGGGCGGCCAGGTTGGGCAGGACGAAGGAGACCGGCACGCCGATCACCATGGTCAGCGCCAGCAGCACGCCCGACGTGCCCTCGGAGACGCCGGCGTCCTGGAAGATCTTCGGCAGCCAGCCCATCACCACGTACGCGCCGGTGGCCTGGAAGCCGAAGAAGCAGGCCAGCGCCCACGCGGTCCGGCTGCGGGTGATCGGCAGCTTCCCGGCCCCCCGGCCGTTGGCCTGCCCACCGTTCTCGCGCCGCCGGGACAGCAGGACGGGCAGCCAGAGCAGCAGGGCGACCGCACCGAGCGCGGCCCAGACACCCAGGCCGAACCGCCAGTCCCCGCCGAGCGCGCCGGTCAGCGGCACGGTGACGGCGGCGGCGAGCGCGGTGCCGGCCGACAGTGCCATCGAGTACAGGCCGATCATCGGCCCGACCTTCTCCGGGAAGTACCGCTTGATCACCACCGGGATCAGCACGTTGGCGACCGCGACACCGGCCAGCGCCAGCGCGGTGAGCAGCAGGAAGACGGCCGTGCCACCGGCGAAGGAACGGGCCAGCACGCCTGCGGTGATCGCCCCGAGCCCGGCCGTGACCACCGCGATCGGGCCGAGCCGGCGCGCGAGGCCGGGCGCGGCGAAACCGAAGAGGGCGAAGCAGAGCGAGGGCACGGCGGTGAGCAGCCCGGCCACGGTGGGGTTCATCCCGAGGTCGGCCCGGACCTGGTCGAGCAGCGGCCCGAGGCTGGTGACCACCGGGCGGAGGTTGAAGGCCGCGGCGGCGATCGCGACGGCGAACAGCCAGCCGAGGTGGCTGCGGCGGGGCGGGGCGGGCCGCTCGGTCTGCGGTCGGGTCCCGGTACCGGCACCAGTGTCGGTATCGGTATCGGTATCGGGCGAGGCTGCGGTGTCTGCTGCGGACGACATGCCGGCCATCATAGAATGATGGGATGAATTAGCGCATCCTTGAGTTGGCATGATGGCCCGACCCACTCGACCCCAAGGAGTCCCCCGTGGCGCTGTCCTCGCCGAGGCGCACCCCGCTGTCCGACCAGGTGATCGCCCAGCTGCGCGCCCAGATCACCTCCGGCGAGTGGCCCGTCGGCTCCCGCATCCCCACCGAGGCCGCCCTCGTCGAACAGCTGGGTGTGGCGCGGAACACCGTCCGCGAGGCCGTCCGCGCCCTCGCCCACAACGGGTTGCTCGACATCCGCCAGGGCTCCGGCACCTACGTCCTCGCCACCAGCGAACTGGCCGGCGTCATGCACCGCCGCTTCGCCGACGCCGACCAGGCCCACGTCGCGGAACTGCGCGTCACCCTGGAGACCTCCGCCGCCGGCCTCGCCGCCGACCGCCGCACCGACCGCGACCTCGCCCTCCTCGACGCCGCCCTGGCGCGCCGCGAGGACGCCTGGCGCTCCGGCGACGCCGAGGACTTCATCCAGGCCGACGCCGCCTTCCACCAGGCCGTCGTCGCCGCCGCGCACAACGACGTCCTCGCCGCCGTCTACGCCGACCTCGGCGAGGTCACCCGCGCCCACCTGCGCCACGACGTCGGCCCCGAGCTCATCGCCGAGCGCTACCTCGGCCACGACAAGATCGTCGACGCCATCCGCGCCCGCGACCCCCGGCGCGCCTCCCACGAGGCCGGCCGCGCCATCGGCACCTGCACCGACGGCCGGCCCTGACCCGCACGGACCCCGGCCGGAACGCCCCCGGAACGGCCCGCGAACCCGGCGGGAGGGGGGGTTTCGGCGTGCTAACGTCCCGTCACACTTCGTAGACGGCCGGGTTGCGACCCGGGTGCGGGCACGACGGGGAGCAGCGATGGCGGATCCGGACCTGAAGTCGGGCCAGGGCCAGGGCCCGGGCGGCGGAACGCCGACGAAGGTGTCCACGGCGGCGATCGACCGGGCGGCCACCGCGCTCGACGGCATCGCCGGCGACAGCACCGCGGCCGGGAGGACCGCCGACGAGGCGACCGGAGCGGCCGCGGCGGGGCTGAGCGGATGGGACACCGCCGCCGCGTTGCGCGGAGCACTCCGGGAGTGGCACGAGCAGGTGTCCCAGCTGAACGGCCGGCTCAACCAGGAGGCCGGGATGATGCGCCAGACCCACACCAACTACCTGGACGTCGAGCACGGCATCGCCACCTCGTTCACCGGAAAGGCTTGACCGTGCTCGGCTTCGAGGACGTCGTGGAGGCGGACCTCTCCGCCATGGCCAAGGCCGCCGCCGACTGGACCGAGATGGCCCGCAGGTACCGGCTCGTCCAGCACCGGCTGGAGAACGAGGTGCTCTCCGTCACCGGCAACCAGGGCCTCTGGCTCGGCTACACCGCGCTCACCGCCCACCGGCACGTCGGCCACACCCGGCAGCAGACCCTCGACGCGCAGACCGAGGCCGAGGCCGTCGCCTCGATCATCGGCGACGCGCACGACGACTTCGGGTCGGCGCAGCAGAAACTCAGGCGGACCGTCGCGGACGCCCAGGCCGACGGCATGAAGGTGACCGGCACCGGCGCCGTCGTGTTCGACGTCACCACGCTCGACGAGGGGGGCAGGTCCGCCTACCGCCACGAGCCCGACTACCGGCGCGAGCGTGACCGAGCGGCCGTCGCCTGGGCGCAGAAGATCAAGACCTACCTGGAGGAGGCGACCGCCGCCGACTCCCGGGCCGCCCGCGGACTCCGGCGCGCCGCCAGGGTCGGCGACCTGGTGAACGAGTTCAACGGCCAGGCGGTCGGCGGCGGGGACGAGGCCGACGGCAGGCGTGCCGCCTCGCTCGCCCGGAAGCTCAAGGACGGCAGGACCCTCGGCCCGGAGGAGCTCGCCGAGCTCGACAACCTGATGAAGGCCGGCTCCGGCAACCCCGTGTACAGCCGGACCCTGCTCGGCGCGCTCGGCGCCGAGGGCACCCTGCTGCTCGCCGACGAACTGGACGTGCGGATCAACGACCGGAGCGGCAGGCTCAAGGGCGAGTACGGCGGGTTGCGGGCCAACCTGGCCGACACCGTCGCCGGCGCCACCCGCGACACCGGGTCCACGTTCTACCGGGAGTTCCGCGAGGGCCTGCGGGAAGCAGGCGTCAGGAACATCGACGACCGCCACCTCGGCGGCGGTCCGGCGCCGGTCCACGGCTACCAGGCTCTCGTCACCCTGCTCCGGAACGGCACCGCCGGGTACGGCGCGCAGTTCCTCGACGACCTCGGCACCGACGTCCTCGCGGCCGACCGCAGGGGCAACCACTGGAGGGTCCACCAGTTCAACGGCCCCCGCCCCGACCTGGTGCACGACCCGGTGGACGGCGTGCTCGGGCTGATGGGCCGGAGCCCCGAGGCCGCCACCCGGTTCCTCGACCCGAGGGCGCCCGGGGCCGAGGACCGCCTCAGGTACCTGCTGCGCGAGCGCGACTGGCCCACCTCCTGCACCACCGCCCTCGTCGGCCCGCCGATCCAGGACAGGGGCACCCACCAGGCCGGCCTCGCCGCCGCCCTGGAGGCCGCCGCCACCGGCGACGTCCCCGGCGGGGGCAGCCACCGCGGAGGCCCGCACACCCCGGCGCAGGCACGGGTCATGCAGGGCGTCGTCGACGCGCTGGACGCGGACGGCAGGGGCGCCGAGGTCCACGAGGACCTTCGCGTGCCGCTGGCCAACGCCCTGTCCGACTACGTGGCCGACACCCACCCGGTCCTCGGTCAGCACCACACCGGCGCGCACCGCACCGGCGCGTGGGAACAGGACGGCGAGGGCCACCTCGGCGGCAGCGCCGACCACCTCGTCCGGGTCATGCGCGGTGCCTCCGAGGAGCCGGAGGCGTACGCCACGCTCTACAACGCCGAACGGGCCGAGGCCGCCGTGGCCCTGGCCGCCGTCCCGCCCGATCCGCAGGCCGGACCGGCGGAGCGGCAGGGGCCGGCACGCAACATCGGGACGGCGCTCGGGGCGTTCGACGCCATCCGGTCGGACATCGTCCTGGACGCGAAGGACGACCGGATGGAGTGGGCCGAGAAGGCCGGCGGGTTCGCCTCCTCGGTGAGCGGCACCGTGACCGGGTTCGTCCCCGAGGTCGGGGGCGTCGCCGGCGCCTTCGTCGACGCGGGGATCAGCGGCTGGGTGGAGGACGTCAGGAAGGACGCCCAGGACGCGGGCAACACCGCGAACTCCCGGGCGCACTTCGCCTCGCTGACCGAGAGCCAGGAGATGGCCGGCGCCTGGGGCAGGGCCAACCACCTGGACGAGAACGAGACCGAGCTGATCTCGACCGAGCTGGGGACCGGCCACACGAGCGGCAACACCAACGCGCTGATCGCCCTCGGACGGAACGTTCAGCAGTGAGGCTGCCCCGACGCACCCGGACGGTCCGCGCCGGCCCCCTCCCGGGCCGGCACCGTGGCCGCCCGGCTCGGGAGCGAACCGACCGCCCCGCAGTCGTGCCGTGCCACGGACAGCACACCGCCCGGCCCCTTCCTCGACGGAAGGAGAGCCGGGCGGGGGCGCGGGACGCGGGTGGTCAGGCGCCGATGGCGTGCAGGCCGCCGTCCACGTGGACGATCTCGCCGGTGGTCTTCGGGAACCAGTCCGAGAGCAGGGCGACGACGCCGCGGCCGGCCGGCTCCGGGTCGCTCACGTCCCACTTCAGCGGCGAGCGGTTGTCCCAGGTGGCGGCCAGGTCGCCGAAGCCCGGGATGGACTTGGCGGCCATCGAGCCGATCGGACCGGCCGAGACCAGGTTGACGCGGATGTCGCGCGGGCCGAGGTCACGGGCCAGGTAGCGGGAGGTGGCCTCCAGCGCGGCCTTGGCCGGGCCCATCCAGTCGTACTTCGGCCAGGCGAACTGGGCGTCGAAGGTCAGACCGACGACCGAGCCACCGTCCTGCATCAGCGGCAGCAGCGCCATGGTCAGCGACTTCAGCGAGAACGCCGAGACCTGCATGGCGGTCGCCACGGACTCCCACGGGGTGTTGAGGAAGTTCCCGCCGAGGGCGTCCTGCGGGGCGAACCCGATCGAGTGGACGATGCCGTCCAGGCTCGGCAGGTGCTCGCGGACCTGGTCGGCGATGCCGGCCAGCTGCTCCTCGCTGGAGACGTCCAGTTCGAGGACCTTCACCGGGTGGGGCAGCTTCTTGGCGATGCGCTCGGTGAGGCTCGGCCGCGGGAAGGCGGTGAGGATGATCTCCGCGCCCTGCTCCTGGGCCAGCCGGGCCGTGTGGAACGCGATGGAGGACTCCATCAGCACACCGGTGACGAGGATCCGCTTGCCCTCAAGGATTCCGCTCATGTCAGTGACCCATGCCCAATCCGCCGTCGACGGGAATGACGGCTCCGGTGATGTACGCGGCCTCGTCCGAACCGAGGAACCGCACGGTGGAAGCGACCTCGGCGGGCGCCGCGTAGCGGCCCAGGGGCACGCCGGCGACGATCTCCGCGCGGCGCTCGTCACTGAGCACCGCGGTCATGTCGGTGTCCACGAAGCCGGGGGCGACCACGTTGACGGTGATGTTGCGCGGGCCGAGCTCGCGTGCGAGCGAGCGGGCGAAGCCGACCAGACCGGCCTTGGAGGCGGCGTAGTTGGACTGGCCCGGCGAGCCGGAGAGGCCGACCACCGAGGAGATCAGCACGATGCGGCCCTTGCGGGCGCGCATCATCAGCCGGGAGGCGCGCTTGATGACGCGGAACGTACCGGTGAGGTTGGTGTCCAGGACGGAGGTGAAGTCCTCCTCCGACATGCGCAGCAGCAGCGTGTCGTGGGTGATCCCGGCGTTGGCGACCAGCACCTCGACCGCGCCGTGCGCGCCCTCGACCTCGGTCAGTGCCGCGTCGACCTGGGCGCTGTCGGTGATGTCGCAGCGAACCGCGAGCACGTCGTACTTGGCCAGCTGCTCGGGCACCTCGCCCGACCGGCTGGTGATGGCGACCTTGTCGCCCGCCTCGGCGAAGGCCAGGGCGATCGCGAGGCCGATGCCCCGGTTACCTCCGGTGACGAGAACCGAGCGGCTCAACGATCCACCTCTCTCCGTAGTGTGCGTACGCCGTGATGTCCGCGTACGTCGCAATCATGTACGCGGTGTGACGCTATCGGTCGGCCCGGCGCGGCGGCGAATCGAGCTCCCACAGCGCCGCACCAAAGGAACTGTCGGTATCCGACAATCCGTGCCCATGCCATTTTCGCCCGATCCGCCGGACCGCCGGCCCGGCGTTGTGGTGTCCGCTGCGTGCCGGATCGGGAACCCGGCGGCGGGGTGCACCCGTTGCCCCCGTGGTGCGGTACGAGTCGGGGCCGCCGCACAGCAACGCCGGACCAGGCCCCGGCGACGAGCGGAGGCAGAGCGCGGATGAGCGAGGCACAGCCGGGGACCACCCACCGGCGCGGACGACTGCTGGCCCTGGCCGCGCTGGCGGCCGGTGCGGGAGCGGTCGCCTGGGCGCTGCGCGACCTGCCGGCGGCGTTCGGTCGGCGGCCGGACGGGGAGCGGGAGGAGCGGCTGCGCAACTCGCCGCAGTACCGCGACGGCGTCTTCCACAACGCGCCCTCCGAGCTGGCCCGGCCGGCCGGCAGTCCGTCCTTCGACGGGGACACGGTGCGCCGGATGCTGTTCCAGCGCGAGGGCCGGACGCCGCGCCTCCCGGTGCCGACCGTCCGGCCGGCCGGCGGGGCGGGCCCGGCCGCCGAGGGTGTCGCGATCACCTGGTACGGGCACGCCTCGGCGCTGGTCGAGATCGAGGGCTCCCGCGTGCTGCTCGACCCGATCTGGAGCGAGCGCTGCTCCCCCGCCACGCAGGTCGGCCCGCGCCGGCTGCACCCGGTACCGGTGGAGCTGGAAGAGCTGCCGCAGGTCGACGCGGTGCTGATCTCGCACGACCACTACGACCACCTGGACATGGCGACCGTCCGCCGGCTGGTGCGCAGCCAGTCGGCACCGTTCGCGGTGCCGCTCGGCATCGGCGCCCACCTGCGCCGCTGGGGGGTGCCGGAGCACCGGATCATCGAACTGGACTGGGACGAGACCTGCACGCTCGGCGAGCTGGCGCTCACGCTGACCGCCGCCCACCACTTCTCCGGCCGCGGTCTGACCCGCAACACGACGCTCTGGGGCTCGTGGGTGGTCGCGGGGGCGACCCGCAAGGTCTTCTACACCGGCGACTCCGGCTACTTCGAGGGCTACGGGCGGATCGGCGCCCAGCACGGCCCGTTCGACGCCGCGCTGGTCCAGGTCGGCGCCTACGACCCGGCCTGGGCGGACATCCACATGACGCCGGAGGACGCCGTGCTCGCCCACCGCGAGCTGGGCGCGGACCTGCTGGTGCCGGTCCACTGGTGCACCTTCAACCTCGGCCTGCACCCGTGGGCCGAGCCGGTCGAACGGCTGCTGGTCGAGGCCAAGGAGCAGGGCGTACGGCTGGCGGTGCCGCGCCCCGGTGAGCGCGTGGACGTCGACAACCCGCCGGAGCTGGACGGCTGGTGGGAGGCGGTCGGGTAGCGGAACCGCGGAGCTGCGCGTGTCACGGGGGAAATGCGCTGGCCCAAAGCCCTTTGACGGGAAATGATGCCGTGCGGGTACCCCTGCATCCCGGGTGCCCGCACCGCCATTCCGCCCGACCAGGGAGCCCGATTGCCTCCGCTGCCCCCGACCAGCAGCGCCGGCGCCCCGCGCGCCGTCGACCCGCTCTTCCTCGGCTATCCGCTGCGCGCCCTCGCCGACGCCGCCCTGGACCGCGCGCGCCGGCTCGGCGCCGAGCACGCCGACTTCCGCCTGGAACGGGTCCGCAGCGCCTCGTGGCGGCTGCGCGACGCCCGGCCGTCCGGCACCTCCGACAGCCTCCAGCTCGGTTTCGCCGTCCGGGTGCTGCTGGACGGCGCCTGGGGCTTCGCCGCCGGGGTCGACCTCACCCCGGAGGCGGCGGCGGGCGTCGCCGAGCAGGCCGTCGCGGTGGCCCGGCTCTCCGGCGGGATCAGCCGTGCGGCCGGGTCGACCGACCGGGTGGAGCTGGCCGACGAGCCGGTCTACCCGGACGCCACCTGGGTCTCCGCCTACGACGTGAACCCGTTCGAGGTGCCGGACGCCGAGAAGACGGCGCTGCTGGCCGACTGGAGCTCGCGGCTGCTGGCCGCCGGGGGCGTCTCGCACGTCCAGGCCACCCTGCTGACCGTCCAGGAGAACAAGTTCTACGCGGACACCGCCGGCACCGTCACCACCCAGCAGCGGATCCGGCTGCACCCGGTGCTGGAGGCCACCTCGGTGGACGAACGCACCGGCGCCTTCGACTCGATGCGGACGCTGGCCCCTCCGGTCGGGCGCGGATTCGAGTACCTGACGGGCACCGGCTGGGACTGGGACGCCGAGCTGGCCGAGCTGCCGGTCCTGCTGGCCGAGAAGAGGAAGGCGCCGGGCGTCCGGCCGGGCCGCTACGACCTGGTCATCGACCCGTCCAACCTCTGGCTGACCATCCACGAGTCGATCGGCCACGCCACCGAACTGGACCGCGCGCTCGGCTACGAGGCGGCCTACGCCGGGACGTCCTTCGCCACCTTCGACAAGCTCGGCTCGCTGAAGTACGGCTCCGAGCTGATGCACGTCACCGGCGACCGCACCGCCGAGCACGGCCTGTCCACCATCGGCTTCGACGACGAGGGTGTCGCCACCCGGTCGTGGGACCTCGTGAAGGACGGCGTCCTGACCGGCTACCAGCTCGACCGCGGCATGGCGAAGCTGAAGGGTTTCGAGCGTTCCAACGGCTGCGCCTTCGCCGACTCGCCGGCGCACGTCCCGGTCCAGCGGATGGCCAACGTCTCGCTCCGGCCGGCCGCCGACGGCCCGTCCACCGAGGGCCTGTTCGAGGGCGTCGAGAACGGCCTGTACATCGTCGGGGACCGCTCCTGGTCGATCGACATGCAGCGGTACAACTTCCAGTTCACCGGGCAGCGCGCCTACGCCATCCGGAACGGCGAACTCGCCGGCCAGGTCAAGGACTTCGCCTACCAGGCCACCACCACCGACTTCTGGGGCTCGATGACGGCCGTCGGCGGGCCGCAGACCTACGTGCTGGGCGGCGCCTTCAACTGCGGCAAGGCGCAGCCCGGCCAGGTCGCGGCGGTCAGCCACGGCTGCCCCTCGGCGCTGTTCCGCAACGTCAACGTGCTCAACACCCAGCAGGAGGCGGGTCACTGATGACCGCGATGCAGCCCCACGAACTCGTCGAGCTGGCACTCGGCCTCTCCCGCGCCGACGGCTGCGTGGTGATCGCCGACGAGGAGTCGACCGCCAACCTCCGCTGGGCGGGCAACGCGCTGACCACCAACGGTGTCACCCGGGGCCGCCGGCTCACCGTGATCGCCACGGTGGCCGGCGCCGAGGGCACCGCCTCCGGCGTGGTCTCCCGCGAGGCCGTCACGTCCGACGACGTGGCGGACCTGGTCCGGGCCGCCGAGGAGGCCGCCCGCGCGGCCGGGCCGGCCGAGGACGCCCAGCCCCTGGTCACGGTCGCCGACCAGCCGGCCTCTCCGCACTTCACCGAGCCCCCGGCGGAGACGTCGGTCGCGGTCTTCGAGGAGTTCGCGCCGGCCCTCGGCACCGCCTTCGCCCGGGCCGCCGCCCAGGGCGAACTGCTGTACGGCTTCGCCCGGCACGAGCTGGTCTCCAGCTACCTGGGCACCTCCACCGGCCTGCGGCTGCGCCACGACCAGCCGACCGGCACGGTCGAGCTGAACGCCAAGACCGCCGACCTGTCCGGCTCGGCCTGGGCCGGCGCCGCCACCCGGGACTTCTCCGACGTGGACGTCACCGCCCTGCACGCCGGTCTGACCACCCGGCTCGGCTGGGGCTCCCGGCGGATCGACCTGCCGGCCGGCCGGTACGAGACGCTGCTGCCGCCCTCCGCCGTCGCCGACCTCATGGTCTACCTGAACTGGTCCGCCGGCGGCCGGGACGCCTTCGAGGGCCGGACGGTCTTCTCCCGGCCCGGCGGCGGCACCCGGATCGGCGACAAGCTCAGCGGGCTGCCGCTGACGCTGCGCTCCGACCCGGACGAGCCCGGCCTGGAGGCGGCGCCGTTCGTGCTGGCGCACGCCACCGAGGGCGACGCCTCGGTCTTCGACAACGGCCTGCCGCTGTCGAGGACCGACTGGATCCGGGACGGCGAGTTGGCCGGGCTGGTCACCAGCCGCCACTCGGCCGGCCTGACGTCGCTCGCCCTGCGCCCGGCGGTCGACAACCTGGTCCTGGAGACGGCCGACCAGGCGGCGGCGCCGACCCTGGAGGAGATGATCGCCCGGACCGAGCGGGGGCTGCTGCTCACCTGCCTCTGGTACATCCGCGAGGTGGACCCGGCGACGCTGCTGCTCACCGGTCTGACCCGGGACGGCGTCTACCTGGTGGAGAACGGCCGGGTGGTCGGTGCGGTGAACAACTTCCGGTTCAACGAGTCGCCGGTGGAGCTGCTCGGCCGGATCACCGAGGTGGGCCGCACCGAGCGCTGCCTGCCGCGCGAGTGGAGCGACTGGTTCACCCGGACCGCGATGCCGCCGGTGCGGGTCGAGGGCTTCAACATGAGTTCGGTCAGCCAGGCGTCGTAGCCGGGCCGGCCGGGGGGAGGGAACGAGGAACGTGGACGAGAAGCGCACGGTCAGGACCAGCAAGATGCTGTCCCGCATCCTGCGGCACGAGCCCGAGCGGGTGGGGGTGACGCTGGACGGGGCCGGCTGGGTCCGGGTGGACGTCCTGCTGGCCGCCCTGGCGGCCCGGGGCACCCGACTCACCCGGGTCGAGCTGGACCACGTGGTGGCGACCAACAACAAGCGCCGCTTCGCCTACTCGGAGGACGGCCTCTCGATCCGGGCCAGCCAGGGGCACACGGTGGCGGTCGACCTCGGTCTGGCCGCCGCCGCGCCCCCGGCGGTGCTGTTCCACGGCACCGCCGCCCGGAGCCTGGACGCGATATTCCGCGAGGGCCTGCGGCCGATGGCCCGGCAGGACGTCCACCTGTCCGCCGACACCGGGACGGCCACCCGGGTGGGCGCCCGGCACGGCCGTCCGGTGGTGCTGGAGGTCGACGCCGCCGCGATGGCGGCGGCCGGCCACGAGTTCCGGATCAGCGCCAACGGCGTCTGGCTGACCGACGCGGTGCCGCCGGAGTACCTCTCCCAGCCGTAGGGGCGCGTGTCCGTCCGACCCGGTCTCGTCGCCGGTCGCCCTGCGGCGTACCGTGGGAAGGCCGCGCGGCGAGGCGCGCGGGTGCGCGGACGAGGGCGGTTGGACATGGGAAAGAGCGCCGGCGACGACGAGGTCTTCCGGATCACGGGGGCCCGCAGCAGCCTGACCGAGGACGTCCGCGGGCGGCAGCGCCGCTACGTGGCCTCGATGCTGCTGCGCACGGTCTGCGTGCTGCTCGCGGTGGTGCTGTGGGACGTCCAGCGCTGGGTGGCGGTCGCGGCACTGGCGGGCGGGGTGCTGCTGCCGTACTTCGCGGTGCTGATCGCCAACGCGGGCCGGGAACGGGCGCCGGGCCTGCCCTCCACCTTCGACGTGCCGCCGACCACTCCGCTGATGCTCGGCCCCGGCGGGAGGGGCGGGTCCGGTGTGACGCACGGTACCGATGTGGCCGAGCGCATGCCCACCGATTCTTCACAGACGTCGAACTGACTGCCCGTTTTGATCTGTTTTCCGCCGTTGCATTCCACAGAAAGCTCAGAAGAAGCTCAGATTAATCATGCAAGACCTCCCCATGCCCGGGTCGGACCGTGACATACTGCGTACGCGCTCCGCATCCCCCGTCGGAGCGACGGACCGACGCCGGGCGGCTCCCCCCGTGGCTGCCCGGCGTCGCCATGCCCGCGCGCACCGCGGGGCCGCAGGCCCGCCGGACGGCGGACGGACCCCCTCCGGGCGCGTGACAGACTGGCGGTGACGACCCACCCGCCGACCGCCTGAGGACGACGCCATGCTGTTCCCGGACACCCAGCCGCAGACCCCGATCTGCTCCGCCAAGGGCTGCCGGTCCGACGCCGCGTGGGTGCTGGTCTGGAACAACCCCAAGCTGCACACCCCGGACCGCCGCAAGACCTGGCTCGCCTGCCCGGAGCACCGCGAGCACCTCTCCCAGTTCCTGGGCGTGCGCGGCTTCCTCAAGGAGGTCGTCGCCTTCACCGACCGGAGCGCCGAAGAGGGCGACCCCACGGACGGCACCCCCGCAGAGGGCTGAGCCCGGGCCCGGCACGGTCCGGCCGGCGACCGGGGCCGGACCCTAGCCGCCGATCGCCGACATCGGGCGGTCGGGCTGGTGGAACTCCGGGTCGTCGATCCCGGCACCGGCCTTCTTGCCCCACATCGCCCGGCGCCAGAGCGCCCCCAGCTCGGCGTCGTCGGCCCCCGAGCGCAGCGCCGTCCGCAGGTCGGTCTCGCCACTCGCGAAGAGGCAGTTGCGCACCTGCCCGTCGGCGGTCAGCCGGGTGCGGTCGCAGGCGCGGCAGAACGGGCGGGTCACCGAGGCGATCACCCCGACCCGGGCCGGACCCCCGTCCACGACCCAGCGCTCCGCGGGAGCGGCGCCCCGGCCGGCGGACGACTCGGGGGTGAGCGTGAACCTGGTGGCCAGCCGGTCCAGGATCTCCTCCGCGGTGACCATGGCCGAGCGGTCCCAGCCGTGCTGGGCGTCCAGCGGCATCTGCTCGATGAACCGCAGCTCGTAGCCGCGCTCCAGGCACCAGGCGAGCAGCTCGGGCGCCTCGTGGTCGTTGACCCCGCGCATCAGCACCGCGTTGAGCTTGACCGGCGTCAGCCCGGCGTCCTCGGCGGCGGCCAGTCCGTCCAGCACGTCCTGGTGGCGGCGGCGCCGGGTGAGGGTGTGGAAGGTGTCCGGGTCCAGCGTGTCGAGCGAGACGTTGACCCGGTCGAGGCCGGCGGCGCGCAGCGCCCCCGCGGTCCGCGCCAGGCCGATGCCGTTGGTGGTGAGCGAGAGCTCGGGGCGCGGCGTCAGCTCGGCGCAGGCGGCGACGACGGCCACCAGGCCGGGCCGCAGCAGCGGCTCCCCGCCGGTGAAGCGGACCTCCTGGACACCGAGGTCGCGGACGGCGACGGTCACCAGCCGGACGATCTCCTCGTCGGTGAGCAGCTCCGGCTTGGCCAACCACTGCAGGCCCTCCTCCGGCATGCAGTAGGTGCAGCGCAGGTTGCACCGGTCGGTGAGGGAGACCCGCAGGTCGACGGCGCGGCGGCCGAAGGTGTCGAGCAGCACGGCGATCCCTTCCCGAGAGTGGCGGCCCTGGACAGCGGCCGACCCGGCCCGCCGTCGCGGCGGGCCGGGCCAGCTTAGCCATCGGCCGTTCGTCAGTGGGCGCCCAGTCCGGTCAGCGAGCGGACCTCCAGTTCAGCGTACTTCGCCGGGTCGGCCGGCTCGCGCGAGAGCACGGTGCCGATCCAGCCCGCCAGGAAGCCGACCGGGATGGAGACCAGGCCGGGGTTCTCCAGTGGGAACCACTGGAAGTCGGAGTGCGGGAAGAGCGAGTTCTTGCCACCCGAGACGACCGGGGAGAACGCCACCAGCACCACCGAGCTGATCAGACCGGCGTAGACCGAGCTGACCGCGCCCGCGGTGTTGAAGCGCTTCCAGAACAGCGAGAAGAGCAGCGTGGGCAGGTTGGCCGAGGCGGCCACCGCGAAGGCCAGTGCGACCAGCGCGGCGGTGTTGAGCTTGTCCGCGAAGAGGCTCAGCACGATCGCCACCGCGCCGATCGCGGCGGCGGCCCACTTGGCCGCGTGGACCTCCTCCCGCTCGGTGACCTTGCCCCGCCGGATGACGTTGGCATAGAGGTCGTGTGCGAAGGAGGCCGAGGAGGCCAGGGTGAGGCCGGCCACCACGGCGAGGATGGTGGCGAAGGCGACCGCGGAGATCACCGCCAGCAGGACGGCCCCGCCGGTGGTGCCCGAGCCGCCGCCGAGCGTCTCGGCGAGCTGCGGGGCCGCGGTGTTGCCGGCCGCGTTGGCCGCCTTGATCGCCTTGGGTCCGACCAGGGCCGCCGCGCCGAAGCCGAGCGCCAGGGTCATCAGGTAGAAGCCGCCGATGATCCCGATGGCCCAGAGCACCGACTTCCGGGCCGCCTTGGCGGTGGGCACGGTGTAGAAGCGGACCAGGATGTGCGGCAGGCCCGCGGTGCCCAGCACGAGCGCCAGGCCGAGGCTGATGAAGTCGAGTTTGCTGGTCCCGGTGGCGCCGTACTTCAGCCCGGGTTCGAGGAAGGCGTTGGCCTTGCCGCTGGCGTCGGCGGCGGCGCCGAGCAGTGCGGAGATGTTGAAGTTGTACTTGGCCAGCACCAGGACGGTCATCAGGGCGGTGCCGGCGATCAGCAGCACGGCCTTGACGATCTGCACCCAGGTGGTGCCCTTCATACCCCCTATGGCGACGTAGACGACCATCAGGGCGCCGACCGCGACGATCGTCCACCGCTTGGCGCTGTCCCCGCTGACGCCGAGCAGCAGGGCGACCAGGGTACCCGCGCCGACCATCTGGGCGAGCAGGTAGAAGATCGACACCACGATGGTGGAGATGCCCGCGGCGGTGCGGACGGGCCGCTGGCGCATCCGGAAGGCCAGCACGTCGGCCATGGTGTAGCGGCCGGCGTTGCGCAGCGGCTCGGCGACCAGCAGCAGCGCGACCAGCCAGGCGACCAGGAAGCCGATCGAGTAGAGGAAGCCGTCGTAGCCGAAGAGCGCGATGGCTCCGGCGATACCGAGGAAGGACGCGGCCGACATGTAGTCGCCGGAGATGGCCAGACCGTTCTGGAAGCCGGAGAAGCTGCGGCCGCCGGCGTAGAAGTCGGCGGCGTCCTTGGTCTGCCGCCCGGCCCAGACGGTGATGCCGAGGGTGGCGAGCACGAAGAGGCCGAACAGGGTCATCGTCAGACCGCGGTGCTCGGTGGCGCCCGCGGCGAGGGTGAGGGGGTCGGCGAGCGCGACGGCGCTCGCGGCATGGCTGGCGAGCAGGGTCATTCGGCGGCCTCCCGGGGGGCGTGGACCACCGCGCCGCGCGCCTCGCGGATGGCGGCGGCAGGTGGGTCGAGCCTCCGGTCCGCGTAGCGCGCGTACCAGGCCGCGATGGCGAAAGTGGTGACGAACTGCAGCAGTCCGAGGACCAGGGCGATGTTGATGTGCCCGACGACCTTGGTGCCCATCAGGCCGGGGGCGTAACTGGAGAGCAGCACGTAGAGCAGGTACCAGAGGACGAAGCCGATGGTGACCGGGAACGCGAAGTTCCGGAACGAGCGCCGGAGGGCGCGGAACTCCGCGCCCTCCTCGATGAGTTGGGTTTCCTTGGCGGTGGTGGTGATCGGCGGCGATTCCACTCTGACTCCTCACTCCTTCGGCGTAGTGGTCGCACCAGTGGAACGATCGGACGTGAGCGGCGTCACAGTCCGGATGCGCGCCGCGCAATGCTAGGAGGGTGGCGCGCGGGCCGAAAGAGGTTGACCGTGATCAGCCAGACGTTCACTCCGTTGCACTAGCCGATTGGCCGAAAACAGACGTATCCGGACATGCCGAAGGGCGGCACCGGACTGCGGTGCCGCCCCTCGAAAAACGTCAACTTGGAGGCGTCAGAACGTGATCCGCACCTTCAGCGCCGAGCGGTCGTCCATCGCCCGGTAGCCGTCCGGCACGCCCTCCAGGTCCACCGTGCGGTCGAACACGAGGCCCGGCTCGATGGCCCCGGAGAGGACGTCCGGCAGCAGCTCGGGGATGTAGGCGCGGGCCGGCGCGACCCCGCCGTTCAGCGAAACGTTTCGGCCGAACATCTGCCCGATGTCGACACCGGCGCTGCCGCCGTGCGGCACCCCGACGTAACCGACCGCGCCGCCGTCCCGGGCGATCGAGACGGCGGTGCGCATCGACTCCTCGGTGCCGACCGCCTCCAGCACGGAGTGCGCGCCCTGGCCGCCGGTCAGCTCCCGGACCGCCTCGATCGCCGCGTCGCCGCGCTCCGCGACCACGTCGGTGGCCCCGAACCGCCGGGCCAGGTCGGTCCGGGCGGTGTGCCGGCCGAGCGCGATGATCCGCCCGGCGCCGAGCCGGTGCGCGGCCAGCACGCCGCACAGGCCCACCGCGCCGTCGCCGACCACCGCCACGGTGGATCCCGGCCGGACCCGCGCGGAGACCGCGGCGTGGTGCCCGGTCGCCATCACGTCCGAGAGCGCCAGCAGGCCCGGCAGCAGCTTCTCGTCGCCCTGGGCCTCCTTGGGCAGCTTCACCAGCGTGCCGTCCGCCCACGGGACGCGCACCGCCTCGCCCTGCCCGCCGTCCGAGCCGACCTGCCCCCAGAAGCCGCCGTGCGGGCAGGAGGTCTGCAGCCCCTCGCGACAGAAATCACACCTGCCGTCCGACCAGACGAACGGCGCGACCACCAGATCGCCGACCTCGAAGTCGCGCACCTCGGCGCCCGTCTCCTCGATCACACCGAGAAATTCGTGCCCGATCCGTTGCCCGGCGACCCGCGCCGCGACACCGCGGTACGCCCACAGGTCGCTGCCGCAGATGCAGGCGTTCACCACCCGCACCACCGCGTCGGTCGGCTGCTGCACGACCGGGTCCGGCACCTGCTCGATCCGGATGTCACTGGGGCCGTGGATCACGGTGGCGCGCATGAGGGTTCGTCCTTCGGAGAGGCGTCCGCGGGGTGCGGCGGGCGGCCGGCAGATATTCGACCAGGTGTACGACGAATACTCCGCCCACTCTATTCCGGCCCGCCCCGTCCAACATTCCGAGCGGCACCGGTCCCACCCGTATCGCGGCGGCGCACCGCCCGCGGGCCTTATTCTGTTGGACCATGTACGCGATCCAGCCCGAGACGCCCGGCGCGGTACCGCGGACGGCTCCCGTCCCGGCCCAGCGCTCCGCCGCCCCCGCCGAGGGCTTCGCGGTGGTGGACGTCGAGACCACCGGCCTCGGCCGCTCGGACCGCGTCATCTCGGCGGGCGTCTACCAACTGGACGAGGACGGCACCGTCACCGACCACTGGTACACGCTGGTGAACCCCGAGCGCGACCCCGGACCGGTCTGGATCCACGGCCTCACCAGCGACCTGCTGGTGGGCGCGCCCACCTTCCCGGAGATCGCCGACGAGTTCGCCGAGCGGCTGCGCGGCCGGGTGATGGTCGCCCACAACGCGCTCTTCGACTGGAACATGATCTCCCGAGAGTTCTCCCGGGCCGGCCTGCGCGCCCCGGTCGACCAGCGGATCTGCACCATGGTGCTGGCCCGCGACCTCCGGCTGCCGCTGCCCAACGGCAAGCTCTCGTCGCTCGCCCGGCACTTCGGCGTCCACCAGCAGCAGGCGCACAACGCGCTGGACGACGCCCGGGTGCTCGCCGAGGCGTTCCGGCCCAGCCTGCACCTGGCCCGCCAGGGGGGCGTCCCGCTGCCGCTGCAGACCTGCGTGGCCGTCACCGACCTCGGCGACGACCAGCCGGCCTCGCCCGCCCGGGGCAACTGGACCGGTGCCGCCTACCGCCAGGCCCGCAAGCGCCCCGCCTGCCCGTACCCGAACCCCGGGCGCTGGGAGGACGGCGAGCCGCTGGTCCAGGGCATGCGCGTGGCGTTCACCGGCGACACCTCCACCGACCGCGAGCTGTTGGAGGACCGCGCCGTCGAGGCGGGCCTGCACATCGCCTCGTCGGTGAGCCGGCTCACCAGCCTGCTGGTCACCAACGAACCGGGCAGCTGGAGCGGCAAGGCCCGCAAGGCCCGCGAGGTCGGCACCCCGGTGATCGGCGAGGACGCCTTCCTCCAGCTGCTGCGCGAGGTCGCCCCGCACCCCGGTGCGTGAGCCGGTGGTGAGGTGGGCGTACCGTGCCCATGTGTACCGTTTTCTGCTCTCCCGGCGCTGGCTGATCACCCTGTTGGTCGCCGTGCTGCTGATCCCCACCACCATCCGGCTGGGGTTCTGGCAACTGCACCGCCACGAGGCGCGGGTGGACCGCAACGAGCTGATCGCCCGGGCCCTCACCGACCGGCCCGTCCCGTACGAGACCCTTTCGGCGGAACCCGGCTTCGCCGTCCCCAAGGGGCTCACCTGGCGCGCGGTGACCACCACCGGGCAGTACGACCCGGAGCACGAGTTCGTGGTCCGCAAGCGGACCGACTCCAGCGGTGACAAGATCGGCTACTTCGTGATCACCCCGCTGGTGCTCGACGGCGGCAGGGGCACCGTCCTGGTCAACCGCGGCTGGGTGGCCTCCGGCACCTCCGCCGTCACCTACCCGGACGTCCCGGCCGCGCCGTCCGGCCAGGTCACCCTGACCGGACGGCTGCGCGCCGACGAGGCCGCCGGCAACGGCCTCAAGGACCGCGCCGGCCTGCCGGACCGGCAGTTCAACCTGATCAGCTCCACCCAGCAGGCCAGGGAGACCGGTGCCGCCCTCCTCGGCGGCTACCTGGAGCTCACCGCGACCGTGCCGGCGCCGGCCGACGAGCCCGAGCTGCTGCCCGAGCCCAACCACTCCGACATCGGCCCGCACATGGCGTACGCGATCCAGTGGTGGCTGTTCACCGCGATGATCCCGGTCGGGTTCTGGGTGATGGCGCGGCGCGAGGCCAAGGACCGGCGCAAGGAGGCCGGCGAGGCCGAGGTCGCCCCGGTCGCCGTCCCCGCCTGAGCCCGCCCGCTCCCGTTACAGGACGTCCGCGAGGTCGCGGAGCAGCCGGGCCTTGGCCCGGGCACCGACCACCGACTTCACCGGCTCCCCGCCCCTGAACACCATCAGCGTCGGCATCGAGAGCACCCCGTACTCGGCCTGGGTCTCCGGATTGCGGTCGACGTCCAGGCTGACCACCGTCAGCCGGTGCGCCTCCTCCCTCGCGATGTCCGCCAGCACCGGCACCATCTGCCGGCAGGGCGGGCACCAGTCCGCCGTGAAGTCCACCAGCACCGGCCCCTCGGCCGCCAGGACCTCCGCGGCGAAGGTCTCGTCCGTGACCTCCGCGACCCCTGCGATCTGCACCATGGTCTACTTCTCCTCCCACTCGACTGCCGGCTGCGCGGCCCATTCGCACTGCGGCGGCTCTCCGGCGGTGCCGACCGCCAGCTCGTCCCGCTCCCGCTCGGCCCGGGCGAACTGCCCGGCCACCTGGGTACGGACCTCCTGGAGCCGGTCGATGCACTCGTCCAGTTCGGCCAGCTTCCTCCGGTAGACCTCCAGCGAGGCCGGGCAGGAGTCCCCGTGCGGGTGACCGGCCTGCAGGCACTCCACGAACGGCCTGGTCTCCTCCAGGCCGAACCCGAAGTCCTGCAGCGTGCGGATCTGCCGGAGCAGCCGCAGGTCCTCCTCGCCGTACGCGCGGTAGCCGTTGCCGGCCCGCCGGGCCGGGAGCAGCCCGAGCTGCTCGTAGTACCGCAGTGCCCGGGTGGTCGTCCCCGCCCGCCTCGCCAGTTCACCGATCCGCATGACCGCATCCTCGCCCTTCCGGCCGCTGTCCGAAGGCCGCTGTCCGAAGGCCGCCGGGAACGACGGTAGACCTTGACGCCGACGTCAACGCCAGGGGCGGCGCGGGCCCGGGCCCCGCCGCGTCCGCACTACCTTCCGCCCGCCCTCACCCGGCAGGATGGCCCCATGGATCTTGGACTGCAGGACAAGGTGTACGTGGTCACCGGCGCCACCCGGGGCCTGGGCCTCGCGACCGCCCGCGAGCTGGCCGCCGACGGTGCGCGGGTGCTGGTGAGCGGCCGGAGCCGGGAGTCGGTGGACGCGGCGGTCGCCGAACTCGCCGGACTCGGCGGCGGAGCGGACGCGGTGCACGGGCTGGTGGCCGACAACGCCGCCCCGGAGACCGCCGAGCGGCTGGTCCGCGAGGCCGTCGAGCGGTTCGGCCGGCTGGACGGCGTGCTGATCAGCGTCGGCGGTCCGCAGGCGGGCCCGGTGGGCACCGTCGCCGAGGATGCCTGGCGCGACGCGTTCGAGTCGGTGTTCCTCGGCGCGCTGCGGATCGCCCGGACCGCCGCGGGGACGCTCGGCGAGGGCGGGGTGATCGGGTTCGTGCTCTCCGGCTCGGTCCGCCAGCCCATCCCGGGTCTCGGCATCTCGAACGGTCTGCGCCCCGGCCTGGCGATGGCCGCCAAGTCGCTGGCCGCCGAGCTCGGTCCGCGCGGCATCCGGGTGGTCGGCCTGCTCCCGGCCCGGATCGACACCGACCGGGTGCGCGAGCTCGACGCGCTCGGCGGCGACGCGGAGGCCTCCCGCGTCCACCACAGCGCCGCCATCCCGCTCGGCCGCTACGGCACCCCGGAGGAGTTCGGCAAGGTCGCCGCGTTCCTGCTCTCCCCCGCCGCGTCCTACCTCACCGGTGTGATGATCCCGGTCGACGGCGGCGCACTGCCCGGACTGTAGGACGGCGTTCGCCGGCCGCGCGTGGAGGCATCCGCCCGGCGCGCGGCAGGCGGATGCGCCGGGCGGTCAGAGCACGCGCGGGTGCTTGTCGCGCCGTCCGCCGCGCCGCGCGGCGGTCTCGTGCCTCGCCGGCACCACCCGGATCCGCAGGTCGGCCGGAAGGTCCGACAGCCCGAGACTGACCAGCGCATCGGTGCGCGGGCCGGTCTCGAAGTGCTCGGCGAGCGCCGCCGGATCGCCGCCGGACGTCATCCGGACGGCCGCCCGCAACCGGGGGTGCCGGGCTCCGCGCAGCAGCCGGACACCCACCCGCTCGACCTCGGGGAGCGCCACGGTGCCGGTCTCCAGAGCGTCCTCCAGTGCCCCGGTGCGCAGCCGCAGCCGCAGCCCCGGCGTGCCGGGGGTCGGCACCGGCACGGTCGCCGGCCCGCTCCGCCGCAGCTGGGCGAGCAGCCACCAGGCGGTCCCGACGACCACCACGGCCAGCCCGGCGATCACCGCCGGCCACCACCAGGCCTCGGACACCCAGCGGGTCCGCGCCCGCGCACCGATCACCGGCCGGTCCGGCGAGGCCTGCGGCCACCGGTCCGGCAGATCCACGCCCAGTCTCCGGTACAGGTCGAGGCCCCCGGCCAGGACCAGCAGCCCGGCCACCAGCAGGACCACCCCGACCGCACCCACCAGCACCCGGTTGACGGTGCTCCGGCTCACCCGCTCCCACCACCCTCCACGACAGCGCCCTGCACTCCCCCGCCGGACCCGCGCCGGCGCCCGCGCCGGGTCCTGACGTCCAGCCGCAGCGGTCTCGCCAACCCGACGACCGCCAGCTCGTCCCGCAGCTGCCGCTGCACCGAGGCCGGATCGGCCGGGCCGGTGAGGGTGATCCGGACCCGGCGGCGGCCGGTCCGCACGTGCAGGTGCTCGACGCCCGGCAGGTCGGCGGCCCGGTGGACCAGCAGCGCGGTCACGCCGGACCGGTCGATGGCCGCGGAGGTGCCGCCGACCGGGCGGAGCGGGAGCCAGCGGCTCAGGCCGGGGGCGAGGGCGAGCCAGAGCAGCCAGCCGCCGAGCAGGGTGGCAGCGCCCGCTCCGAGCAGCACCCAGGTGTCGTCGAGGTGCCGGGTGGCCAGTTCGTCGGCGATCTCGGCACGCCAGCGGCGGGCGGCGTGCCCGGTGCGGACGGCGACCACGTCGTAGAGCAGCGCCACCGCGGCCACCAGGACCACCGTCGCGACCACCACGGCGGCCGTGGTCCGCGGTGCCCGCAGCCGCGGCACCCTGACCGCGGCGGGCCCTGGCTCCGGAGCCTGTTCCCCGGCCGCACCGGCCGCACCGGCCTCCGCCGGTACGGCGGGCCCCGCAGGCCCCTCAGGACCCCCAAGCCCCTCATGCGCTCCGGACTCCGCATGCGCTCCGGACTCCGCCGCCCCGGCAGCCTCCGCCGGTACGGCGGGCCCCGCGGGCGGCGTCCCCGGCTCCCCCTCCGCCGGCCCGGTCATCCCGTGCCCTCGGTGACGAGCCGTTCCACCACGACCACCACCTCGGCCACCCGGGTCCCGGTCAGCGCACCGACCTGGGCGGCCACCCGGTCGCGGACGGCCCGGGCGAGGGCGGCGAGGTCGGCGGGGAACGGCAGGTCGACGGCGACCCTGACGGTGACGGCGGCGGAGGGCGAAGCGGGGCCGGTGACGGAGACCTTCGGCGGCCCGCCCGGTCCGCTCCGGCCCGGCCGGACCTCGGCGAGCGCCTCACCGGCGGCCCGGGCGGCGATCCGCGCGTAGACGCGGTCGGCGATGCGCAGCCGGCCGCGCGCGCCGGGTTCGCGGGTGGCGGGCGCCGGGACGAGGGCCGCCATCAGCGGCGCCGGTCGCGGCCGCGCAGGAGATCGCCGAGGTCGCCGAGTTCGAGGTCGCCCTCCAGCAGGCGGCCGACCACGAAGCCGACCACCCCGAGGGCCGCCACCAGCAGGAACGCCGCGAACCCGCCGAAGTAGCCGGCGAAGCCGAGGGCCATTCCCACCACCAGGCCGATGAGGGCCAGGTTCATCCGTTCCACCTCGTCTTCCGCCGCCCGCCGCTCCGGGCGTGCTGCCGCACAGGGACTACTTCAGCTTGGGCCGCTGGCCGGAGGAGGGGAGCTCCTCTTCCTCCTCCTCGATGTCCGGCTCGTCGGGCAGGTGGACGTCGTTGACGGCGATGTTGACCTCGACGACTTCCAGCCCGGTCATCCGCTCGACCGCGTCGACGATGTTCTCCCTTACCTGCCGGGCGAGTTCGGGGATGACGACGCCGTACTCGACGACCAGCGCGATGTCGATGGCGGTCTGCTTCTCCCCCACCTCCGCCTTGATGCCGCGCCCGATGTTGCCGCGCCCGCCGGGGACCCGGTCGCGCATCGCGGCGAAGGTGCGGGCGAGCCCGGAGCCGAGGGAGTGGATGCCGGTCACCTCGCGGGCCGCCATCCCGGCGATCTTCTCGACCACGCCGACGGCGAGCGCGGTGCGACCGCGTTCACCGGCGGCCCCGCCGAGGCCGGCGGTCGAGGAGCCACCGGTGGAGGCACCGGTGGAGGGGTTCTTGTGCAGGGTGGCGGGCGTCGGAGTGTCAGGCATGGGCTCATCTCCCGTCGTACGGCTCCAGCTATATCGCAAATCGCTCCAACTCTGGCATTTCGCCACGAATCCCGCCCCCGGAACCGGCCGGTACGGCGAAGGCCCTGCCCCCCGAGGTCGCCTCGGGGGGCAGGGCCTTCGCCGGCCGGGGAGGCCGGTCAGTCCCCGATGCCGGCCAGGTCGCGCAGACGGCGGGCCTGGGCCGCCCGTTCGGCCGAGCGCTGCTCGTCGTAGGAGCGGCCACCGGCGCCCCGGAGCAGGGCCTTGGTCTCGATCACGGCGTTGCGCGGTGCGGCGAGCAGGGCGGCGGCGAGGTCGCGGGCGGCGGCGTCCAGCTCGCCCGCGGGGACGGCCAGGTTGGCCAGGCCGATCGCCGCGGCCTCCTCGGCGCCGACCCAGCGCCCGGTCGCGCAGATCTCCAGCGCCCGCGCGTAACCGACGAGTTCGGTGAGCGGCTTGGTGCCGGCGAGGTCGGGGACGAGGCCCAGCGAGGTTTCCTTCATGGAGAACTGCACGTCGTCGGCGACCACCCGCAGGTCGCAGCCGAGGGCGAGCTGGAAGCCGGCGCCGACCGCGTGGCCCTGGACGACGGCGATGGTGACCAGGTCGGGGCGGCGCCACCAGCTGAAGGCCTCCTGGTAACCGGCGATGATCCCGTCGAGCTCCTCGGGCTCGGCGGCGGCGAGCTGGAGGAAGCTGGGCTCGCCGGGGATGCCCTCGGGGGTGAACATCGCACGGTCGAGGCCCGCCGAGAAGGAGACGCCCTCGGCGCGGAGCAGCACCACCCGGACGGTGCCGGGCAGGTCGCGGCCGACGGCGGACAGGGCGCGCCACAGGGCGGGCGACTGGGCGTTGCGCCGCTCGGGCTGACAGAGGGTGACGACGGCGAGTGCGCCGTCGATCTCCAGGCGGACGCCGTCCCGCTCCCGGCTCGGGGTCTGCGGATCGGTGGCGGGAGCGGTCATGAGGGGACCTCCGGTGGCGAGGATGCTTGGCTACCGGAGAGTAACAAAACTGGTGGAGCGACGGCAGGGGGCAGCACGGAGCGGCGGACGGCCCGCCCGCGCACCGGTCGCGGATATGACGATCGGCGGCCGGTTCACTCGGACCGGGGAGTGGACGACCCTCGGTCGCCTCCCCGGCCGGCGCCCTGCCGCCGAGTCATCCGTCCGTTGACCGACGGAGCGTCAGGAACCTGCCCCGGCAGTAGCTTTGTTCTTGCCCCGCGTGGCACCGCCGCGGCCCCGGAGAATCACTCCGGACTCGCTCAGCATCCGGTGCACGAAGCCGTACGAGCGGCCGGTCTCCTCCGCGAGAGCGCGAATGCTCGCCCCGGAGTCGTACTTCTTCTTGAGATCGGCCGCGAGCTTCTCACGCGCGGCACCGGTTACCCGGCTGCCCTTTTTCAGAGTCTCGGCCACCCGTGCCTCCTCGTAGCGTTGCTCGGTCAGATTCCCATGATCACCCATCCACCGCGTCCTGGCCACCCATTCGACAAGGTCCATGTCGGGAATGCGCGGTCCTTCGGTAGTGATCCGAGCGCACAAGGGCGCTCACGCAGAGTGCACGCCCCCGGACGAATACCGCCGTCCGGCGAGAAAGGGCTGATCAGCAGCGTCGGCCCGGCCACGATCGAGTGGCGGGCCGACGGAAGCTCCTTAAACGGAATGCGGGACCTCTTCATTCCCGGACACGCCGATGGGACTAGTTTTTCTGGTCCAAAATGTGGATGGAATGTCTAGTTCCGGCCAGACGGACAGCCGGATGCCCGGCCGTCCGTACGGGCGACCGGGCACCGGGAGGTCGGCGGGATCAGGCCAGCGTGACCAGGTCGTTGTAGGCGGGGCTCCAGAGGTCCTCCACGCCGTCCGGCAGCAGGATGATCCGCTCCGGCTGGAGCGCGTCGACCGCGCCCTCGTCGTGGGTGACCAGCACGACCGCGCCGCTGAACTCGCGCAGCGCGCCGAGGATCTCCTCGCGGCTGGCCGGGTCCAGGTTGTTGGTGGGCTCGTCGAGCAGCAGCACGTTGGCACTGGAGACCACCAGCGCGGCCAGCGCGAGACGGGTCTTCTCACCGCCGGAGAGCACCCCGGCCGGCTTGTCGACGTCGTCGCCGGAGAAGAGGAACGAGCCGAGGATCTTCCGGATCTGCACCAGGTCGGTGTCGGGCGCGGAGGAGCGCATGTTCTCCAGCACCGTCCGCTCCGGGTCCAGGGTCTCGTGCTCCTGGGCGTAGTAACCGACCTTCAGGCCGTGGCCCGGGATCACCTCGCCGGTGTCCGGCTTCTCCACCCCGGCCAGCATCCGCAGCAGCGTGGTCTTGCCCGCACCGTTGAGCCCGAGCACCACGACGCGCGAACCGCGGTCGATGGCCAGGTCCACGCCGGCGAAGATCTCCAGCGAGCCGTAGGACTTCGACAGGTCGCGCGCCGTCATCGGGGTCTTGCCGCAGGGCGCCGGGTCCGGGAACCGCAGCTTGGCGACCTTGTCGCTCTGCCGGACCTGGTCCAGGCCGGAGAGCAGCTTCTCGGCGCGGCGGGCCATGTTCTGCGCGGCCACCGTCTTGGTCGCCTTGGCGCGCATCTTGTCCGCCTGCGCGTTCAGCGTCGCGGCCTTCTTCTCGGCGTTGGTCCGCTCGCGCCTGCGGCGCTTCTCGTCGTCCTCGCGCTGCTGCTGGTACTGCTTCCAGCCCATGTTGTAGACGTCGATCGCGGAGCGGTTGGCGTCCAGGTAGAAGACCTTGTTGACGACCGTCTCGACCAGCTCGACATCGTGCGAGATGACGATGAAGCCGCCCTTGTAGGTCTTCAGGAAGTCCCGCAGCCAGACGATCGAGTCCGCGTCGAGGTGGTTGGTGGGCTCGTCGAGCAGCAGCACGTCGGAGTCGGAGAACAGGATCCGGGCCAGCTCGACGCGGCGGCGCTGACCACCGGAGAGCGTGTGCAGCTCCTGGTTGAGGATGCGGTCCGGCAGGCCCAGCGCGGCGGCGATGGTGGCGGCCTCGGCCTCGGCCGCGTACCCGCCCTTGGTCAGGAACTCCGTCTCCAGGCGCGCGTACTTCTTCATCGCGTTCTCCTGGGTGGCGCCCTTGCCGTTCGCCATCCGGTCCTCGTTCTCGCGCATCTTCTTCAGCACGGTGTCGAGGCCGCGGGCGGAGAGGATGCGGTCCTTGGCGAGGACGTCGAGGTCGCCGGTGCGGGGGTCCTGCGGCAGGTAGCCGACCTCGCCCGAGCGGGTCACCGTGCCGGAGGCGGGGATGCCCTCGCCGGCCAGCACCTTGGTGAGCGTGGTCTTGCCGGCGCCGTTGCGACCGACCAGGCCGATCCGGTCGCCGGGGGCGACCTTGAAGCTCGCCGACTCGATCAGGATCCGGGCACCGGCACGCAGCTCAAGGGCGTTGGCGGAAATCATGGCTGGGGACTACTCCTGGGGCGTGGGCGGGCGCCCGGACGGGGCACGGGCCGGGACGGCGGGTGAAGGGCGTCGGCGGAGGCTCGGCGGACCGCACGGCGCGGCGCCGCTCGCCCGCTAGTGCACGGAGAGAACAGCCATGACGGCAAGTCTACCGGGCCGCGCGAGCGAACCCCCGAGGGATTACCGGCCGGGGGTACCCGGAGGGCCGGCTACCGCGGCTGCTGCCCGTCCGCCGGCGCCGCGCAGCTGCCCTCCGGGCGGACGGCGGCGAACGGCTCGGCCGGGCTGCCGCAGGCGGCCTCGGGCGCGGCCGCGCGGGTGTCGAAGACCTTGGGAGCGACGATCGGGCCGTCCGAGATCAGCACCCGGCGGCCGTCCAGCGCCTTCATCGAGACGCCCGGGCCGGCGTTGAGCTGCCAGCCGCTGCTGTCCAGCCGGTAGCCGGAGATCCCGCCGGAGACCGACTGGCCGCTGCTGTTGGAGCAGCTGCGCGGAACCAGCACCGCGAAGTCGCTGGCCACCGTACGGGTCGGGTCGTAGACGCAGTTGCCGGCCGGCTTGGAGTTGTAGCGCAGGTCCCCGTCCGCGTCGCGGAAGCCCATCGTCAGATTGGGTGTGACCACCGCCACCCAGGGCGCGGACTGCTGGACCGTCCGCAGCGAGGCCGCCGCCCGCTCGGTCGCGAGCTGCTTGCGCTGCTCCTCGGTGCGCTTGTCGGCGCCGGGCTCGCCGTCGGCGCGCAGCCAGTCGGCCAGGCCGGGCACCGCGCGGTGCCAGCGCACCTCGTGGTCGCCGGGCCGCACGGAGGTGACCAGGCCGTCGTCCCAGACCACCACGGCGTTCTCGCCCGCCATCGACAGGTAGAGCGCGGTGGCGCCCTCCCGCTGGTACGACCAGGCGTGCTCCCCGGTGGCCTTGTGGTACGCCTCCAGGCCCGGTCCGACCCTCAGGTCGAGGTCGGCCGCGTCCAGGGACTTCACGGCGTCCGGGCTCGCGTCCGAGGCGCCCGGTGCGGCCACCCGGTCACCGAACGGAACCGGCTTGTTGGCGTGCGCGGCCGCGCCCGCCACAAGGACCAGCAGCACCGCCAGGGCAGGCAGGATCGATCGGGGGCTGAGGGCGCGCGACTTCCAGGACACGGGCGGAGCGTACCTTTCACCGCCCGCGCGAGTCAGCCGGACCTCTCCGTACGGCCGGACGGCGGAACCTCGCCGGCCGGTTTCGCACGGGCCGGCCGACGCCGCCCACCGACCTGCGCCGTCGGGCCCGGCGGCGCCCCGGGCCCCGCCCGGGCCCGGGGCGCGGGTAGGGCTCCCCGGGCCTCCGGGACTGTTACAGAGGTGATACACGGCACACCGCCGGACGGCGTTCGAATAGCGCCCACTTTAGGGTGACATTCGGCTTTTCCTCCGCCCGGCGGGCCTACTGTCGGCAATCGGGGCGTCACGTTGCGTCGCCCTCCGCCCTGCCCCACCGAGGCCCCCGCCCGAGGAGAGACCATGCGATTCGGCCGCCTGGCGCTGGCCGCCGCCGCCCTGCTGCTGCTCACCACCGCCAGCGTCCCCGCCGGCACCCCGCTGAGCCAGACCGAACGGCACGCGCTCTCCTCCGACGCCATCTCGCCGCGCGGCGCCGCACCGCGCCCGGTCGTCCAGCGGCCCAAGCACGAGCCCCCGTTCGGGGCGTTCGTCGGCTCCTGGGACCGGTACATCCCGCAGATCGGCCGCTACGCGCAGTGGCTCAACAACGCCAACCTCCAGGTCGGTCACACCTATCTGGCGGGCAACGGCTGGGCCGACGTCGAGGGCGAGGCGATGGTGCTCGGCATGTGGTCGCAGTGGCGCCAGGCGGACCCGTCCCGGACGCTCGTCCTCGGCGTGCCGATGCTCGTCCCCAACGAGGCGAACGTGCCGGACGGCGAGGTCGCGAAGCTGCTCGCCCAGGGCGCGCGCGGGGACTTCGACCGGCACTTCCTCAAGCTGGCCCGCCGGCTGGTGGCGCTCGGCGGCGCGGACACCGTCCTCACCCTCGGCTGGGAGATGAACGGGGTCACCTACACCCACCGCTGCAAGCCCGACCCCGCGGCCTGGAAGACGTACTGGCGACGGATCGTCACCGTGATGCGGTCGGTGCCCGGGCAGCGGTTCCGTTTCGACTTCACGCCCAACCGCGGGCTGGACGCGATCCCGTGGACCAAGTGCTACCCGGGCGACGACGTGGTGGACATCATCGGCATGGACAGCTACGACCAGCCGGCCGGCGCGACCTTCGACGACTACGTGCACGAGCCGTACGGGCTGCTGGACCAGGTGGAGTTCGCCGCCAAGCGCGGCAAGCCGGTCTCGTACCCGGAGTGGGGGCTGTTCCGGAACGGCGACAACCCGGAGTTCGTGCAGCGGATGGTGGAGTGGATCCGCACCCACGACACCGCCTACCAGACGGTCACCGACTACTGCCCGCACGGCTTCTGGCAGTGCGACCGCAACCCGCGGTCCAGCGCCCGGTTCCGGCAGCTGATGGGCGGCTCCCCGGGGGCACCGGCCGCGGCCGTGCCGACGGCGCCCCCGGCACCGGCGGCGCCCGCGATGCCGTCCGCACCGCCGGCGCCGTCCGGCGCACCGACCGGTCCCCCGGCCTCGCCCACCACCCCGGCCCCGGCCCCGGCGGCGGCCTCCGCGCCGCCGTCCGCCACGGCGAGCCCGTCGGCGAGCCCCTCAGCGAGCCCGTCGGCCGGTCCCTCACCGAGCGCCTCGCCGACCGCCGCCCCCGCGCGGCGCTAGGACGTGTCCGGCAGACGCCCCCGGAGTGCCCGTTCAGCTCCGGCGGCGGGCGAGCAGGGACTCCTTCAGCTTCGGCAGCCGGCTGCTGAGCACGCGCACCGCGGCCTGCCGGGAGCGGACGGCGCCGCACCGGACCGCGGCGGCCGGGGCCGGGCCGCGCGGGCCGAACAGCAGCCGCTGGTTCGGCAGCCGGTCCGGCCGCCAGCGCTGCTTGTACGGCTCCTGGCCGCGCAGCAGGCCCAGCACCGGGATGCCCGCGCCGACCGTCTCATCCAGCGCGGCGCCGAACAGCAGGCCCGCGATGTCCAGCCGCTCGCGCAGCCTCGGGTGCGCGCCGTACATGTAGAGGCCGCCGAAGGACGGGCAGAGCAGCAGCAGGTTGACCGCGACCAGCTCGCCGTCCAGCCAGTACTGGTGGACGGCGGCCCGGCCGGTGGCCACCAGGCCGGTGGTCGACTCGTCCAGGTGACGGGCGAACCGCTCGGTGCGGTGCTCCGGGGTGACCCCGCGGTCGGCCCACTGGAGGAAGTGCAGCCGCAGCAGCCCGGCCAGGGCCTCCGGCACCTCCGCCGGGGGCGTCGAGCGCACCTCCACGCCCGATTCGGCGATCTTGCGCAGCTTGACCCGGCTGCGCTGGGCGGTCTTGCCCGGCACCCGCTTGAGCAGCTGCTCCATCGGGACGGCCGGCAGGTACTGGCAGAGCGAGTCGGTGAACCGCCGGCGCCGGCCGCGCCAGTGCGCGAAGACCCGCTGGACGGCGGCCTCCGGGTGGACCTCGCGCAGGTCCAGACTGTGCCAGGGGCGGGTGAGCGGGAGCGCGGCGGCGAACTCGGCGGCGGCGCGGTCGGCGCAGGAGTCGTCGAGCAGGATGTCGGTGAAGTCGATCAGCCCGTCACCGAGGCCGGTCAGGCCACTCAACGGGCCGCCGCGGCGCTGGAACGCGCCCGCGCCGACCAGCCGGCCGTCACGGCGGACCAGGACCACCAGCAGGGCGCCGGGGCGTCCGTAGTTGCGCCACCAGGAACGCTGCCAGACGGCGGCCTGGAAGAAGGTGGCGGTCCGGCAGCGGGTGACGAGGTCGTCCCACTCCTCGGCGAGGGTGTCGAGCGCGTCGTCCTCGCGGCGCAGCTCGGTGGTCCAGCGCGGTGCGCACGCCTGGGCGGGGAGCCCCGTGGTCGGGGCGGCTGCCTCGGTGCTCATCGTCCGCTCCCGGCCACGGTCTTGGTCCTGTTCTCCGACTTGGCCGGAGCCGCGTCCGCGGCGGGCCCGGCCTTTCCGGCCCGGTCCGGCTTTCCGGCCCGGGCCGCCGTGTCGCCGGTCCCGGACGCGGCCGTGACCTCGGCCGTGACCTCGGTCCCGGCCTCGGGCCGGGGCTCCGGGCCGGGGCCGGCCACGGGTTCCGCCCCGGGCTCGGCGGTGCGCGGGCGCGGAGCGGTCGGGACGGGCGCCGCCCCGGCCGCGGGGCCTGCGGCGCTGTCGCTCCGGCGGCGGGTCATCATCACCAGGGCGCCGATCAGCACGCCCGCCGCACCGCCGACCGCCACGTCCAGCCGCCCGGAGGGGGTGGTGGGCCGCTCGGGCTCTGCGGCGGCCGCGAGCGGGACCAGCCGGACGCCGGTCTCCTTGGTGCTGCCGTTGGCGAAGGTGACCAGGGAGCGGGCCACCGCGTCGGCCGTCAGGACGGCCTCCTGCGGGTCCGCCCCGGTGCCGGTGATCTCGATCATCGGGGCGTCCGGCGAGGTGGTGCCGTGCACCAGGGCCTCCAGCTCGGACCGGCTGTGCCCGGTCTCCGCGGCGGCTGCCGCGAGTACCTGCGGCCGGCCGGCCAGCCGGCCGTATGCCTGGGCGAAGTTGACGGCCGTGGCGCTCTCCCCCGGGTTCTCCGACACCACGATCACGTAGGAGTCGGCGGCGTACGAGGGGTGGGCGACGACGGCGTACCCGGCGCCGGCGGCGGCACCCAGGGGCACCGCGAGGGCCAGCGGCCACCAGCGGCGGACCAGGAGACGGGCGCTTCGGCGCGGTTCGGTCATCGGGACTCCTTGGATACGGGGGCCGCCCGGCCGGCGGCCCGGCGACTGGGGAGCTGCCGGCTCAGGCGGGGACCAGGCGGTCGTAGAGGGCGCCGAGGTCGGCGGCCACCCGGACGATGTCGTAGTGGCCGACCGCGGGGGGCCGGGGCAGCGGGTCGGTGCTGTGGTCGTTGAGGTGGCGCAGCTCGCCCAGCGCGGTGGCGTACGCGGCGGCGTCCGACGGGATCCGGCGGGCCTGCGGGGCGGCGCTGGGCGGCAGTTCGTCCAGGGCCGGACAGGCGCTGTGGCGGACCGGGAGGCCGGCCGCCAGCCCCTCCAGGACGCCGAGTCCGAAGGTCTCCTCGGTGGAGGGCGCGGCGAGCACGTCCAGCGCGGTGAGCAGGTCGGGGACGTCGTCACGCTCGCCGGTGAGCACCAGCCGGTCGCGGACGCCGAGTTCGGCGGCCCGGCGCTCCAGGGCGGCGCGTTCCGGACCCTCGCCGACCAGCACCAGGCGGGCCGCGCCGTCGAGTTCGGCGAGCGCCTCCAGCAGCACCGGGAAGCGCTTGCCGGGGACCAGGCGGCCGACTCCGCCGACCACCCAACTGCCGGGCGGCAGACCGAGTTCGGCGCGCAGCCGGGCGCGGGTGGCAGCCCGGTCGGCATCCTGCCGGCGGTAGCGGTCGGCGTCGATGCCGTTGGGGATCAGCTCCACCCGGCCCGGCGGGACGCCCCAGCCGTGCAGGGTCTGGGCGACCTGCCGGGAGACCGCGACGGTGGTGGTGCCGAGCCGCTCGGCGGCCAGGTAGAGGCCCTTGACGCCGCGGGTGACCGGCCGGCCCTCGATCACCCCGGCGTGCAGCGAGTGTTCGGTGGCCACCACGGCCCGGACCCCGGCCAGCCTGGCGGCCAGCCGGCCGTACAGTCCGGCCCGGTAGAGGTGGGTGTGCACCACGTCGTAGCGGCCGGCCCGGATCAGGCGGGCCAGCCGGGGCAGCGCGCCGACGTCCCGGTTGCCGCGCATGCCGAGGTGGTGCACGGTGACGCCCTCGGCGCGCAGGGCGGCGGCGACCGTGCCGGGGTTGGTCAGCGCGAGGACCTCGCAGTGCTGGTGCGCGGGCAGGTACCGGAGCACAAGCTGGAGCTGGCGTTCGGCGCCGCCCGAGGCGAGGCCGGTGACGATGTGCAGCACCTTCATCGGGCGGCCCTGCCGTGGCCCGCCCGCTCTCCGCCGGGGCGCTCGGACCTGCGGGCGGCACCGTCCGTGGGTCCGGCGGGCGGGAGGTGCGTCCGGGCCCCGCCGGGTTCGCCGGACCGCCGGACGGGTGCGACCGCGTCGTTCCCGGGCCGCTGGTCGCCCTCGGCGGCGCGGACCTTCGGCTCGGGGCGGTCCGCACGGTCCGCACGGTCCGTACGGTCGGCCCGGACCGGGCGCTCGGCCTGGTCCGGACGCTCGGGGCGCTCAGGGCGGGTGCGGGCGGCGAGACGGGTACGGCGCAGTTCGGTGACGGTGTCGCGGAGGCGGTGCCGGCCGCGCTTGGCGCGCAGCCGCCAGGCGCCGTCGCGGTCGCCGACGTAGCAGCGCGGCAACGCGTACCTGCCGGTGAGCGGGGAGTGCGCGATCGCGCAGGCGTAGTCGTAGCCGGCGTCCCGGACGGCGTGGGTGGCGGCCAGGTCGACGGCGCCGTACGGGTAGCAGAAGCCGGTGACCGGACCTCCGACCATCTCCTCCAGGGCCCGGCGGCTCTCCCGGGTCTGGTCGGCGAGCACGTCGGCGGGCAGGCCGGACAGCGCCCGGTGGCCGAGGCCGTGCGAACCGATCTCCCAGCCGGCCGCGGCGAGGTCGGTGACCTCCTGGACGGTGAGCAGCTTCTTGCGCGGGCCCTCGGTGTCCCAGTCGTTGGCCCGGCCCAGCAGGTCGGCGACCACGTAGGCGGTGGCGGTGAAGCCGTAGGCCTGAAGGATCGGTACGGCGTAGCGTCCGAAGTCGGCGTAGCCGTCGTCGAAGGTGAGGCCGACCAGCTTGTCGTCCCGGCCGGCGGCCCTGGCCCGCATCAGCTCGCGGACCGAGACGCCGCGCCGGCCGCACCGGTGCAGCCAGGCGATCTGTTCGGCGAACCGTTCGGGGCTGACGGTCAGCTGGTAGGGGTCCTCGTCCTCGACGGCCACCGAGTGGTACATCAGGATCCACGGCGAGGAGGGCTCCGGTGCGGGCGCCTCGGCGATCGGGCGGCGGCTCCTCGGCAGCTGTGCCGGTGGTCGGCGGGTGCCCGGCCGTGGTGCGTCGTGGCGCGGCGCGTCGGTGTGCGGGCCGACCGCGGCCGGCGCACCGGGTGCGGCGGGGCGGCGGACGCCCGACAGGACCGGCCGGACGAATCCCCGTTCAGCGTCCATGGGGAGGCTTCCCTTCATCGGCGACAGGTGACGGGCCCAGGGCCCGGGCTGCGGCGCGGACCGGTCCGCGCACCTCGCGGGCGCCGAGGACGGTGCCCAGGGCGGCGAAGACCAGCGCCACGGTGAGGCCCCCGCACAGGGTCGAGAGCAGGGGGTCGGCGGTGAGGCCGGCGACGGGGGTGCCGAGCGCGACGGCGCCGGCGGCGGAGGCCAGCAGCCGGGCGTGGCCGCCGAGGACGAGGCGCAGGCGCAGCGGGATGCCGCGCAGGACCAGGCCGTGCAGCAGGAGCGCCGCGGTGGCGGTGATGCCGACCGCGTTCCCGGCCGCCAGGCCCGGGGCACCGAACCGGGGGGTGGCGAGCAGACCGCCGACGACGGTGACGACCAGGCCGAACGCCATCGCGGCGGCCGGGTACCAGTCGAGCAGCCGGCGTCCGCCGTCGTCGGGGCTGGGGTCGCCGGCCCGGCGGACCACCGGGCGGAGCGAGAAGTAGGGGCGGATCATCACGCCGATCAGCGCCTGCGCGGGCAGGCCGAAGCTGTAGACGCGGATGACGGCGGCGGTGGCGGAGGTGTCCCGGGGGCCGAAGGCGCCGCGTTCGAAGAGCAGCGCGACCACCGACGGCGCGCAGGCGAGCAGGAAGGCGGTGCCGAGCAGGACGACGGCGGCGGCCTGGCCCAGGTCCTTCTCGACGCGGTCGCGGGCGGCGGTGAGGTCGCCGGCGGCGAGCGCCCGGGCGACCAGGGGGAAGGTGACGGTGCAGATCAGGATGCCGGCGGTCATGGCGAGCTGGGAGACCTTGGCGGCGTAGTTGAGGTGCGAGATGGTGCCGGCCGGCAGCTCGGAGCCGAGGAACCGCTCGATGAAGACCTGGGACTGGCGGGTCAGGGTGAAGGCGGCGACCGGCAGCAGGGCCAGCGGGATCAGCACGAGGGCCTTGCTGCGGGGGCGGCGGCCGCGGGCGGGGCGGGCGCCCGGTCCGGTGCGCAGCCCGTACAGGAAGGGGACGATCAGCAGGCCCGCCATCAGCAGGCTGCCGAGGGCTACGCCGAGGGCGGCGGAGCGGACGCCCCAGATCGCGTGGCAGCTGAGCAGGACGCCGAGGATGCCGACGTTGTAGGCGACGTAGATCCCGGCCGGGGCGGTGAAGCGGTGGTGGGCGCGCAGGGCTGCGGCGAGGTAGCCGGCCACGCCGAAGGGCAGCACGGTGATCGCGGTGATCCGGGTGCAGGTGACGGCGAGTCCGGGGTTGGCCAGGCCCGGGGCCAGCACGTCGACGAACCAGGGGGCGCCGAGGGCCGCGCCGAGGGAGAGCGTGGAGAGCGCGAGCAGCAGCCAGGGCAGGGTGGCGCGGACCAGTTGGCGGACCGGGTCGGGGCCGTCGGGGTTCTCCTCGCGGAGCACCAGGGCGAGGGCGAAGGCGGGCACCATGAGGAAGGACATGGCGTCCTCGATCAGCAGCGGTGCGGCGGTCTCGGGGACGGTCCAGGCGACCAGGAAGGCGTCGGTGCCCTGGTTGGCGCCGAAGTAGCGGGCCAGCAGGAGGTCGCGGAGCAGGCCGAGGGCGGAACCGGCAGCGCTGAGGACGGCGGTGACGCCGAAGGCCTTGGCGAGGAAGCCGCGCCGGGGGGCGGCTGCGGGGTCGGCGACGGCGGGGTCGGCGGGCGCGGACCGGGGGGCCGGCAGGGCCGGGGTGAGCGCGGTGGGCTGGTCGGTGCTCATCGGGCCGCCGCCTCCGGGCCCGCGCCGCGGGGGCCTCCGGCGGTTCTTGCGGCTCCGGCGGCTCGGGGGGCTCCGGGGGCTCGGGCGGCTCGGGCGGCGAGGCCGAGGACCACGGAGGTCAGCACGGTGGTGGTGCCGCCGATGTCGGCGTAGAGGAAGTCGACCAGGACCCAGGTGAGCAGGGCGAGCGCCGCCAGACCCGGGCCGCGGGCGTGCCGGAGACAGCCGAGGAGCAGGCCGAGGAAGAGCACACCGTAGGCGACGATGCCGGTCAGCCCCTGCTCGCTGAGCACCAGGAAGTACATGTTGTGCGGGGAGAGCAGCGGTTCGCGCTGGAACCCGATGGTGGCGTCCGCGGCGTCGCTGCCGGAGGAGAGCCGCAACGGGGCGTGGCTGTCGCGCAGTTGTTGGAAGGCCTTGGGGCCGGCGCCGGAGAACGGGTGGTCCTGCCAGATCCGCCCTGCGGTGGCCCACAGGTCGTAGCGGTCGGAGACCGACTGGTCGGGGGCCTCGGAGACGGAGCCGATCGAGCTGATCCGGGCGGTGACACCGGAGCCGCCGAGGCCGAGGCCGCCGACCAGGACGACGGCGGCGGCCAGGCCGAGGACGGCGCTGCGCACGGCGAGCCGGGCGTCGGCGCGCAGCAATAGGACGGCGGCGGCCGCGGCGGTGGCGATCCAGCTGCCGCGGCTGAAGGAGACGGCGAGCGGGAAGGTCAGGAAGGCGGCGGCCGTGAACAGCGCCCGCCGGAGCCGGGGGTCGCCGGCCGGGCCGCGTTCACCCAGGGCCAGGGCGAGGGCGGCGAGCAGGCCGTAGGCGACCACGGTGGACATCGCCATGATGTCCAGCGCACCGAAGGTGCCGACGGCGCGGATAGGCCGGCCCGTGTAGGAGGCGCCCGTCCCGGTGAGGAACTGGTGGACGCCGACGACGCCCTGGACCAGCGCGGCGACCACGAAGGAGCCGAGGACGAGGCGCTGGTCGGTGCGGTCGCGCAGGGAGCAGAGCACCGCGGCGGGGACGAGCACGAAGACCTGGGTGAGCCGGACGAAGCCGGTGAGGCTGGTGGCCGGGTCGATCGAGCCCACGGTGGCGACGGCCGCGGCGGCGACCACGGCGCCGAACCGGACGGCGTCGGCGCGGCCGATCGCGGGCGTCCGGCCGCGCAGCAGGTTGACGGCGGTGAGGGCGACCAGCGCGAGCGAGGCGAGGTCCGCAGCGGTGACGTGGACGGCGGCGGCCACGTCCTTCTCCCCGGTGGGGACGCAGACCAGCAGCACGGTGGCGGCGGCGAGCAGGGCGGGGCGGTCCTGGAGGAGCACCCCCGCACGCCGTAAGAGGTGTGCGGGGCGGGGAGGTGTGGCAAGGGTCAGGGCCACGCTGGGTCAGCTCCCGTCCGGGTGGAGCATCAGGACCGCAGTGCGGCACAGGATCTTGACGTCCTGCCAGAGGCTCCAGCTCTCGATGTAGCGGTTGTCGAAGCGGGCCCGGTCCTCGATCGAGGTGTCCCCGCGCAGGCCGTTGACCTGGGCGAGGCCGGTGAGGCCGACCGGGACGCGGTGGCGGTCCGCGTACTCGGGGTAGGCCTGGCTGAACCGCATGACGAAGTAGGGGCGCTCGGGGCGCGGGCCGACCAGGCTCATGTCGCCGCGCAGGACGTTCCAGAGCTGCGGGAGCTCGTCCAGGGAGCTGCGGCGCATCAGCCGGCCGACGGCGCCCATCCGGTGGTCCTGGGAGATGTTCCAGCGGGTGGCGGACTCGTGCTCGTTGCTGGGCCGCAGGGTGCGGAACTTGAGGACGGTGAAGACCCGTCCGTCGAGGCCGGTGCGCTGCTGGCGGAAGAGCACGCCGGGGCCGGTGTCGAAGCGGACCGCGAGCGCGCAGAGGACGAGGACGGGGGCGAGCAGCAGCAGGCCGAGCCCGGCGGCGGTGACGTCCAGGGTGCGCTTGGCGGTCCAGCCGGGGCGGCGCATCGCCGCGCGCCCGACGCGCAGACAGGGGAAGCCCCAGAGGTGGTCGGCGCCGGCGAGCCGTCCGGCGCCGAGCGATCCGTACTCGCGCAGGGCGGGGACCAGCCAGACCTGGCAGCCGAGCCGGGCGGCGTCGCGCAGGGCGGCGGCGGTCTCGGCCTCGTCGGCGGCGCCGGCGGTGGCGACCACGTGGTGGACGCGGTGGCGCCGGATCTCGCGCTCCAGGACCTCACGACCGCCGAGGACGGGCAGGTCGGTGTCGCCTGCGAGCAGCGCCGGGTCGGCGTCGAGGAAGCCGACCGGGCGCATCCCGTACTCGCCGCGCTCGCTGAGGGCGGCGGCGACCCGCCGGCCGAGCCGGCCGGCGCCGAGCACCAGCACGGGGCTGGGGCGGCTGCGGCGGATCCGGCGGACCAGGTGGTAGAGCACCGCGCGGACGCAGACGGCGAGCAGCAGCTGGGTACCCAGCAGGACGGTCAGCCGGGCCGGGGTGGCGGGACCGGAGTCGGGCCAGTGGCCTTCGAGGCAGCCGGCCAGGGTGACGGCGAAGGCGGTGGCGACGACGGCCCGGACGGTCAGCGCGGGCAGCTCGTCGAGGACGGAGAGGGTGAGCCGGCTGCGGTACAGGCCGCCGGCCAGGTTGAGGAGCAGCAGCAGCGGCAGCAGGGCGGCCACGCCGAGCAGCGGCGCGACCCGGACGGCGGGGTCGAGGGCGCGGTTGGCGATCCCGGTGGCGGTGCACAGGGCGAAGGCGTCGACGACGACCAGGGCGACGGGCAGGGCGATCCGGGAGCGGACCGGGCGGCGGTGCCGCCTGGCCGCCGGGACGCTGCGGGTCCGGGCGGTCCCTGCCGGGCGGTCGAGCAGCCCGGTGGCGGGCCTGCGCTGGCCGGACAGGGGCCGGCCGGGCCGTGGCACGCTGTCGTGGTCAATGGTCATCAGCGCACGAACTCCCCTGCTGTGTGCCCGGGGTGACGGCGGTCCGGCACCGGTTGGCCCGGGGCGGCCGTCCCGACCCGGTGGGCGCGGTCCTGACTGCACCTGCCACCGCTGGCGGCTTTCGGATTTCTCGCGAATTCCCGGCGTGAAATCGAAATGAAGCAGGCAAAATCAGACAATACCGAACGCCGACCGGAATGCTGGAAGTCGACTTGCCATTTCATTCCAGCCGCCCATTAATAGGTATTTCTGATTTCACGCCTCACCCACAACCGGCTGAGGGTGCGAATACGACAGCGCCGGACCGGCGGGCATTCACGGCATGTGAAACGATCAGATCCGCTGCGGGACACGGGCGCGGCGGCGCCCGGCCGCAGGACCGGCCCCCAGGAGATCCCGGTAGAGCGCGTCCACCTGTTCGACCACCGAGCGAACATCATGGCGAGCCGCCGCATGCTCACGCAGGCGTGCGCCGCGTCGCTCGCACTCGATCGGATCGGACAATGCTTCGGCCATTCGGGTGGCGAGCGCGGCGGCGTCCTCCGGCGGCACCACAGCGGACTTCCGTTCGGCCGGCGGCAGGCATTCACGGGCCCCCGGAACGTCGGTCAGCAGCACCGGACGGCCGGAGGCCATCGCCTCCAGCGGGGCGAGCGCCATGCCCTCCCAGCGCGAGGGCAGCACCACCAGGTCGGCCGCGGCGAGCCACGGCCGCGGATCCGCGACGTCCCCGACCAGCCGGACCCGGGCCGGCTCGGCCGACTCCCGGACGACGGCGGCCAGCCGGGCCTCCTCCGGCCCGCCGCCGACCAGCGCCAGTCGGGCCGACGGCACCCGGCGCTGCACCTCCGGCCAGGCGTCGAGCAGCACGTCCTGCCCCTTCTGGCGACAGAGCCGGCCCACGCAGACCGCGAGCGGGGCATCCAGCTCCAGGCCGAGCATGACCCGGGCGGCCCGGCGCTCGGCCGGTGCGTAGTGGCGGACGTCGACACCGTTGGGCACCACCGCCCAGTCGGCGTGCAGGCCCGCCGCGACACCGTCGGCCCGCTCCTGGACCGAGACGCAGAGCAGCCGGTGCGCCCAGCGGGTCGCGTACCGCTCCCAGCGCAGGGTCGCGGCGGCCAGCGCGCCGTCCACGGCGGCGAACGACCAGGCGTGCGGCTGGAAGACGGTCGGCGCGGCGCCCCGGACCGCGAGCCGGCCGGCCAGCCCGGCCTTGGCGCTGTGCAGGTGGACCATGTCGGGCGCGGCCGCCCGGACGATCCGGCGCAGCCGCCACGCCTCGGCGGCGACGGCCGGGCCGGGCGAGCGCCGGGCCGGCCAGTCCAGGACCAGCGCGCCGACCGCGCCGGCCTCCTCGGCCAGCCGGCCGCCGCGCGGACAGGCGACCAGCACCCGGTGACCGGCCTCGCGCTGGCCCCGGACGAGGTCGACGACGACGCGGGCGACCCCGCCGTCGACGGGCTGCGAAATGTGAAGGATCGTCATATGCACGGCGGCGAGCCTAGGGTGGGCGCACCGTGCCGCGGGGCCGCCGTCACCCGCACGTGGCGGGCGTCCACCCGTACGGCTTTCCGCTCGTACGGGTGGACGGACCGGTCGAAACCCCGAGCGAGCCGAAGGACGGTTTCAGCAGGCCCGGGCCGTCGCACCCGGGGCCGTCACGGCCCGGGGCGGGTTGTGACGGGCCGGCCCGGGACCGGTCGTGAGGGGTCGGGTCGGGCGTCAGCGGACCTCGGCGGCCAGGTTGGCCAGCACCTGGTCGTGGATCCGGTTCAGGCCCTTCGGGGCGAAGGTCCGCTCGAAGAAGCCGCCGATGCCGGTCGCGCCCCGCCAGGACGCCGTGACGGTGACCTTCGACCGGCCCTCGCCGACCGCCGAGACGGTCCAGGTGATCACCATGGTGGAGTTCGCGTCCCGCTCCACCAGCTGGTCCGGCTGCGGCGCCGAGACGGTGAACAGGCAGTCGCGGATCCGCTTCTCGGTGGCCTGCAGCTTCCAGTGCACCTGGGTGCCCGCGCCCGTGCCGCCGACCCGGACCTCGTACTCGCTGTACTGCTCGGGCAGCAGCTTGGGGCGGGTCACCTGGTAGTCGGCCAGCGCCTCGTACACCCGCTCGGGGGCCGCGTCGTAGACCCGCTCGGTGGTGGCCTGCACCTGTCCCATGGTCGTGCTCTCCTCGTCAGGTCGTCCGGTGTGGTGGAGTCGCCCGGCGCGTGCCGCGGCCGTCCGGTCCGTGTGGTCCCCGGTGGCGCGCGATCGTCCGGGCCACCGGCAAGCCAATCACAGGAGCCCCGCCGCACCGGCCGCCGCCCTGGTCTCCGAGGGCGGGCATTAGGGTGGCGGGTGTGCTCGATCAGGTGACAGCAGTGCGCTATGTCGACCCCCTGCGGGCCGGCGGTTCCGTCCCCGGTGTCGTGGAGACCGACGACCTGGGCACCTACGTGGTCAAGTTCTCCGGGGCCGCGCAGGGCCGCAAGGCGCTGGTGGCCGAGGTGATCGTCGGCGAGCTGGCCCGGCGGCTCGGCCTGCCGGTGCCCGAGCTGCGACTCGTCGACTTCGACCCGGCGGTCGCCGACGGCGAACCGGACGCCGAGATCCAGGACATCCTGCGGTCCAGTCGCGGGATCAACCTCGGCATGGACCTGCTGCCCGGCGCCCGCGACTTCAGGCCCGGCATGATCGACGTCGACCCGGTCCTGGCCGGGCGGGTCGTCTGGCTGGACGCGCTGACCGGCAACGTCGACCGGACCGTGCACAACCCCAACCTGATGGTCTGGCACGGTGCCCTCTGGTTGATCGACAACGGCGCCGCGCTGATCTTCCACCACCGCTGGTCCGCCGCCGCGTCCGCCGTCGGCAAGCGGTACGACCTGAGCGCGCACGCCCTCGGCGGGTACCGGCCGGACGTCCGGCTCGCCGACGAGGAGCTCGGGCCGCTGGTCACCGCCGGACTGCTGGCGGAGGTGCTGGCGCTCGTCCCGGACGAGTGGCTGGCCGGCGAGCCCGGCTTCGACTCGGTGGCGGAGCTGCGCGGCGCCTACGTCGCACACCTGGCCGCCCGGGCCGCGCGCTCCGCGGAGTGGCTGCCGGAGGGGTTCGCCACGCCCGACCAGCTGCGCGAGACCGAGCAGCGGCGGGCCGCCCGGACCAGGGCCGGCCGGCCCGCCTGGCTCCAGGACGTCCCGGACCTGCACGGCAAGCCCTCGGTGGAGACCGCCTGGGAGCAGCACGTCGAGTGAGCGGCCCGGTGGCGTGCCGGGCCGGACGGCTCGGCACGCCGCCCGGGCGCGGAACGGGGGCGGAACGGGCGCGGACACGCGGAACGGGGGCGGGACCGGTGTCCCGCCCCCGTCGGGGGTTCAGCGGCCGATCAGCGTGTCAGCTGCTCAGCGCCACCACTGGACCGCCTTCTCGGCGTTGATGATGCCGGCGCCGTAGAAGCCGTTGTCGTCCACGCCGCCCTCGCAGGTGGCGGCCCAGACGCCGGTGCCGCCCGGGTTGTACGGGCCCGACGGGCAGGCGTGCGACTCGGCCTGGTTGGTGATCAGCTCGGTGAGCTCCTCCGGGCTGGCCCACGGGAAGGTGCTCGCCAGCAGGGCGAGCACACCGGCGGCGTGCGGCGAGGCCATTGAGGTGCCCTGCATGTAGCCGTAGCCGCCACCCGGGATGGTGGACAGCACGCGGCCGTTCTTGTCCGGGGTGTCCGGGATCTGGTAGATCCGGTCGCCACCGGGGGCGGCGACGGTGACCTTGTTCTTGCCGTAGCTGGAGTAGTACGACTTGTCGCCCTTGACGCCCACCGAGGAGACCGTCACGACGCCGTCCAGCTCGGTCGGCAGGTTGAGGCAGTTCTGGTTGATCGGGCGCTCGGCCGGCGTGGTGTCGTCCGGGCTCGCGACGTCCTTGGTCTTGTGGGCGAGGTCGATGTTCTCGTTGCCCGCCGCGGCGACGTTGAGGACGCCCTTGCGCTGCGAGAACTCGACGGCGCGGCGGACGGCGGTGGTGATCGCCGCCTGGTCGGCGTCCTCCTGGCAGTTGAACATCCACGGGTCGACGAAGTAGCTGTTGTTCGTGACCTCGAACTTGTGCTCACCGGCCCAGACGAAGCCGCAGATGGCGTACTCCGGGTAGATGAAGCCGCCGTCGTCGACGACCTTGACCGCGGCCAGCTTGACGTTCGGGGCGATGCCCTCGATGCCCTTGCCGTTCTTGGCGGCGGCGATGGTGCCGGCCACGTGGGTGCCGTGGGCGCCGTCCACGCCGGGCTGCCAGGCGTCCCAGGCGGTGTTCGGCTTGCCGCCGTCGATGCAGGAGACCGACTTCGAGGCGTCGACGTTCGCGGCGAGGTCCTCGTGGGTACCGTCGATGCCGGAGTCCAGGACGCCGACGGTGACGTTGCGGCTGCCCAGGGACAGCTTGTGGGCCTTGTCGACACCGATCTGACGCATGTCCCACTGGTTGGCCCAGTAGGGCTCCTCGCCGGCGGCGGGAGCGGCGGTCGGCGCGGCGGCGACCTCCGCGGTCCGGTCCTCGGAGGCCGTGATGCCCTTGGTGCGGCTGGCACCGACCGACTCGACGCCCTTGGCCTTGCGCAGCTTCGCGGCGAACTGGGTGTCGGTCGAGCGGGCGATCACCACGCCGATCTGCTCGTAGGAGTACACGACGGAGCCGCCGAGGGTCTTGACCGCGGTCTCGACCTTCTGCACCTGGCCGTGGTTGGCCTTGGTGTTGACGACGTAGCTGAGCAGCGGACCGGTCGTCGACTCCGCACCGGCGGCGAAGGCGGTGCCGGCCGGCAGCGCGAGGGCGCCGGCGGTGGCGAGGACGACGCCCACCGCCGCGAACCGGGTCCGGCTGATCCGAGGAACACTCATAGGGGTTGGCCCTCCCGAGTCGTCATGCAACTGCGGTTGGCAGGTGCACTGGAATGATCGGGACGCTAGTGAACATGTGTCGTAATCCGCAAGGGGTAGTCATCTAATCGACACCGTTCGGCCACTTGCGAAGGTTGCGGCTCCGGGGCGAGCGACACCTCGTCAATCCATACGGTGAATAACCGGCCTTCGTGCCCGCACCGGATCCGCGTGACGAAGGATTCTGTTCGAACAACCGTCATGGACCGCCGCGGACTGGCATGATCATCGGGTCCTGATCGACACCACGGGAGAGCTCGGCACAGCCATGTCCGTCGACCCCCGGGCGGCGGGCGCGGTTACCCCTGCCCCGGGCTCCGCCCGTCCGGGACCGGCGCGACGGACGTCACGCCCTGCCGGCCGTTCAGAGCGCGTACAGCCGTCGGGCGTTGCCGGCGGCCACCCGGCGGGTGAGGCGCTCGGCGTCGGCCGCGGTGCAGGCGCCGTCGGCCCGCCAGCCGTCCAGCAGGGTGCCCAGGCCGTGCCGGAACTGGGCCGCGCCGACCAGGTACAGCTCCGGCAGGCCGTAGGCGTCGGTCGAGAACAGCAGCTTGCCGAACGGCGCCAGCTCCAGCATCTCCCCGAGCACCGTCGCCACCCGGGGGCCGACGTAGGAGGCGGTCAGCCCGAGGTCGGTGTGGACGAGCGGGAAGACGTGCGCCAGCCACGCGGCCTGCCGGTGGTACGGGTAGCCGTGCAGCAGGACCAGCGGGACACCCGTCGGCTCGGCGGCCCGGACGAAGCCCGCCAGCAGCGACGGGTCGGCCCGGTGCAGGGTGAGGTCCGGATCACCGAAGCCGGTGTGGAGCTGGAGCGGCAGGCCGAGGTCGGCGCAGACGTCCACCGCCGTCCAGAGCAGGTGGTGCAGCAGCACCCGGTCGGTCAGCCGGCCGCCCCCGGCCCGCAGCCACTCCCCCGCGGCCGCCGCCACCTCGGCCGGACCGGGGCGTTCGGCGGGCACCGCCAGGCCGGTCCGGTAGGCCAGCACGGACTTCACGGCGACCGCGCCGGACGCCGCCGCGGCCAGCGCCTCGCGCACCGCCCGCGCCCAGCCACCCGCCGGGCCCGCGACGGCCTCGGCGATCCGCTCCAGCCGGACCACCTCACGGACCCGGACGCCGGCCGCCTCGGCGAACGCGTCGAGCGGCAGCAGGGAACGGCCTGCGGCGGCGGTCAGCCCGGTGTCGACCAGGCAGGTCTCCAGCCCGGCCGCCGCCAGCAGCCGGCGTGTCGCCTCCGGCGCGCCCAGCTCCCGCCGGCGGGCCAGGTACTCCTCGGCCGGGGCGTGCGCGGGCAGCCCGAGCGCGGGCGGACACCAGCGGCGGACGGCGAGGCCGAGCGCGCTGTCGAACGGCGAGGTGCCGGGCGCGGGCGGGCGGTCGGACTCGGTGAGCAGCCCCGCCAGGTCCTCGTCGGCGAGCTCGGCCGTCAGCACGCTGTGGCAGTGGTGGTCGACCAGCGCGGGGACGTCCGGCGGGGGCACCGTCAGTACCGCCAGCGGGTCGCCGCCACCAGCTGCTCGGGGGTGGCGCCCGCGTACTGCTCGCTCTCGGCCAGACGGACCGCCAGCACCGCCTCGTACAGCGGCTCGCCGAGCGCCTCCCGGAGCACCGCCGACCGCCGGTAGGCGGCGAGCGCCTCGGCCGGTCCGGCGGGGAGCCTGGGGACCGTGCCGGGCTCGGCCTGCGCCGGGTCACCGGTGACCTCCGGCGGCAGCGTGAGCCCCCGGTCGAGGCCGGCGAGGCCCGCGGCGAGCACCCCGCCGAGCGCCAGGTAGGGGTTGGCGGTGGCGTCGAAGCACTTGATCTCGGCGTTGGCGGCGGTGGAGCGCTCGCCGGTGGAACCGGTCACCAGCCGGAGCGCCGCCTCCCGGTTCTCCAGGCCCCAGCACCGGTAGGCACCGGCCCAGTGCGAGGGGACCAGCCGCAGGTAGCCGGCCGGGCTGGAGGAGCCGAGCACCAGCAGCTCGGGCAGCGCGCCGAGCACCCCGGCGAGGAAGCCCTCGGCCTCGGCGGTCAGCCCGTGCGGGCCGGACCCGCCGCGGGCGAGGTTGCGGCCGTCCCGCCAGAGGCTGAGGTGGAGGTGGCCGCCGTTGCCGACCGAGCCGGCCTCGACCACCGGGGCGAAGGAGACCCGCAGTCCGTGCCGGGCCGAGACGGCGCGGACGGTCTGCCGGACCAGGACCGAGGTGTCGGCGGCCTCGACCGGGCCCTCGGGGGCGACCGAGACCTCGAACTGGCCGGCCGCGTACTCGGGGTGGATCTGGAGCACGGTCAGCCCCTGCTCGGCGAGGGCGCGGAGCAGCTCGCGCAGGTACCCGGAGAGGTCGGTGAGCCGCTGCAGGCCGTACGCGGCGCCGGCCGTCGGGTACCGGGGCTCCTCCTCCGGCGGGCCGGCCAGCGCGACGACCCACTCGATCTCGATCCCGGCCTTCAGACCCAGGCCGCGCTCGGCCGCCGCCGCGACCGCCCGGCGGGCGAAGAGCCGCTGACAGCCCGGGTGCGGGGCGCCGCCCTGGGTGTACCGGTCACCCGGTGCCCAGGCCCAGCCGGGCTGGGCGGCGAGCGGGACGAGCCGGTCGACGTCGGGGTAGAGCCGCAGGTCCCCGGTGGGGCCGCCGGTCAGCGGGCTGGAGACGATGGTGTCGTCGGCCAGGAAGACGTCGAAGCAGGGCGCCGTGCCGACGCCCCACTGCGCGGCGTGCACCAGGCCGGTCAACGGCACGGCCTTGACCCGCGCGATGCCGGCGTTGTCCACCCAGGTGACGGCCACCGCGTCGACGTCGGCGGCCCGCAGCCGCTCGACCGCGGCGCGGGCGCGCTCCCCGCGCTCCGCCCGGTCGGCCCTCGGCGGCAGCGCGACGCCGGCCGGCCGGCCGGCGTCCTCGGCGGCGGGCTCCTGCTCGGCGGCGGGCTCGCCACGACCCGCGGTCACGGTTCCGGTGCTCATGCCCCCATGCTGCCCGGCCCCACCACCTCGCGTAATTCCCCTATCGAGTGGTCCGAACGGACGTCCGTCCCCTCCGTCACCCGTTCCGGCGACGCGGTCCCGGCGGCGAAATACCGGCTCCCACCCCCTTCCTACCTGCGAGTAGCCCGGTTACAGTGTCGGCACGCATCACCGCCGGGCTTCGGGAGCCGCACCGGCGGGGGCGTCGACCGGCGCGCGGGACCGCGCGGACCGGACGGCACCGGAACGGTGTGTTCACCCACCGGCCGTTTTCGCGGATCGCGGACGAAGGCCGGGGTTTCCCTCCTTTTCTCTTCCCTGCTTCAGAGTCGCTTCCTTCACGCCGAGCGCCTGAGTACCACGGCACACCCGCAGCACCGCCGGAGCGGACCGGCGGCTGCGCGGTGGCCGCAACCGTCATCTCCCCAGCCCCCGCGCGCGGACCCCCCTCCGTCGGCGCGTCCGCCGGAGCGCGCGCGGGCTTCCCATGACAAGGAGTCAGGACAGATGGAGCGTCCCTTTCCCACGGTCGCCGTGGTCGGCCTCGGCACGATGGGTGCCGGCGTCGCGGTCGCCGTCGCCAGGAGCGGCCGCCGGGTGATCGGCATCGAAGCCGACGAGGAGCAGGCCGCCCGGGCACTGGCCCGGATCCAGGAGGCCACGGCGTACGCGGTGACCCGCGAGCGGCTCACCCCCGAGGAGCGCACCGCGCTGCTCGACCTGATCTCGGTGGGCCACGCGCTGGAGGCCGCCGCCGACGCCGACCTGGTCGTCGAGGAGGTGCCCGAGCAACTGGAGCTGAAGCGGGAGCTCTTCGCCGAGCTGGACCGGATCTGCCCGCCGGGGACGGTGCTGGCCACCGGGACCACCGCGCTCTCGGTGACCCGGATCGCCGCCGCCACGGCCCGCCCGGAGCGGGTGCTCGGCCTGCACTTCTTCAACCCGGTGCACACCATGAAGCTGGTCGAGGTGGTCCGCACCGTGCTCACCTCCCCGCAGGTGGCCGAGGACGCCGCCGGATTCGCCCGGGACCTCGGCAAGGAGCCGGTGGCCGCCGGCGACCGGGCCGGCTTCGTGGTCAACGGCCTGCTCTTCGCGTACCTGAACCAGGCCGCCGCGATGTACGAGTCCAAGTACGCCACCCGGGAGGACATCGACGCCGCGATGCGGCTCGGCTGCGGCCTGCCGATGGGCCCGCTGGCGCTGCTCGACCTGATCGGCGTGGACACCGCCCGGACCGTCCTGGAGGCCATGTACGAGCAGTCCCGGGACCGGCTGCACGCCCCCGCGCCGATCCTCGGCCAGCTGGTCTCGGCGGGCCTGCTGGGCCGCAAGAGCGGCCGCGGCTTCTACACCTACGCGGCGCCCGGCTCCTCCAGGCCGGTCGACGCGGCCGACGGTCCGGCGCTGCCGAAGGTGCCGGGCCGGACGGTCCGCACGGTCGGCGTCTGCGGTTCGGGGACGATGGCCACCGGCATCGCCGAGGTGTTCGCCAAGGCGGGCCGCCCGGTACTGCTGGCCGCCCGCAGCCAGGAGAAGGCGGACAAGGCCAAGGCGCAGCTGGCGCGGTCGCTGGAGCGTTCGGTGACCCGGGGCCGGCTGAGCGCGGAGCAGCGGGACGCGGCGCTCGCGCTGGTCACGCCGGTCGGGCAGTACGGCGAGCTGGCCGAGGTGGACCTGGTGGTCGAGGCGGTGGCCGAGGACCTGGCGGTCAAGCGCGAGCTGTTCGCCACCCTGGACAAGATCGTCAAGCCGGGTGCGGTGCTCGCCACCACCACCTCCTCGCTGCCGGTGATCAGCTGCGCCTCGGCCACCTCCCGGCCGCAGGACGTGATCGGGATGCACTTCTTCAACCCGGCGCCGGCCATGAAGCTGGTCGAGGTGGTGTCCACGGTGCTGACCGCGCCGGACGTCACCGCGACCGTGCTGGAGCTGTGCGCCGAGGTGCGCAAGCACCCGGTGGAGTGCGGGGACCGGGCCGGGTTCATCGTGAACGCGCTGCTCTTCCCCTACCTGAACGACGCGGTGCGGATGCTGCAGGAGCACTACGCGACGGTGGACGACATCGACACCGCGATGAAGCTGGGCTGCGGCTACCCGATGGGCCCGTTCGAGCTGCTGGACGTGGTCGGCCTGGACGTCTCGCTGACCATCGAGCAGGTCCTGCACCAGGAGTTCCGCGAGCCGGGTCTGGCGGCGGCTCCGCTGCTGGAGCACCTGGTGGCGGCCGGCTGTCTGGGCCGCAAGACCGGCCGCGGCTTCCGCGACCACGCACGCCGGTGACCACGCAACCGTCCTACGGGCAGCCCGGACAGCCCGGGCACCCGCCGCCCGGACCGGACCGGTCCGCCTGGGGGCAGGGGGCCGTCTCCGGCCGCTGGCCCAGACCGGCCGTGACCGGCCCGGTCGCCCCCGTGCGCCGGGGAAGGCCCCCTGCTCCGGCCCCCGGGACGTGTAGCGTTCCGGCCATGGATCGGGTTCAGGCAGTCTCCCCGCAGCAGTCCGTCCTCCCGCGCGACGCCCGGGCGGCCGGCCCGGCGGGGCAGGAAGGGGGCCCGGGCAGCCGCCGGGCGGCGGCGCAGCGGCAGCAGATGCGCCAGGACCTGGCCACCGCCGCCATGGAGCTGTTCGCCTCGCAGGGCTACGAGGAGACCACCGTCGACCAGATCGCGGCGGCGGCCGGGGTGGCCCGGCGGACCTTCTTCCGCTACTTCCGGTCCAAGGAGGAGGCGATCTTCCCGGACCACGACGACACCCTGGTCCGGGTGGCCGACCTGCTGGCCAGCGCGGAGCCCGAGGAGCACCCGCTGGACGTGGTCTGCCGGGGCATCAAGGAGGTGCTGCGGATGTACGCCTCCACCCCCGCGGTCTCGGTGGCCCGGTACCAGTTGATCCGTCAGGTGCCCGCGCTGCGCGAGCGGGAGATCGCGGTGGTGGCGCGGTACGAGCGGCTGTTCACCCGGTACCTGCTGGGTCGGTTCGACCCCGGCGAGGAGATCCCGGCGGGCTGGCAGCGCGGCGGCGAGGACGACTCGATGCTGGCCGAGGTGTCGGCGGCGGCCGTCGTCGCGGCCCACAACCACGTGTTGCGGCGCTGGCTGAGGGCCGGCGGCCGGGGCGACGTGGAGGCGCAGCTGGACCACTCGTTCGAGGTGACCCGGCGGACCTTCTGGGCGTCCAACGCGCCGGGCGCGCGCCGGCGCGGGGCCCTGGTGGCACCCGGTGCCAACGGAGTGGGGTCGGAGGCGGCCGTCGCCAGCGCACTGAGTGCCAGCCCCGGCGGTGAGGTCCTCATCACAGTGGCCCGCACCGACGCCCCGCTGGAGGTGGTGGTGGACTCGATCAGAGCCGCCCTGGAAGGCGCCCGGCGGGCCTGAGGCCAGGCAGTTTCCGCAGGTCAACGAGGTAATTGAGGGCCCGTACCGGCATGCCGGTACGGGCCCTCCCCCATGCCCGCCGAGTGACACGCGAACGCCGGTGCGGCGCGCCGGAAATTCGTGACACCCGGTGTCTTTACGCGTGGCACAGGGTGCCACTACCTTGTTACCAACCAGTCGCGGCGCCGCGGCTCCCCACCTCGGCGCGCCGTCGTACCGGCGTTCCCACACCCCGGGAACGACGCCCTGAAGGCCAGGCCCGCAGGCCGGCCCGCCAGCCACGTTCCACCCACCACCCAACCCAGCGAAGCCGGTGTCCGCGCCCGGCTCCCCCAGACGCCCTGTGCCCTCACACAGGTACGCCTTCGGAGGCAGCCATGAAGGAAATCCTCGACGCGATCCTCAGCCCCGACAGCACCCCGGCGGACTTCGCCGCCCTGGCGCTGCCGGAGTCCTACCGAGCGGTGACGCTCCACAAGGACGAGGAGCAGATGTTCGCGGGCCTCGACAGCCGCGACAAGGACCCTCGCACGTCACTCCACCTCGACGACGTCGCGCTGCCCGAGCTGGGCCCGGGCGAGGCCCTGATCGCCGTCATGGCGAGCGCCGTGAACTACAACACGGTGTGGAGCTCGATCTTCGAGCCGGTCTCCACCTTCGGCTTCCTGGAGCGCTACGGCCGGCTCTCGCCGCTCACCAGGCGCCACGACCTGCCGTACCACGTGCTCGGTTCGGACCTCGCCGGGGTGGTGCTGCGCACCGGTGCCGGGGTCAACGCCTGGAAGCCCGGCGACGAGGTCGTCGCGCACTGCCTCTCGGTCGAGCTGGAGTCCTCCGACGGCCACAACGACACGATGATGGACCCGGAGCAGCGGATCTGGGGCTTCGAGACCAACTTCGGCGGCCTGGCCCAGCTGGCGCTGGTGAAGACCAACCAGCTGATGCCCAAGCCGGCCCACCTGACCTGGGAGGAGGCCGCCTCCCCCGGCCTGGTCAACTCCACCGCCTACCGCCAGCTGGTCTCGCGGAACGGCGCGGGCATGAAGCAGGGCGACAACGTGCTGATCTGGGGCGCCAGCGGCGGCCTCGGCTCGTACGCCACCCAGTACGCCCTGGCCGGCGGCGCCACCCCGATCTGTGTGGTCTCCAGCGACCAGAAGGCCGAGATCTGCCGGGCGATGGGCGCCGAGGCGATCATCGACCGCTCCGCCGAGGGCTACCGGTTCTGGAAGGACGAGCAGACCCAGGACCCGCGCGAGTGGAAGCGCCTGGGCGGGCGGATCCGCGAGCTGACCGGCGGCGAGGACGTCGACATCGTCTTCGAGCACCCGGGCCGCGAGACCTTCGGCGCCTCGGTGTACGTCACCCGCAAGGGCGGCACCATCGTCACCTGCGCCTCCACCTCCGGCTTCATGCACCAGTACGACAACCGCTACCTGTGGATGTCGCTCAAGCGGATCGTCGGCTCGCACTTCGCCAACTACCGGGAGGCCTGGGAGGCCAACCGCCTGGTGGCCAAGGGCAAGATCCACCCGACGGTCTCCAAGGTGTACTCGCTCGACCAGACCGGCCAGGCCGCGCTGGACGTCCACCAGAACAAGCACCAGGGCAAGGTCGGCGTGCTCTGCCTGGCCCCGCAGGAGGGTCTGGGCGTGCGCGACGCCGAACTGCGCGAGAAGCACCTGCCGGCCATCAACCGCTTCAGGAACGTCTGATGACTGCCCGGGCGGACGGGCCGGAGGGCGCGCCGACGGCGGCGGCGGGCGGGCGCGTGCCGCGCGACCGGCCGTGGCTGATGCGCACGTACGCCGGCCACTCGACCGCGAGCGACTCCAACGCGCTCTACCGGAAGAACCTCGCCAAGGGGCAGACCGGCCTCTCCGTCGCCTTCGACCTGCCGACCCAGACCGGCTACGACTCCGACCACATCCTCGCCCGCGGCGAGGTCGGCCGGGTCGGCGTGCCGGTGGGTCACGTCGGCGACATGCGGGCCCTGTTCGACGGGATCCCGCTCGAACAGACCAACACCTCGATGACGATCAACGCCACCGCGATGTGGCTGCTGGCGCTCTACCAGGTGGTCGCCGAGGAGCAGGGCGCCGACATCGCCAAGCTCACCGGCACCACCCAGAACGACATCGTCAAGGAGTACCTGTCGCGCGGGACGCACGTCTTCCCGCCCGGGCCGTCGGTGCGCCTGATCACCGACATGATCGCCTACACCGTCGGGAACATCCCGAAGTGGAACCCGATCAACATCTGCAGCTACCACCTCCAGGAGGCCGGGGCCACCCCCGTCCAGGAGATCGCCTACGCGATGTGCACGGCGATCGAGGTGCTGGACGCCGTCCGCGACTCCGGCCAGGTGCCGGCCGAGCGGATGGGCGAGGTGGTCGCCCGGATCTCCTTCTTCGTGAACGCCGGCGTGCGGTTCGTCGAGGAGATGTGCAAGATGCGCGCCTTCGGCCGGCTCTGGGAGAAGGTCACCCGGGAGCGGTACGGCATCGAGGACGCCAAGCAGCGCCGGTTCCGCTACGGCGTCCAGGTCAACTCGCTCGGCCTGACCGAGGCCCAGCCGGAGAACAACGTCCAGCGGATCGTGCTGGAGATGCTCGCCGTCACGCTCTCCAAGGACGCCCGCGCCCGCGCCGTCCAGCTGCCCGCCTGGAACGAGGCGCTCGGCCTGCCCCGCCCCTGGGACCAGCAGTGGTCGCTGCGGATCCAGCAGGTGCTCGCCTACGAGTCCGACCTGCTGGAGTACGGGGACATCTTCAACGGCTCCGAGGTGATCGAGGCCAAGACCGCCGACCTGCTGGCCGGCGCCGAGGCCGAGATCGCCAAGGTGCTGGAGATGGGCGGGGTCATCCCGGCCGTCGAGTCCGGCTACCTCAAGTCCAACCTGGTCGCCTCGCACGCCGCCCGCCGGGCCCGGATCGAGTCCGGCGAGGACCGGATCATCGGGGTGAACTGCTTCGACACGACCGAGGAGAGCCCGCTCACGGCCGACCTCGACACCGCGATCATGGTCGTCGACCCGGCCTCCGAGCAGTCCGTGCTCAACGCCCTGGAGGCCTGGCGCGGGCAGCGCGACGAGCCTTCTGCACTGCGGGCCCTGGAGGACCTCAAGACCGTCGCCGCCACCGGCGACAACCTGATGCCGGCCACCCTGGTCTGCGCCCGCGCCGGGGTCACCACCGGCGAGTGGGCGTTCGCCCTGCGCGAGGTCTTCGGTGAGTACCGCGCCCCCACCGGCGTCGGCGGCGCCCCGGTCGCGGTGACCGCCGAACCCGGCGGCGAACTGGCCGCGGTCCGCGAGGCGGTCGCCGCGACCGCCGCCGAGCTGGGCGCCGGAAAGCTGCGCCTGCTGGTCGGCAAGCCCGGCCTGGACGGGCACTCCAACGGCGCCGAGCAGATCGCCGTCCGGGCCCGCGACGCCGGGTTCGAGGTGGTCTACCAGGGCATCCGGCTCACCCCGGAGCAGATCGTCTCGGCGGCCGTCGCCGAGGACGTGCACTGCGTGGGCCTGTCGATCCTCTCCGGTGCCCATTCCGAGCTGGTGCCCGACGTCCTGCACCGGCTCCGCCGGGCCGGGGTGGAGGATGTCCCGGTGATCGTGGGTGGCATCATCCCGGCAGCGGACGGCGAGGCCCTCAAGGCCGCCGGCATCGCCGCCGTGTTCACCCCGAAGGACTTCGGCATCACGACCATCATCGGCCGGATCGTGGACGAGATCCGGCTGGCCAACAGGCTCCAGCCCTGGACGTCCTGCACCGCCGCGTCCAGCAGCTGACCCCGGAAGGAACCGACCACCCCTCATGAGCACTCCCGCCGCCCCCCACCGTCTGCGCCCCCGCCGCTCCTGCCTGGCCGTGCCCGGCTCCAACCCGCGGTTCCTGGAGAAGGCCCAGGGCCTCGACGCCGACCAGGTCTTCCTCGACCTGGAGGACGCCTGCGCCCCGCTGGTCAAGGAGAGCGCCCGGCACACCATCGTCGACGCCCTGAACAACGGCGACTGGGGCACGAAGACCAAGGTCGTCCGGGTCAACGACTGGACCACCCACTGGACCTACCGCGACGTGATCACCGTGGTCGAGGGCGCCGGCCCCAACCTCGACTGCATCATGCTGCCGAAGGTCCAGGACGCCGAGCAGGTCAGGGCGCTCGACCTGCTGCTCACCCAGATCGAGAAGACCATGGGCTTCGAGGTCGGCAGGATCGGCATCGAGGCGCAGATCGAGAACGCCAAGGGCCTGATCAACGTCGACGCGATCGCCGAGTCCTCGCCCCGGCTGGAGACCATCATCTTCGGCCCGGCCGACTTCATGGCCTCGATCAACATGAAGTCCCTGGTGGTCGGCGAGCAGCCGCCCGGCTACCCGGCCGACGCCTACCACTACATCCTGATGCGCATCCTGATGGCCGCACGCGCCAACGACCTCCAGGCGATCGACGGCCCGTACCTCCAGATCCGCAACCAGGAGGGCTACCGCGAGGTGGCCGGCCGCGCCGCCGCCCTCGGCTTCGACGGCAAGTGGGTGCTCCACCCGGACCAGGTCGCCGCCGCCAACGAGCTCTTCTCGCCCTCCCAGGAGGACTACGACCACGCCGAGCTGATCCTCGACGCCTACGACTGGTGCACCTCCGAGGCGGGCGGCGCCAAGGGTTCGGCGATGCTCGGCGACGAGATGATCGACGAGGCCAGCCGCAAGATGGCGCTGGTCATCGCCGGCAAGGGCCGGGCCGCGGGCTTCCGCCGCACCTCCACGTTCGAGCCCCCGCAGGTTTGAGACCGGTAAGGAACCATCGATCATGCAGTTCGGACGCACCTACGAGGAGTTCGAGGTCGGCGCGGTCTACAAGCACTGGCCCGGCAAGACGGTCACCGAGTACGACGACCACCTCTTCTGCCTCCTCACCATGAACCACCACCCGCTCCACCTGGACGCCCACTACGCCGAGCACACCACCGACTTCGGCCGGAACGTCGTGGTGGGCAACTACGTCTACTCGCTGCTGCTCGGCATGTCCGTCCCGGACGTCTCCGGCAAGGCGATCGCCAACCTGGAGATCGAGTCGCTGCGGCACGTCGCGCCGACCTTCCACGGCGACACGATCTACGGCGAGACCACCGTGCTCGACAAGTGGCCGTCCAAGTCCAAGGACGACCGCGGCATCGTGTACGTCGAGACCAAGGGCTACAAGCAGGACGGCACGGTCGTCTGCCTCTTCCGCCGCAAGGTGATGGTCCCGACCGCGACCTACACCACCGCGCGCGGCGGGGAGCAGCCCGGCCGCCCCACCCCGTCGGCCTGAGCACGGCCCGCCCCAAGGACCCCGGACGGGCCGGCCGCCGTCATCGGCCGTGGCCCCACCCGGTACACGGGGGCTCCGCGGAAGTCACGCCCGCGGAGCCCCCGTACCCCCACCCTCTTCTTCTTCAGGCATGACAGGAGCCGCACGATGGGACGCCTCGCACAGACCGACGGCCTCACCGAGATCCAGCGGGACATCCTCGCCACCGTGCGCGAGTTCGTCGACAAGGAGATCATCCCGGTCGCGACCGAGCTGGAGCACAAGGACGAGTACCCGACCGCGATCGTCGAGGGCATGAAGCAGCTCGGGCTCTTCGGCCTGACCATCCCCGAGGAGTACGGCGGCCTCGGGGAGTCGCTGCTCACCTACGCCCTGGTGGTCGAGGAGATCGCCCGCGGCTGGATGTCGGTGTCCGGCATCGTCAACACGCACTTCATCGTGGCGCACATGATCAACGCGCACGGCACCCAGGAGCAGAAGGACTACTTCCTGCCGAAGATGGCGGCCGGCGAGATCCGCGGCGCCTTCTCGATGTCCGAGCCGGGCCTCGGCTCCGACGTCGCCGCGATCTCCACCAAGGGCGTCCGGGACGGCGACTTCTACGTCCTCAACGGCCAGAAGATGTGGCTGACCAACGGCGGCACGTCCACCCTGGTCGCGGTGCTCTGCAAGACCGACGAGGGCGGCTCCACCCCGTACCGGAACATGACCACCTTCCTGATCGAGAAGACGGCGGGATTCGGCCCGAACCCGACCGTCCCCGGCCTCACGGTGCCCGGGAAGATCGAGAAGATGGGCTACAAGGGCGTCGACACCACCGAGCTGGTCCTCCAGGACGTCCGGATCCCGGCCGACCGGGTCCTCGGCGGCGTCCCGGGCAAGGGCTTCTACCAGATGATGGACGGCGTCGAGGTCGGCCGGGTCAACGTGGCCGCGCGCGGCTGCGGCGTCGCGCGGCGCGCCTTCGAGCTGGGCATCGCCTACGCCCAGCAGCGGAGCACCTTCGGCAAGAAGATCGCCGAGCACCAGGCGATCCAGTTCAAGCTCGCCGAGATGGCCACCAAGGTCGAGGCCGCGCACCAGATGATGGTGATGGCCGCCCGCAAGAAGGACGGCGGCGAGCGGAACGACCTGGAGGCCGGCATGGCCAAGTACCTCGCCTCCGAGTACTGCAAGGAGGTCGTCGAGGACTCCTTCCGCATCCACGGCGGCTACGGCTTCTCCAAGGAGTACGAGATCGAGCGGCTCTACCGGGAGGCCCCGATGCTGCTGATCGGTGAAGGTACTGCGGAGATCCAGAAGATGATCGTCGGGCGCCGGCTGCTGGAGGAGTACCGCATCGCGGAGTGAACCCGACCCGTTCCGTCGTACCCGACCCGTGCCGCGTGACCTGCGGCACGCCGGGCGGACGGTCCGAGGACGGCCGGTCGACGGGCGTGCGGGCCCGTCCCGGCACCGGGCCGTGCACCGGTCCCGCGCCTGGTCCGCCCGGGCCCGGCACGGCCCTCGGAGCGGCCCCGGGGCGTACGACTGCCGTCACGCGCCCCGGGGCCGCTCCGGCATGCCCTGCCGGACACTCTGCTGAGACAAGTGTCACCAGCTCTGCCCGGTCCCTTGGGAACCGGACGGGGGCGAGCTACGGTCGTATACACAGAGGCGCACCGGCGCCTCCAGCAGGACACATGAACGAGCAGGCGGGTTGCCCACCCACCGTGTGCTCCCGATAGCATCCACCGGGACAGCAGACGTCCCTCTATTACCCGATCCCGCGGTGGCCCCCGTCCAGCGGCCATGATCCCCCGCGACAAAGGTTTTCGATGCCCATCAGCCCGTCCCCTCACACCTCCGTCACGGACCGCGATGCCCTCGCAGCTCCGGCGGCCGGTCGGCGACCCCGCGTGACCATCGCGCGCGGAGCCACCCCCTGGTTCGTCCCCACCCTCGCCACGGCCGCCGTGACCACCGCCCTCACCCGGCGCAACGGCACGTGGGCCCTGGCGGCGGTGCCCGCCTGTGCGCTCGGCGCCGGCATGCTGTGGTTCTTCCGCGACCCCGAGCGTGAGATCGGCACGGGCAGAGTGATCTCCCCCGCCGACGGCGTGGTTCAGAGCATCGACGCGTGGCCGGACGGCCGCACCCGCGTCGCGATCTTCATGAGCCCGCTCAACGTCCACGTCAACCGCGCACCGCTGCCCGGCACGGTGACCTCCGTGGAGCACGTGCCCGGCGGCTTCGTCCCCGCCTTCAACAAGGACAGCGACCAGAACGAGCGGGTCGTCTGGCACTTCGACACCGAGCTCGGCGACATCGAGATGGTGCAGATCGCGGGGGCCGTGGCCCGTCGCATCGTGCCGTACGTCGACGCCGGTACCAAGGTCGAGCAGGGCGAGCGGATCGGTCTGATCCGCTTCGGCTCCCGGGTCGACACCTACCTGCCGGCCGGCGTCGAGGTCGGCGTCGAGGTCGGCCAGAAGACCACAGCCGGGGTGACGCGCCTTGACCGTGACTGATCCTGAAACGATCGTCGGCCTGGACGACGAGGAGACGGCGCTGCGCCGCCGCCGCTGGGCACGCGACCGCGAGCTGCGTGCTCCGCGTTCGCCGCAGCACCTCTCCACCGCCGACTTCCTGACCCTGGGGAACGCCGTCTGCGGCTTCCTGGCGATCTACTCGATCACCACCGGGGTGCTCGTCCCGCACATCACCAACCCGGGCGCCGCGCCGGACAAGCACAGTGCCGCCACCGCGGTGACGCTGCTGCTGATCGGCTCGATGTGCGACCTCTTCGACGGGCTGGTGGCGCGCAAGCTGCGCTCCTCCGCCCTCGGGGCGGAACTCGACAACCTGGCCGACCTGATCAGCTTCGGCATCGCGCCGGCCTACTTCGTCGCCGTCTGGGGCATGGTCTCGCCGGGCTCCAACAGCCGGCTCTCGGCGCTGATCGCGCTGACCGTGCTGCTCGCGGTGGTGCTGCGGCTCGCCCGCTTCTCCGCCGTGAAGATGCGACCCGGGGTGTTCCAGGGCATGCCCTGCCCGATGGGTGCGATGACGGTGATCGCCATCGTGCTGCTCGACCCGCCGTTCCTGCCCGGTCTGCTCGCCATCTTCGGCGTGGCGTACCTGATGGTCAGCCGGATCGAGTACCCGAAGCCGCAGGGGCTGCTGGCCACCGCGACGCTCTGCTGGATCGTGCTCTCCATCGGCTGCCTGGCGGCCTGGGCGACCGGCCTGAAGGGCGGCGACTACCTGCTGCACATCGGCGCGTTCGGCCAGATCGCGCTGGCCGCGATGGCCCCGCTGCTGGTCATCCGCCGCAAGGTGGGCCAGAAGGTCGGGGACGTGCGGGCACGCCGCGCGGAGTCCCGGATCGGCTGACGACCGACGAGACGCATGACGAAGGGCCCGGATCCCCCAGGGACCGGGCCCTTCGTCATGTCGTGCGCCGCGCCGGGGGCTCCCGGGCGGACCGCTCAGGCGCCGCCGCGGTGGACGCTGAAGGCCGAACGGCGCGCCGCGCGGGCCACCGCCGGGTCCGGGTGGACGCCGGAGACGGCGGTCAGCACCGAGGCCGCCCGCGGGTGTCCGGACTGCCGGGCCCGGGCGAACAGTCGCACCGGGTCACCGGCCGAAGCGCCCTCGACGTGGCCGACCAGCAGCTCCGTCTCCCCGTGGTCCAGCACGGCGGCGGCGGTGTCCACCCAGAGCCAGGCGGCGTCCTCCGCCCCCAGCACGTCGGCCGGCGAGACCCCCTCGTCCGAGCGCTCGGCGAGCCAGAGGAGCGCGTACGGGCGCAGCACCGGCTCGTCGACGGCGGCCCGGACGGCCTGCTCGGCGGTGGAGCCGGCGACCCGGAGCGCCTCGAAGGCCAGGCCGCGGACCAGCGCGTCCTCGCCCTGCGCCGCCTCCAGCAGCTCGGCCACCGCCCGGTCGGCCGGGCGGGCCGCCAGCCAGGCGCGGTACTCGGCGCGGGCCGGGCCCGGCGAGTAGTCGGCGCAGGCGCTCAGCAGTTCCGGCGCGCTCTGCTCGATGTGGCCGGCGGCGGTCTGCGCGACGGTGCAGATCTCCTCCAGCTTGGCCCGCACCGCCCAGTGCCCGAGCGGCGACAGGTCGGCGGCGTTGTCCCGGCGGACCAGTGCGCCGACGGCGGCGAGGCCGTCCAGCATCCAGTCGAGGACGGCCGCCACGTCGGCGGGCGAGGCCGGGGTGTCGATCTGCGGCTCGCGGCAGGTGCCGCGGACCGCGGAGATCGCCGAGGCCGCGTGCGGGACGGGCGAGAGGCCGAAGGTGCTCTCGCCACCGCCGACCCGGCGCTCGTCCAGACCTCGCCGGAGCAGCTCCAGCAGCTCCATGTCGGCGACCGGGCCGTCCACCAGGTGCAGGAAGGAGAGCAGTTGCGGGGCCTGGTCGACGGCCTGCCCGGCGAGCACCGCGAAGACGCCGCGCAGGGCGGCGGGCGGGACCGGGGCGAGCAGGGTCCAGGCGTCGAACAGTGCCGACCAGCCGCGGACCACCGCCTCGTCGTCGTGCTCCCAGGCGTGCAGGCGCCAGCCGGGGACGGCGCCGCCGTCCCTGGCCTCGACCAGGCCGACCAGCAGCGCCTGGCCCCAGGCCTTGGCCGCGGCGCCCACCGTCATGGCGAGGGCGCGGCCGGCGGCCCGGGCGTCGTCGGGGAGCAGCTCGCCGCGCTTGTCGACCTCGTCGAGGTCGCCGGCCCAACGGGCGATCCGGACGGCGTCGACCAGCATGCGGCGGGCCAGCGGGGCGAGTTCGGCGGGTGCGGGGAAGCCCTCCGGCACGGGGACCCGGCCGCGGCCGGGTGCGGGGGCCGGGCCTCGTCGGCGGGGTACGCCGGAGGTCCCCGGCCTGGCGCCGGCGGGGCGGTGGGCAGTTCCGGGGAGACGGGTCACCGTCGCACCGGTACCGATCGTCGGCGGGAGCGGGGCATCACGGTCGCGCGGGTTCCGAGACGTCACGTCGAGCAGTCTTCCCCTTGTACCGGCCATCTGTCACATCCGGTTGCACGCGCGGGCCGGGCGGCGGGCGCGGGGCCTCCACAAGATCGGGCAACAGAGGCCAAACCGACTGGCTTGATCTTAGTGGCGGGTCCATGCCACTCGTGACCGGGGGAGGGAGGGAAGGGAAAGCGGGGAGGAAAGGGAGAGGGGAAGCGGCCGCGGCGGCCGGGGAGCCGCCGCGGCCGGGTGGACCGGGCCGGGCGCGCTCAGAGGAAGGGCGTGAGCCAACGGCGGAGGGTCTCCTCGTAGCGCTCCGGGTCGGTGTTCCAGAGTGCGGCGTGGTCACCGCCGGGAAAGGCCTGGAGGTTGACCACGTCCGGGCGCCTCCCGGCGAGGCGCTCGGCCGCGCGGAACGGGGCCACCGGGTCGTCCGGGCCGTGCAGCACCAGAGTGGGGACCCGCAGGTCGGTGCCGTCGGCGAGGCGCGCGAAGTCGGCCAGATCCAGGCCGGTGCGTCCCTCGGCGGCGAGCGCGCCCAGTTCGGCGGCCACGCCCCGGTAGCCGGCCCGGGCCGCACCGCGCCGCGCGCCGGCCGGCCAGTCCAGCACCGGCGAGTCCAGGATCAGGCTGCTGATCGAGCCTGCCCAGCCGGAGCGGGCGGCGGTCTGCAGGGCCGTGGTGGCGCCGAGCGACCAGCCGTAGAGGACGACCTTGCCGGCGCCGCTGTCCAGCGCGCGCCGGATCGCCGCCTCGACGTCGCGCCACTCGGTCTCGCCGAAGTGGCCGAGGCCGTCCGGGGAGGCCGGCGCACCCGCGTCGCCCCGGTAGCTGACGGCGAGCACCGGCAGGGCCAGCCGCCGGAGCAGCGGGAGCACCGGGAGAGCCTGGGAGCGGTCGGCGCCGGGACCGTGCACCAGGATCACCCAGGTGCCCCGCGCGCCGTCCAGCCGCCAGGCGGGCAGCGCACCCAGCTCGCCCTCGACGGCGGTCTCGGTGAACGGGATCCCGAGCGCGGTGGTCGGGTCCCCGAGATGGACCCGGGGGGTGAAGCGGACCTCGGTCCCGGGCGTGAGGGTGCCCCGGTCCGCCCGGAGCAGGCGGCGGGTGACGCCCTTCCCGTCGCTGTGCAGGACCTCGCCGACGACCGCGTGCCCGTCCTCTCCCCACTCCACGGCCCAGCGGCCGGGGCGTTCGCTCTCCGGGCCGCGGGTGAAGCCGACCCGCCCCGCGCCGAGGGTCAGGACCTGCACCGGGCCGGACCTCGTCCGGGCCGCGACGGCCGGGTGGACCATCCGCTCGGACGCCCGCCGGCCGATCACCAGCACGGCCGCCCCCGTACCGACGGCGGCGGCGGCCACGGTGGCCGCGATTCCCCAACGCATACTCGCTCCCCGCAGTTAAGTCCCGGTGCCGGAGGGTGTTCTGGCCCCAGTCCACTAGCGGCGGCGGCCGGTGGCCAGTAGGACACGGCCGTCCGTGTCAGATCGGGAGCAACGTCACACCGGGGCGAGAGCCTCCGGGGCGGGCCGGGGCGGGGGCCGCGCGAGGACCGGCGGTGTGACCGAACGCTCCGTGACCTCGGTTGACTCCCGGTTCGGGGGCGTGATGGGATCCTTCAGCCATACGGAGGCAAGCAGAGGAAGCCGGTGCGAGTCCGGCGCGGTCCCGCCACTGTCACCGGGGAGCACGTCCGGACAATGCCACGGCGAGCCGTCAGAAGCCGCTGGAAGGCCCGGGCGGGCGTCCGACCCGGAAGCCAGGAGACTCTCGCCCCCGGTACGTCGATCCAGGGCGCGGACCCTGAGTGAGGACACCCACGCGATGCAGCCTGCCCCGGCCGCGACGACCCGCCACCGCACCCCGCCGTGCGTCCGCTGACCCGCGCCGCCGCGTTCGCCGCGGGCGCGGTCGCCGGATACCTCGCCGACACCCGGCTCGGCGATCCTCGCCGCGGCCACCCGGTCGCCGTCTTCGGCACCGCCGCGAACCGGCTGGAACGGCGGATCTGGCGCGACGACCGCGCCACCGGCACCGCCTACACCGCGCTCTGCGTGGGCACCGTCGCGGCCGGCGCCGTGGCCGCCGACCGGCTGCTCGGCCGGCGGCCGCTCGGGCGGGCCGCCCTGGCCGCCGCCGCGACCTGGACCGTGCTCGGCGGCACCTCGCTGACCCGGGAGGCCCGGACCATCGGCCGCTCGCTCGCCGCAGGCGACCTGACGGCGGCCCGGGAGCGGCTGCCGCACCTGTGCGGCCGCGACCCGAGCACCCTGGACGAGGCCCAGCTGGCCCGCGCGGTGGTCGAGTCGGTCGCCGAGAACACCGCCGACGCCGTGGTCAACGCGCTGGTCTGGGGCGGGCTCGCGGGCACACCGGGCCTGCTGGCGTTCCGCGCCGTCAACACCCTGGACGCGATGGTCGGCCACCGCTCGCCCCGGTACGCCCGGTTCGGCTGGGCCTCCGCGCGGCTGGACGACGTGGCCGGCTGGCCGGGCGCCCGGCTGACCGCGCTGCTGACCGTCGCCGCCGCGCCCGAACCGCGCACCGCCTGGCGGGTCTGGCGGCGGGACGGCTCCGCACACCCCAGCCCGAACGCGGGCCAGGCCGAATCGGCCTTCGCCGGTGCGGTCGGCGTCCGCCTGGGCGGGACGCTCCGGTACGGCGACCGCGTCGAGCACCGGCCGGTGCTCGGCGAGGGGCTCCGGCCGGTCGGGGTGGACGACATCGAGCGGGCCTGCGTGCTCTCCCGACGGGTGGGCGCGCTGGCGCTGGGTACGACGGTCGCCGGGCATCTGCTGCTCCGGGCGGCCCTGAGCAGGAGAAGGGGTGGGGCATGAGCAACGCACTGCTGGTCGCCGGGACGACCTCGGACGCCGGGAAGAGCGTGGTCACCGCCGGCATCTGCCGCTGGCTGGCCCGTCAGGGCGTCCGCGTCGCGCCGTTCAAGGCGCAGAACATGTCGCTGAACTCCTTCGTCACCGCGGACGGCGCCGAGATCGGCCGCGCGCAGGCGATGCAGGCGCAGGCCGCCCGGGTGGAGCCCGAGGCGGCCATGAACCCGGTGCTGCTCAAGCCCGGCGCGAACGGCCGCAGCCAGGTCGTGCTGCTCGGCCGGGCGGTCGCCGAGGTCGGCGCGCTGGACTACCGCGACCGCAAGCCGGTGCTGCTGGAGCGGGCCCTGGAGTGCCTCGCGGACCTGCGCCGCCGGTACGACGTGGTGATCTGCGAGGGCGCCGGCTCGCCCGCCGAGATCAACCTCCGGGACCGGGACATCGCCAACATGGGCCTGGCCACCGCCGCCGGGCTGCCGGTCGTCGTGGTCGGGGACATCGACCGGGGCGGGGTGTTCGCGGCGATGTACGGGACGCTGGCGCTGCTCTCGGCCGAGGACCAGCGGCACGTGGCCGGCTGGTTCGTCAACAAGTTCCGCGGCGACGCGCGACTGCTCGCCCCCGGGCTGGAGATGCTCCGCGAGCTGACCGGCCGCCCGGTGCTGGGCACCCTGCCGATGCTGCCCGACCTCTGGCTCGACGCCGAGGACTCGCTCGACCTGTCCACCGTGGTCGACCGCACGGCCGGCCGCGGGCCGCTCGGCGCGGACGTGCTGCGGGTGACCGTGGTGCGCTTCCCCCGGCTGTCGAACTTCACCGACCTGGACGCGCTGGCCCAGGAGCCCGGGGTGCTGGTCCGCTGGGCCACCCGGCCCGAGGAGCTGGCCGACGCCGACCTCGTCGTGCTCCCCGGCACCCGGGCCACCGTCGCGGACCTCGCCTGGCTGCGCGAGCGCGGCCTGGAGACGGCGCTGAAGGCGCGGGCGGCGCAGGGCCGTCCGGTCCTCGGCGTCTGCGGCGGCTACCAGATGCTGGCGCGGACCGTCGTGGACGAGGTCGAGTCGAAGGCCGGCGCCGTGGAGGGGCTCGGCCTGCTGCCGACGCACGTCCGGTTCGGCGTCGAGAAGGTGCTGGGCCGGCCGGTCGGCGAGGCGTACGGGCAGCGGGTCGAGGGCTACGAGATCCACCACGGCGTGGTCACCGTCGAGGGCGGCACCCCCTTCCTGGACGGCTGCCGGGTGGGCTCCGTCTGGGGGACGACCTGGCACGGCGCGCTGGAGAACGACGGTTTCCGGCGCGAACTGCTGCGCGACGTCGCCGCATCGGCCGGCCGGGCGTTCGTCCCCGCGCCGGACACCTCGTTCGCGGCGGCGCGCGAGGCCCGGCTGGACCGACTGGGGGAGCTGATCGAGGAACACGCGGACACCGACGCACTGTGGAAGCTGATCGAAGGCGGGGTGCCGGCGGCCGGATCGCTGCCGTTCCTGCCGCCCGGGGCCCCTTGGGGAGAATCGTGAGCGAGAATCATGAGTGACGTCCGCTACCCGTTCACCGCGATCGTCGGCATGGCCGACCTACGGCTCGGGCTGCTGCTCAACGCGGTCTCGCCGGCGGTCGGCGGGGTGCTCGTCCGCGGCGAGAAGGGCACCGCCAAGTCGACCATGGTGCGCGCGCTGGCCGGCCTGCTGCCGTCCATCGCCACCGTCGACGGCTGCCGCTTCGCCTGCGACCCGGCCGCGCCCGACCCGCAGTGCCCGGACGGCGCGCACGCCGGCGCCGGGGCGTCCTCGCGACCGGCCCGGCTGGTCGAGCTGCCGGTCGGCGTCTCCGAGGACCGGATCGTCGGCTCGCTGGACCTGGAGCGGGCGCTCGCCGAGGGCGTCAAGGCGTACGAGCCGGGCCTGCTGGCGCAGGCGCACCGCGGCGTGCTCTACATCGACGAGGTCAACCTGCTCCAGGACCACGTGGTGGACCTGCTGCTGGACGCCGCCGCGATGGGCCGCTCGTACGTCGAGCGCGAGGGCGTCTCGGTGCGGCACGCGGCCCGGTTCCTGCTGGTCGGCACGATGAACCCGGAGGAGGGCGAGCTGCGGCCGCAGCTGCTCGACCGGTTCGGCCTGACCGTCGAGATCGCCGCCACCCGGGAGCCGGTGGAGCGGGCCGAGGTCGTGCGCCGCCGCCTCGCCTACGACGCCGACCCGGCGGGCTTCGCCGACCGGTTCGAGGAGGACGAGCGGGCGCTCGCCCTGCGGATCACCACCGCCCGGGAGCTGCTGCCGAAGGTGGAGCTGACCGACGCGGCACTCCGCCGGATCACCGCCGTCTGCGCCGCGTTCGAGGTGGACGGGTTGCGCGCGGACATCGTGATGGCGCGCACCGCCGTCGCGCTGGCCGCCTGGTCCGGGCGCACCGAGGTGCTGGAGGAGGACGTCCGCAAGGCCGCGCAGCTGGCGCTGCCGCACCGGCGCCGGCGCAACCCCTTCGACGCGCCCGGGCTGGACGAGGAGCTGCTGGACCGGACGCTGGAGGAGCAGGCCCGGCAGGAGCAGGAGGAGGCCCGCGAGGAGCAGGCCCGGCAGGACGAGGAGGAGGCCCTCGCGGAGGGGCGGGCCGAGGCCCGGGAGTCGGACGAGGACCCCGACCAGGACCCCGGGGACGGCCCGGACGGCCCCGAGGGCGACGGACCCGGCCCCGACGGCGGTGGCGGCGCCCCCGAGCCGACCGGCCCGGACGGCCCGCCCGCCGGCGCCGACGCCACCTCCCCCGACGAGGACCCGGCACTCCCGCAGCCCGTCCCGGCCCAGCACCCCTCCCCCGCCCGGGAGTCGGCGCCCGTCGCGGCCGGCGACCCGTACCGGACCCGGCTGTTCGCCGTCGACGGCACCGGGCGCGGCGCGCAGGGCCGCCGCTCCCCCGCCGAGACCGACGGCGGCCACACCATCAGGTCCCGCCGCCCGCAGGGCCGGCTGGCCCGGCTGCACCTGAGCGCCACCCTGCGGGCCGCCGCACCGCACCAGGTGGCGCGCGGCCGGGCGTCCCGCGCCCTGGTGCTGCACAAGGACGACTTCCGCGAACAGGTCCGCCAGGGACGGGAGTCCAACCTGGTGCTGTTCGTGGTCGACGCCTCCGGCTCGATGGCGGCCCGGCAGCGGATGACCGCCGTCAAGGGCGCGGTGCTGTCCCTGCTGATGGACGCCTACCAGCGCCGGGACAAGATCGGCATGATCACCTTCCGGGGCGGGTCCGCCGAACTGGCGCTGCCGCCCACCTCCTCGGTCGAGGTCGGCGCGGCCCGGCTGGAGACGCTGCCCACCGGCGGCCGGACCCCCCTGGCCGCCGGGCTGCTCCGCGCCCACGAGGTGCTGCGGGTCGAGCGGCTGCGCGACCCCGACCGCCGCCCGCTGCTGGTCGTGGTCACCGACGGCCGGGCCACCGGCGCCCGCGACGCCGTCGCGCAGTCGCACCGGGCGGCCGGGCTGCTGGCCGGGCAGGGCGTGGCGAGCGTGGTGCTGGACTGCGAGTCCGGACCGGTCCGGCTCGGCCTGGCCCGCACGCTGGCCGCACGGCTCCGCGCCACCGCCGTGACCCTGGACGAGCTGCGGGCCGAGGGCGTGGCCTCCCTCGTCCGCGACAACCGCCCCACCACCACTACGCGAAAGGCGGCCTGAGCCGACATGCCCAAGGGTGTTCCCGAGAGTGTCCCCGACGACGGCCTGACGACCCGCCAGCGCCGTACGATGCCGATCACCGCCGTCCACACCGGCCCCGGCAAGGGCAAGTCCACCGCGGCCTTCGGCATGGCGCTGCGCGCCTGGAACCAGGGCTGGTCGGTCGGGGTGTTCCAGTTCGTGAAGTCCGCCAAGTGGAAGGTCGGCGAGGAGAACGCGTTGCGCGTGCTCGGCGCCTCCGGCGAGGGCGGCACGGTCGACTGGCACAAGATGGGCTCCGGCTGGTCCTGGATCCAGCGCTCCTCCGAGATGGAGATGGACAGCGAGGCGGCGGCCAAGGAGGGCTGGGAGCAGGTCAAGCGCGACCTCGCCGCCGAGACCTACCGCTTCTACGTGCTGGACGAGTTCACCTACCCGATGCACTGGGGCTGGGTGGACCCGGAGGAGGTGGTGGCCGTCCTGAAGGACCGTCCGGGCAGCCAGCACGTCGTCGTCACCGGCCGGTACGCGCCCGAGGCGCTCACCGGCTTCGCCGACCTGGTCACCGAGATGACCAAGGTCAAGCACCCCATGGACGCCGGCCGCAAGGGCCAGCGCGGTATCGAGTGGTAGACCGGAAACCCTGAACGTGAACATCCCCCGTCTCGTCGTCGCGGCGCCGTCCTCCGGCGCCGGCAAGACCACCGTCGCCACCGGCCTGATCGCGGCACTCGCCGCGCGCGGGCTTGCCGTCTCCCCCCACAAGGTCGGCCCGGACTACATCGACCCGGGCTACCACGGGCTGGCGGCCGGGCGGCCGGGCCGCAACCTGGACGCGTTCATGTGCGGGCCGGAACGGATCGCGCCGCTCTTCCTGCACGGCGCGGCCGGTGCGGACGTGGCGGTGGTCGAGGGCGTGATGGGCCTGTACGACGGCGCCTCGGGGCGCGGCGAGCTGGCGTCCACCGCGCACGTCGCCAAGCTGCTGCGGGCACCGGTGGTGCTGGTGGTGGACGCCTCGTCGCAGTCCCGGTCGGTGGCCGCGCTGGTGCACGGCTTCGCGTCCTGGGACCCGGAGGTCCGACTGGCCGGGGTGATCCTCAACCGGGTCGCCTCCGACCGGCACGAGCAGCTGCTGCGCGAGGCCCTGGAGGAGGGCTCGGGCGTGCCGGTGCTGGGCTCGGTCCGGCGCTCGGCGGCGGTCGCCACGCCGTCCCGCCACCTCGGCCTGATCCCGGCCGTGGAGCGCTCGGCGGAGGCACTCCGGGCGGTCGCCGACATGGGCGAGCTGGTCGCCGCCTCGGTGGACCTGGACGCGGTGCTGGCGTTGGCGCGGACCGCGCCGCCGCTGGACGCCGAGCCGTGGGACCCCGCCGCGGAGATGGCCGAGCTCGTGGCGGCGGGCTTTCCGGTGGCCGGGGCGCCGCGGGCGGGGGCGCCCCGGGCCGGGGCGCCGCGGATCGCGGTGGCCGGCGGCGCCGCGTTCTCCTTCTCGTACGCGGAGAACACCGAGCTGCTGACCGCCGCCGGCGCCGAGGTGGTCCCGTTCGACCCGCTGCACGCCGACGGGCTGCCGGAGGGCACGGCGGGCCTGGTCATCGGCGGCGGGTTCCCCGAGCTGTACGTCCGGGAACTCAGCGCGAACGGGCAACTCCGTTCCGCGATCGCCGCGTTCGCCGCCTCGGGCGGGCCGGTCGCCGCCGAGTGCGCCGGACTGCTCTACCTCGGCCGCGAGTTGGACGGCCTGCCGATGTGCGGCGTGCTGGACACCTCGGCCCGGATGACCGAGCGGCTGACCCTCGGGTACCGGGAGGCGGTGGCGCTGCACGACTCGCCGCTGGCACCGACCGGCACCCGGGTGCGCGGGCACGAGTTCCACCGGACCGTCTGCGAGCCGGGGGCCGGCGAACGGGCCGCCTGGGGCTGGCGGTTGCCGACCGGCCCGCGCACGGAGGGGTTCGCGGCCGGAAACGTTCACGCTTCGTATCTGCATCTGCACTGGGCGGGATCTCCGCAGCTCGCCGCCTCGTTGGCGGCCGCCGCAGCGGCCCACCGGGCGAACTGAGGGGAACCGACCCCCCTTCGACCCTGGTGCTTTCACCGCCCGGGGCGTCAAAATAGGGACTGATAACCGCATATCGCCCCATTCGCGACCGGTACCGGCCAGACCCGACCCACTCGGCGAGCCGACCGATTGCCGGCGACCGCCCACTCGGCGGGGCGCCGAACACGCCCCCGCGGGGTGAACAGGCTCTAAGGAGCCGTCACTATGCGTCACACCTTAACCCCGCTGCATCACCGCCCCCACCACTCCCTCGACGACCACCGCCCCTGCCCGGTGCCGATGTCACCCGACGCCCTCGCCGCTCTCCGTGCCCACTACCGGGAGCTGATCAGGACCCGCCGCCTGCCGCGGGACATCACCTTCGAGCAGTACTACTTCGTCTGGCGCTCCCAGCGCCGCGGCGAGAACCTCATCGGCCTCGACGACGGGGCCGTCCGCCCCGGTCCCAGCACCGGGGCCCAGTTGATCACCCGTCCGTCCAGGAAGCTCAAGGGCGAGATCCGCACCCTCGTCCTCCTGGTCGACTTCCCCGACCGGCCGCACGACCCCGCCCACACCGTCGAACACTTCGAGCAGCTGCTCTTCGGCCCGGACACCTTCGCCACCGGCTCGATGCGCGACTACTACCGGCGGATCAGCGGCTTCGACCCCGCCCGCCCGACCGCGCACGGCATCGACGTCCAGGGCGAGGTGCACGGCTGGTTCCGCCTGCCGCACCCGCTCTCCTTCTACGCCGACAACCGGTCCGGCATGGGCGACCCGCCCGGCAACGCCCAGGGCATGGCCGCGGACACCCTCGACATCGCGCTCCGGGAGGGCATCGACTTCACCGGCGGCTTCGACGCCCTCGACGAGGGCCTCGTCACCGCGCTGTTCATCGTCCACGCGGGCCGCGGGGCTGAGGAGCTCCGGGAGTCCGACCAGCCGGGCAACCTGTGGAGCCTCAAGTGGAACCCGCCCGGCGAGAACGGGGTGAAGGTCGCACCGAACCTGCGGGTGCAGACGTTCCTGACCGTCCCCGAGGACTGCAAGGTCGGCGTCTGCGCCCACGAATGGGGTCACCTGGCCGCCCGCTGGGCCGACTTCTACGACACCGGACGCGTCACCACCACCGTCTCCAACGGGCTCGGGAACTACTGCCTGATGGCAGGCGGCTCCTGGGGCAACAAGGGCACCACCCCGGTCTACCCGAACAGCATGCTCCGGATGTTCCACGGCTGGGCCACCCCGCAGGAGATCGACGGCACCACCGCGGGCATCTCCCTGCGGCCCGTCGCCGAGGGCGGCGACTCGCTGTTCGTCCGCAACCCGAACCCGGGGCGGATGCGGGAGAGCCAGTACATCGTCGTCGAGTACCGCCGCCAGAGCGGCCAGGACGAGTTCCTGCCCGACGAGGGCATCGCGGCCTACGTCGTCGACGAGGCCATCGACAACGTCAACGACGAGCGCCGGCTCGCCATCGAGCTCCTCCAGGCCGACGGCCGGCGTGACCTGGCGAAGATCTTCGGCGCGGACGAACGCGGCGACGCGGACGACCTCTACCCGTCGCTCGACAACTCCAGCATCGGGGAGAACACCAAGCCGCCGCTGGACCTGCCCGACGGGACCTGGAGCGGCGTCACCCTCGCCGTCTCCGGCGCACCCGGGGCGGACCGGATGGAGGTGGACGTCACCGTCGAGTGAGGCCGTGGCCGCGCGCACCCGCGCGCACCCGTCCGGAGGACCGATCAGGAGGACCACTGCCGCACCAAGTGATCGCCGCCCCCGCCCGACGCGCCGCCCGCGCGGCTCCGACGGTGGCTCCGGCGGAGCCGCGCCCGGCGCGAGAGGTGAGGCCGGACCGGGCAGCGGCGGCGATCACGGCCGGGGTCCGGCGCACACGGCCGGCCGGACCCCGGCCCGGGGACCGCGCGTCCGGGCCGGGCGACGGGTCACCGGCCCGCGGTCGCGGGTCCCTGCCGAACGGGACCGCCGGGGGCTGTTGTTGACTGGGTGCCGGAATCCCCACCGACCTCCGCTCGGAGAGGCACCCGATGGCCAAGCTGCACACCTACACCGCCGAGATCACCTGGACCGGCAACCAGGGCACCGGCACCAGCGACTACCGCTCCTACCGCCGGGACCACGAGGTCGCGGCGGACGGGCGCCCGCCCATCCCCGGCTCCTCCGACCCCGCCTTCCGGGGCGACCCGACCCGGTGGAACCCCGAGCAGCTGCTCCTCGCCTCGATCTCCCAGTGCCACCTGCTCTGGTACCTGCACCTGTGCGCGGTGAACGGCGTCGTGGTCACCGCGTACACCGACCGCCCGACCGGCACGATGGCCGAGACCGCCGAAGGAGGCCACTTCACCGAGGCGGTGCTGCACCCCCGGGTCGAGGTCGCCGAGAAGGGGATGACGGAGAAGGCACTCGCCCTGCACGCCGACGCGCACCGGGCCTGCTACATCGCCAACTCGGTGAACTTCCCGGTCCGGCACGAGCCGGCGGTGACGGTGGCGCAGCCCGCCTGACGGACCGGGCGGCGGCGCGGTCAGGCCGGAAGCCCGTACCGCACCCCGGTCAGTTCCTCCGACAGCGCCCAGAGGCGGCGGCCGGTCCCGGGATCGGCCGCCGCCGGGGCCAACGGGACGCGGACCGGGGCGCCGCGCAGCTCGCCGCGCCCGTCCGGGCCGAGGAACTCACCGCCCCGCACGTCCGGGGCGGTCGCCGCGTACAGCTGCGGCAGTGCGCCGTCGGCCGCCGTCTGGGCGAGCGGCCGGAGGATCCGGCCGAAGAGCAGCCGGACGAGGCCGGTCGGCGCGCCGGTCTGGAGACCGGTGGCGGCGTAGCCGGGGTGGGCCAGCAGGCTGCGGACCGGGCTGCCTGCGGCGACCAGCCTCCGGTGCAGTTCCCGGGCGTGCACCGCGTTGGCGAACTTCGACTGGTCGTAGAACGCCATCGGCGCGTAGGCGCGGGCACCGTCGAGGTCGTCGAAGCGGATGCGCCCCTTGCGGTGGTTGACCGAGCTGACGGTGACCACGCGGGGGTCGGGCGCTGCCGCCAGCGCGCCGAGCAGCAGCCCGGTGAGCGCGAAGTGGCCGAGGTGGTTGGCGGCGAACTGCAGCTCGTGGCCCTGGGCACTGAGCGTCCGGGGCGGGGCCATCACGCCCGCGTTGTTGACGAGCACGTCCAGTCTCGGACGGTCGGCGCGCAGCCCCCGGGCGAAGGCCCGGACGGCGTCGAGGTCGGCCAGGTCGAGGCGGCGGACTTCGAGCCGGGCCTCCAGTGCCCGGGTGTCGGTGACGTCCCAAGCCGTGTCGGGGGTGTCCGCGCTCTCGGCGAGCAGACCGGCGACGACCGCGTCCGCCGCCCTGCGCCCCTTCTCCTCGTCCCGCACGGCGAGGACGACGTGCCCTCCCCTGCGGACCAGTGCCCTGGTGGTCGCCAGCCCGAGACCGCCGTTGGCTCCGGTGACCACGAAGACCCGGCCGGTCTGGTCCGGGATGTCCACGGCGCCCCACCGCCCTTGCTGCTGCGGCGGCCTCGGCCGCTCCGACACCGACTCCGGACGTCCTTCCGGTTCCCCTGTCATGTGACACATGCTGGCTTCGGTGTCACCGAGTGTCAAGACGCGCCCTGATGTCATTAAGTCACTTGGTAACGGATCGCGCCTTGGTGCCGTCGGTGACATGCCGTACCATCACGGCATGACCTCCCGCCCCGCCGTCAGCCTGGCCCAGCGCAAGCGGCAGCTCGTCGTGGACGAGCTCACCGAGGCCGCGTTCCAGCTGCTGACGGCCCGGGGGTTCGACGCCGTCACCGTGGACGACATCGCGACCGACGCCGGCGTGTCCAAGCGGACGTTCTTCCGGTACTTCGCGTCCAAGGAGGACGTGGTCGTCCGGTTCCTGGCCGATCTGGGCACCGGCATCCGCGAGGGCCTGGCGGCCCGACCGGCCGACGAACGCCCCTCGGCGGCGCTGCGCGCGGCGGTCGGCGCCCCGCTCGCCCACTGCGGCGACCGCGGGGACCGGGCGCTGCGGGTCGTCCAGCTGATCCTGCGCACGCCGGCCCTGCTCGCCCGGCTCCTGGAACACCAGGACCACTGGCGCGACGAGTTGACGGAGGAGCTGGCGGTACGGCTCGGACTCGACGCCCGCACCGACCTCTACCCGCGCCTCGCCGCGGGGATGGCGCTCACCGCCTTCGGCGCGGTACTGGAGCGCTGGAGCGAGAGCGACGGCACCGCGGATCCGACCGCCCTGACCGACCGGGCCTTCGCCCTCCTCGCACCGTCACTCGACGCACCGTCACTCGACACGGTCTGACGCGCCGCCTCCACCGCTCCCCCACGCCGCGATCCCGGCGATCCGGGTGCACCGGGCCGCTCCGCCGGCCCCTCGAAGGCCCGTGCCCGCCCGTCGGTGACGGGGCGGGCACGGGTCGGCCGGCGGCTCAGGCCCGGCGGCGCAGACGGCGGGCGAGGAGCAGCGCACCGGCGCCGACCGCGGCGAGCGCCGTGGCGGCGGCAGCCGGGACCAGGGTGGACCCGGAGCCGGTGGCGGCGAGTTCACCGTCGACCGGCGCGGTCGGGGCGGCGGTCCCCGGAGCGGCGGCAGCCGCGGTGGGGGACGCGGAGGCGGTCGGCGCCGGGCTCTTCACCGAGACGTCCTTGCCCGGGGCTTCCTTGCCCGGGGCCGGGGTGGCGGGCTTGGCGGGCGCCGCCTTGCCCGGAGCCGGGGTGGCCGACTTGGCAGGCGCCTTGGTCGGGGACTTGGCAGGCGCCTTGGTCGGGGACTTGGTCGGCGCCGGGGTGGAGGTGCCCGCGCCGGAGGTGCCCGCGCCCGGGGCGACGACCTTGACGGTGGCCGCCTTGCCGCACCGGGCGGTTCCGCGGAACGGGGAGCCCGCACTGACGAAGAGGCACGGGTTGAGCGTCGCGACCCCCGGCGGCGTGCTCCTGTCGTACGAGACGCGCACCTTGGTCACCGTGGTCTTCCCGGCGCCGACGGTGGCATCGCGGCCCTGGAGGTAGACACCGGGCGGGTCCCCCGGGAGTCCGCCGGACACCTTCGTCGGCGTGGTCCACGTCCCGTCCGCCCTGCGCACCTGCACGGTGGCGTGGTCACCGACGAAGAGCGCGCTGCCGAGACCGACGTAGGAGGACGGCGTGGAGTTGGACAGGACCGCGTCGAACTCGATCGGCGCGCCGCCGGCCACCGCCGTGGCGGGCACGCGGGCCAGCGAAGAGGTGGGGGTGGCGACCTTGATCGTGCTGAAGTTCTCGGCCAGCAGGACCCCCGACTGCCCCCAGCCCACGGCGGAGCGCAGCTTGAGGGACTGGAAGCCGGCGTTGCTCCCGCCGTCGTTCGGCCGGTCCACGGGGGCGCCGATGCGCAGGTCGACCTTGACCGTCTTGCCGACGGCCACGGTGATGCCGCTGACCGTTCCGTCGTAGGAGGTGCCGTTCTCCCCGTGGTGGTACGCCATCTCGATCGGCTTCCACGCACCGCTCGCCGGGTCCTTGTAGTCGATCGTGAGGGAGTGCTGCGGCGCGCCCACCACAGCGGTCACCAGCAGGTTGAGCTTGAAGTTGGTGGCCCTCTCGCCGGTGTTGGTGACGCTCTCGGTGAACCTCACCGGCTGCCCGCCGAATCCGATGACGGCCGGCGCCTGGACGGACAGCTTCGCGCCCTTGACGTAGTCGGGGCTGTCGGCGAAGGCGGCCTGCGCAGGAAGCATGGGCGAGCCGGCCAGGGCGGCGACCGCCGCGGCGGCGGCGAGGGTACGGCGTGAGCGTCGGACCGGGATGGTGCTGGACATGGTTCCCCCCTGGAACACGTGGTCTGCGGGCATGCCGAGGACAGCGTCGGCGCCGCAGCGACTGGATGCGTTGAGTGGCTCGACCGGCTCACGCGGACTGATTCGCCCACGAGCGGCCCTCACCCCGCCTGGCGGGGGAGTGGCCCTTCCGGCCTCACATCACCTAAGACGTGTGGGGCGCGAAGTGGTTGCAGTGGGTGCGAAGAATTCTTCCGAGCCCTGCCGGAGCCCTTCCCGGAGCTGTCCCGAGCCCCTCCCGAGCCTCACCGCGCCGGGCTCCCCCCGGTTCCCCCTGGCTCCGCCGGCTCAGTGGCGGGGGATGCCGAGCGCGGGGCCGTAGAGGTCGGTGCCGTTCTCCATGACGATCAGCTAGCGGGTCCCGGTGCGGCCGAGCCGGAAGGCGCACTCCAGCGAGCCCCCGGGCCGCCCCGTCGGGGTGATGGTGGCCGCCGACCCGGCGGGTTCAGGCCCCCTGCCGCTGCCCTGCCGGCCCGGGCTCGGGCTCCCCGTCCCGGTCGGGTGCGGTCGCCGGCGGCAGGACCAGGGTCGCCACCGCCCCGCCGTCGGGGTGGTTGGCGAACGTCAGCTCCGCGCCGATCACGCGGGCGTGGCCCCGGGCGATCGTCAGGCCGAGGCCGTGCCCCTTCCCCCGCTCGCGCACGCTGGTGCGGAAGCGCTGCGGCCCGTCCCTGAGCAGTTCGTCCGGGAAGCCCGGTCCGTGGTCGCGGACGGTGATCCGCGAACCGTCGACGTGCAGCCGGACCGTGCCGCCGCCGTGCCGGTCGGCGTTCACCAGCAGGTTGCCCAGGATGCGGTCCAGCCGGCGCAGGTCGGTGCGCACCGACGCGCCGGCCGCCGTGTCCGTCAACTCGACCGCCACGTCCAGGCCGGTGAGCGTGACGGTGCGGCGCACCGCCCGTTCCAGCGGCACGGCCGACAGGTCCGGCGTCTCGGCGTCCGCGTCCAGCCGGGACACCTCCAGCAGGTCCTCCACCAATGAGCGCAGCGCCTGGACCCGGTTCCGGACGAGCTGGGTGGGGCGGCCGGGCGGCAGCAGTTCGGCCGCGGTGACCAGCCCGGTCAGCGGGGTCCGCAGCTCGTGGGCGACGTCTGCGGTGAACCGCTGCTCGTCCTCCAGCCGGCGGTGCAGGGCCCGCGACATCAGGTCGACGGCCGCCGCCAGGTCGGCGACCTCGTCGCGTCCGTCGACCAGCTCCCCGATCCGGGTGTCCGTGCGCCCGGCGGCGATGCCCCGGGCAGCGGTCGCCGCCGTCCGCAGCCGCCGGCTGATCCGGTCCGCGACCAGCACCCCGACCAGCACCGTCGTGAAGACCGAGGCGACGACGGTGATCAGGATGATCCGGTCCAGGTCGGCGATCGCCCGCCGGTCCTGCGTGAAGTCGACCCGGACGGAGAGCACCCCGCCGTGGACGCCTCCCGCCGCCCACATCGACTCGCCGCCCTGCGGTCCGGCCGCCAGCTGCGAGCCGTGCCGGCCGGCCGCCGCGAGGGCGCGCAGCCGGTCCGGCGTCGCCGGGTCGTCCAGCGCGGTGCCGCCGCCGACCGGCTCACCGCGCTTGTAGGAAGCGAGGGCCGAGTCGAGCGCGGTGAGCGCCGAACGGCGGGCCTGATCGACGTGCTGACGGACCATCGCCTGGTGGACCAGCAGTCCGACCGCCACCGCGACCAGGACGGAGATGGCGGCGACGGCGGTCGCGATCTGTCGGCGCAGCGTCATTCGGGACGCCGGAACTTGTAGCCGAAGCCGCGGACCGTCTCGATCCGCCCGCCGCCGATCTTGGCGCGCAGCCGCTGCACGTGGACGTCGACGACGCGGGTGTCGGCGCCCCACTCGTAGTCCCACACCCGCTCCAGCAGGCTCGACCGCTCCAGCACGATGCCGGGCGCGGCGGTGAACTCCAGCAGCAGCCGCAGTTCGGTCGGGGTCAGCGGGACCAGCCGGCCGTTGACCCGGACCTCCATGGAGTCGGTGTCCACCTCCATGCCGTCGAAGCTGCGGACGGCAGCCCTGGGCGCCGGGGCGGCGGCCGGGGCGGGGGGTGCGGCGGGGGGTGCGGCGGCGGGTGCGGCGGCGGGTGCTGCCGGTACGGCGGGTGCGGCTACGGACGCGCCGGGGCCGGTGACGGGCGCGGCGGGGGCCACCGGGGCCTCCGTGACCGGGACGACCCGGATCCGGCGCAGCACGGTACGGATCCGCGCCACCAGCACGGCGCTCTCGAACGGCTTGACCACGTAGTCGTCCGCACCCGCCTCCAGGCCGGACACCACGTCCACCGGGTCGGTGCGCGCCGACATCATCAGGATCGGCAGCTGGCTCTCCTCCCGGATCCGCCGGCAGAGGCCGACGCCGTCGAGCAACGGCAGCATCACGTCCAGCAGCAGCAGGTCGGGGCGAACGGCGTGGAACACCTCCAGCCCCTCCAGGCCGTCCGCGGCCGTGGAGACGGGGAAGCCGTAGCGTTCCAGGGCCATCCGGGTCGCCTCCCGGATCACCTCGTCGTCCTCGACGATCAGGATGTGCGGGTGGGTGGGCGCTGCGCGGTTCAAGGCTTGGCCTCCGGGGGAGCCGCAGGGGTCGTCGGACGGACGGGCTGGGCGGGTACCGGCACGGGCGGAGTGGCACCGGCACGCGGGGAGGCCGGAGCCGCACCGGAATCCGCCGTGGGCCGCGCGGTCGGGGTGAGGGCGGAGGGGGCCGCCCCCGGGGCGGAGGGCGTCACGGGAGGTTTGACGACCGGTCCCACCGTCGGTTGCACCTGCCGCTCCGGGGTGGGCTGCCTGGACGGCGTGGGCACGGGACCGAGGTCCTGGCTCGTCTGCTCCACCAGGGCGAGGCGCACGCCGTCCCAGCGGTAGTGACTGGTGGTCCGGACCCACACGCTGGTCGACTCGTGCAGCCGCAGGTCCGTACCGACGGTCTCCGCGCTGAACCTCGCCAGCGCCTGGACCCGCAGGACGGGCACGAGGCCCTCGCCGGTCAGGGTGTAGACGTGCAGGACCACCGGCCCGGCGGTGCCCGCCGTGCCGACGGCGAGGATCAGCTCGGGGCGTCCGTCACCGGTGAGGTCGCGGTACTCGGCGCTGCGGAGCTCGCAGGCCGGACAGGCGCTGAGGGCCCGCTGCTCGTCCTGGCTCACCCCTGGGTCCTTCGCGAGCAGGCCGTGGACGTCCACGGAGGTGATGTCCTGCCCGGCGGCGGTGACGCCCGGGACGGGCTGGGGCGGCGGCTCCGAGACCTGGCCCGTGCCGGCCGCGGGCGCGGTCGGCGGCGGCACGGTGGCCAGACCGGGCCAGAGCGGCTGCGGCACCGGCGGCGGCGTCACCGGCTGGGCCTCCCCGTGGTCGCGCAGGCCGCCGGGGGCGGCGCAGCCGACCGGCAGGGCGAGCGCGAGAACGGCGAGGAGGGCGGCCAGGGCCGCCCGTGGCGCGGCGCCGGACCGGCCACGGCGAGGTGGAGGTGGTGCTGCCACGGTCGGTTCTCGTCTCCTGGTCTGGCCGGTCCGGTCCTGGTCCGGCCGCTCCGGTCTGCGGCGATGCGCCGGTTCGTCCCCGGTGGTAGGTCGCCGGTGGTAGGTCGCCGGGGCGGCGGTCGGCGGTTCCGCCCGGCGGCTTGCGGGCCGCCGGGCGGGATGCGACGGCAACGGCCGCCGCCGGCACGCGGGCCGTCGAAGCGCGGCGGCCCGCGTGCCGGTCCGTCGTGGTGATCATTGTCCCGGTGCGCCGGACGGCGCCGTCAGCCGGCCGGACCCGCCGGGTCGGCCAGGTCCGCCACGACGATGATGTTGTCCGTCCAGTGGCCGTCCGCGCCGATCCGGCCGCCGCAGGTGATCAGTCGCAGCTCGGGTGCTGCCGTGTCACCGTAGACCGCCTCGGTCGGGAACCGGTCCTTGGCCGCCTGGAGCAGCGAACGGACCCGGAAGTCCACCGTGCTGCCGTCCTCCCGCCGCACCTGGATCAGGTCTCCGGGCCGCAGCTTCGGCAGTTTGTGGAAGACCGCCGGGCCGTTCGCGGTGTCGTAGTGCCCGATCAGGACGGCGGGTCCGTTCTCCCCCGGCGTCGGGCCGTTGCGGTACCAGCCGGCCTCGTCGGCCCGGGCCACGGTCGGCACCTCGACCGTCCCGTCCGCGTTCAGGCCGAGGCCGGGCACCGGGGCGTCGACGCCCGCCGCCGGGACGAGGAGGCGGGTCGGCGCGGACGCCGCGAAGGGCTTCCGGGGTGCGGCGGACGTGGAGGTGCCCGGGGCGGCGGTCGGGGAGGTGGCCGGGAAGGTGGCCGCCGCCCCGGTGGCGGTCCCGGTTCCGGGACCGGTTCCGGCGCTCCCGGCGGTGGCCGCCGGGCCGGTGGCCTCGCGGGCCGAGGTCTCCACCCGCACCACCGGGGTGCGGGTGCTGTTGAACGCCATCGAGGTACCGAGGACCACGCAGATCAGGCCCGCCGCACCGAAGGCGGTGCGGCGCAGCCCTGCCGCACCGGGTCCGTCGGAACGGGGGCGCCGGTGCCCCCGGTTGCTCCGGCCGCGGGCGGCGGCCGGACCGGCGGTCCGGCCGGCATGCCGGCCGCCGCCGGCCGCTCCGTCGACCCCGGGCCCGCCGCTCGGCGACGGCGTCCCGTCGTCCCGGCTGCGGACGGTCGTGTCCGGAGCCGGGACGACGGGACGCCCTGAGGGCCCGGGGCCGTTGTCAGCCGCGCGCACCGGAACGGCGGCGCAGGAGGGCGAAGCCCAGTGCGGCGGCGCCGACGGCCGCGACGGTGCCGCCGCCGGCCAGCATGAGGCCGGAGGAGCCGGCCGAGCCGGATCCGTCACCGGCCTGGGCGGCGCCCTTGGGCACCTCACGGACCTGCGGCGGGCCGCCGACCGCCCCGGTCGTGGGCGGGTGGGTCGGGGTGACCCGGGGGACGGCCGGACCGTCGGAGCCGGCCTTCGCCGAGGGGACCGCGGTGGGCGTGGTACCCGGGGCCGGAGCCCCCGGGGGGACGACGGTGGGCGTGACCGGGGCGTGCGGGGCCGCCGGGGCGACTGCGGTGGGCGTGGCCGGGGCGGGCGCGGGGGAACCGTCGGCCCACGCCTGCCCGCCGGTGAAGGCGGTCAGGAGGGCGGCCCCGGTCAGGGCGCAGACGGCGAGGACGCGGCGGGCGGGAGCACGACGGGTACGGCTGGTCATACGGTTCGCTCCTTCATCGGGACGCTGGTTCCGGCCGGTGCGGCCGGTGCGTCGTGAGTGACGTTAGGAGCGCCGTGTCGCGGTCCCCGGCCGGTCGTGTCACGGCCGCCCATCGTCTGTGTAACGGCCCTCGGGCGCCGGTCGGGTGACAGGATCCGGGCCCGGTGCGGCACGCCAGGACGGGCCCCGGAGGGGCGGATCCCGGAGGTCCTAGGTCGCGCGGTCCACCAAGATCGCAACCAGAGGCGGAAGCCGGGGCCCGGCCCGGTCCGTACCGTGGCCGTATGACCGTTGATCTGGAGAAGTACTTCGCACGTATCGGATGGGACGGCGAGCGGGCGCCCACCCTCGTGACCCTCCGGTCCCTGCACCACACGCACGTCCTCGGCATCCCGTTCGAGAACATCGACGTGGTCGTCGGCTCGGTCCCCTCGCTGGACCTCGCCGACCTCCAGGCCAAACTCGTCGAAGGCTCCCGCGGCGGCTACTGCTTCGAGCACAACACCCTGTTCGCCGCCGTGCTGGAACAGGTGGGCTTCGAGGTCACCCGGTTGACCGGCCGGGTCCGGCTCGGCGCCCGCCCCGGCGAGGTCCGCCCCCGGACCCACATGGTGCTGGCGGTCCGGGTGCCGGGCGAGGGCGGCCGACACCTGGTCGACGTCGGATTCGGCTCCGCCCGTTCCCTGTTGGAGCCGCTGCCGATGATTCCCGGCCTGGTCCGGGAGGGGCTGGGGCGGTTCAACCGCCTGGTCGTCGAGGAGGAGGACGGCCCCGCACCGGTCTGGGTCCTCCAGGCCAGGACACGCACGGCTGCCGACGCGGCGGACAGGTGGGAGGAGTTGGTCTCCTTCACCCTCGACCACGCTCCCGCCACCGACATCGGGGTCGCCAACTGGCACGTGGCGACCCACCCGCGCTCGCCGTTCCGCCGCCTGTTCGTCCAGCGCACCCACGCCGCGGGCCACCTGAGCCTCGACGCGACCACCCTCACCCGCACACGGCCCGACGGGACGACCACCGTGGAGGAGGTCGACGGACCCGACGGGATCAGGGAGTTGCTGGCCTCCGAGTTCGGTATCGCCGCACCGTCCGACATCCGCCCCCAGCGCTGAGAGGGCCGCCACCGGCCGCAGGACCGGCATGAGAAGTCGGCCGGTCCGCCTTCTCATGTGGGGTGGGCGGTGCGAAATCCGGTGGGCTTGAGGGGCCGGACCTGCCACGATCGCCGGATGGGTGCGTTGGATGCAGTGGCCGGCCGGGTGGCCGGGGGAGCAACCGTCTCGTTCCGTCCGAGCGGATCATCGATGGTCCCGCTGATCCGCAGTCGGCAGCCGGTGACGGTCGCCCCGGTCGACCCGTCGAAGCTGGAGGTCGGGGACATCGTGCTCGCCCGGGTCGCCGGCACGGTGTACCTGCACCTGGTGTCGGCCCTGGACCCGGCCGGGAACCGGGTCCAGATCAGCAACAACCGGGGCCGCGTCAACGGCTGGACCGGCCACGCCCGGGTCTTCGGCATCTGCGTGGCGGTCGACGGCACTCCGCGGTCCGGCACCGTCGGCAAGGTCCGCACGGCCGGCTCCCCCGGCGGCCCCTGACCCCGGCCGGGCCTCCGCCCGGACCTCCCCGTCGGCCCACCGGCAGCCGAACCGCCTTTCACCGGAGCGACGTTGAACTGCTGGACCGGGGTGAGATGCTCGTTCCGGCAGTGGCGCCGACGGGACGGGGGAACACGTGGGGATCGCCGAACACCCGGGGGCGCGTGAGGAGCGGGCGTGGCGGCACGCCGACCGCGCGCGCCGCTGGAGCCTGTACGCGCTGGGGCTCCCGGCGGCGGCCGGGTGGCTGTGGGCGCTCGGCCTCGCCTTCCTGCCCGCCTCGGTGGACCACCGCACCGGGTCGATGCACTGCGGTTCGCCCGTGTTCTTCGACGCCGCCGCCCGTCACTACCGGGACGACGACTGCGTCCCCCTGGTGGACCGGCGCATCCACCAGGCGGTCGGGGTGGCGCTGGTGACGCTGCCGGTCTTCGGCGCCTGGCGCGCCGTCGGCCACCGGGCCCGGCGGATCGCGGCGGAGGGGGTGGAGGGGCGGCGCTGAGTCACCGCCCACCATCGCGGTAACTTTGGTTTACGATTCCGGGGTTCGTAAACTATGGTTACCGCATGGCGATGCCCGAGATCACCCCCGAAGAGCAGGCGGAACTCGACAAGGCCCTCTACGAGGCGCTGAATCCCCTGGCCACGGCCATCCGTTCCCGGGAGAGCGGCCTCCCCCCGGAACGCATGTGGGCCTCGGAGCCCGTGGAGGTCACGCTCTCCGTCCTCGCCGCGTGGAAGGTGGTGGACGCCGAGGTCAAGCGCCTGACCGCCCACGCGGCGGCCACCGCCGGTTCCTACGGTGCGAGTTACGAGCAGCTGGGCGCCGTGTGGGGCATCACCCGGCAGGGCGCCCGCAAGAAGTGGCCCGAGGCCGTCAGCCGCCCGGAGACCCCGAAGGCGGAGCCCCGAGCACTCGAACTCTTCGGTGGAACAGCCCGGTTGACACCGCTCCCGGACGGCGGCTGGCGGTGGGCCGGAACGGGTGCGGACGGCACGCCGGGCACCGCCGGCGACGGCGCCCGGTACGCGACCACCGAGGAAGCCGCGGCCCACGCGGGAGCCTTCCTCAAGGACCACGCCCTCGGCACCACCGACCGACCCTGACCCTGAAAGCCGTCGGCCCCGACCGGTCCCACCGGTCGGGGCCGACGCGCGAACCGGGTGTCAGACGGTGCCGAACTCGCCGGACCGGACGGCGCCGACGAAGGAGTGCCAGGCGTCGGCGGGGACGACGAGAGCCGGACCGTGGGGATCCTTGGAATCGCGCACCGGAACGGCCCCGTGGAAGCCCACGGAGACCTCCACGCATTCACCGCCGTTGGTGGAGTAGGACGACGTGAACCAAGACGCGCGGGACAGGTCGGAGTTCATCGGGCAGTTCCTTTCCGCCGTGTGCCTACCTCCGGGGACGCCGCCCTCGACGGCGCTTCAGCCGTCTCTCGACCGTACCCGCGCCCTGCCCGGCTGCGACCCCCTGCGCGAGCGTTTTGGTGTCATTCGGCGGGGATGCCGCGGAGGAGGAAGGGGAGGTGGGCGCCTCGGGCGAGGGCGTCGAGGGCCTGGGTGGTGCGGTGGTGTTGGTCGGGGGTCATGGCGTCGGTGAGTTGGGCGCGGTGGAGCCAGTGGACGGCGGTGATGGTGTGGGGCGGGCGGTGGCGGGCGACGGTGGATTCCTGGGCGGGGGTGAGTCGGCCGCCCCAGTAGACGAAGTTGACGGCTTCGGGGAGGTGTCGGGCGTCGACGTAGTCGGTGGCGAGGACGGAACGCAGGGGCAGGACGAGGCCGGTTTCGGTTTCGGTGTGGCGGCGGGCGGCGAGGTGGGGGAGTTCGTCGGCTTCGGCGCTGCCGCCGGGGAGCATGAGGCCGGAGCGGTAGGTGGTGGCGACGAGGAGGATCGCGCCGTCGCGGTTGAGG
>NZ_JAQYWW010001118.1:0-216 GCF_036322525.1 Streptomyces sp. BE20 | reverse complement strand
TGGGCGTCGAGGTGGCGCGGTGGGCGGCGGCGAACGGTGCGGAGCGGCTGGTGCTGCTCTCCCGGCGTGGATCTCAGGCGCCGGGGGCGGCGGAGTTGTTGGCGGAGCTGCCGATGGCGGAGATCCATGCGTGTGATCTGGCGGACCGGTCCGCGGTGGAGGCGTTGCTGGCCGTGGTCGGTCGGGTCGACGCGGTCGTGCACGCGGCCGGTGTGG
>NZ_JAQYWW010001117.1:0-5353 GCF_036322525.1 Streptomyces sp. BE20 | reverse complement strand
CACGGTCGACACGGCGTGCTCGTCCTCGTTGGTCGCTCTGCACCTGGCGGTGCAGGCGCTGCGCAGCGGGGAGTGTGACGCGGCGCTGGCGGGTGGTGTCACCGTGATGGCGACGCCGAACACCTTTGTCGGGTTCTCGCGTCAGCGGGGTCTGGCGGCCGACGGCCGGTGCAAGTCCTTCGCCGAGGGCGCGGACGGTACCGGGTGGGGCGAGGGTGTCGGCATGCTGCTGGTCGAGCGGCTGGCCGATGCCGAGCGCCTGGGCCACCCCGTCCTGGCGGTGGTGCGGGGCAGTGCGGTGAACCAGGACGGCGCGTCCAACGGTCTGACCGCCCCGAACGGCCCCTCGCAGCAGCGGGTGATCCGCCAGGCGTTGGAGTCGGCGGGTCTGTCGGCGCGGGACGTGGACGCAGTTGAGGCGCACGGGACGGGTACCGCGCTGGGTGACCCGATCGAGGCCCAGGCGCTCCTCGCCACCTACGGCCAGGGTCGTCACGGCGTTCCGCTGTGGCTGGGGTCGGTGAAGTCGAACCTCGGGCACACGCAGGCGGCGGCAGGTATGGCCGGGATCATCAAGATGGTGCAGTCGATGCGCCACGGGATTCTCCCGGGCACGCTGCACGTCGACGCGCCGTCGTCGCAGGTCGACTGGTCGGCCGGTGCGGTCGAGCTGCTGACCGAGGCCCGCGAGTGGCCCGCGACCGACCGGCCGCGCCGGGCCGGGGTGTCCTCGTTCGGCATCAGCGGCACCAACGCCCACGTCATCCTCGAAGCCCCGTCGGGCGCACCGGCTTCCGCGACCGGCGCCGAGTCGCCGGCCGTCGTTCCGATCGTGCTCAGCGCCGCCGAGCCGGAGGCGCTGCGGGAGGCTGCCGAGCGGATCCGGCAGGGCCTCGCCGCCGACACGTCCCCGGGCCGGGTCGGACGGGCGCTGGCGCCCCGCGCGCGGTTGCGCCACCGGGCGGTACTCCTCGCGAGCGACCGCACCGCACTGGACGCGGGCCTGGCGGCGGTGGCCGCCGGGACCCACCCGCTGACGGGGGTCGCCGGGCCGGACCGGCTGGCGGTGGTGTTCACCGGTCAGGGGTCCCAGCGGACCGGCATGGGCCGGGAGTTGTACGAGGCGTTCCCGGTGTACGCCGCGTCCTTCGACGAGGCGTGTGCGGCACTGGATCTCCCGCTGCACGAGGTCCTGGACGACCGGGAGCGGCTGGACCTGACCGGCTGGGCGCAGCCGGCGATCTTCGCGGTCGAGGTGGCGCTGCTCGCCCTCGTCCGCTCGTGGGGCGTGGAGCCGGACGTCGTGGCGGGTCACTCGGTCGGTGAGATCGCTGCCGCCCACGCCGCCGGGGTCCTGACCCTGGCCGACGCGGCGAAGCTCGTCGCCGCCCGGGGCCGGCTGATGCAGGCGCTGCCGGCGGGCGGGGCGATGCTGGCCGTCGGGGCCTCGGAGGCCGAGGTGCGCGAGGCGTTCCCCGACATCGACGTCGCCGTGGTGAACGGACCGGACGCCGTGGTCGTGTCCGGTGCGGAGGGCGACATCGCGCGGATCGCCGAACTGGCCTCGGACCGGGACTGGAAGACGTCCCGGCTGCGGACCAGCCACGCGTTCCACTCCCGCCTGATGGAGCCGATGCTCGACGAGTTCCGCGCGATCGTGGGGGCCCTGACGTTCGCCGAGCCGACCCTCGCCGCCGTGTCGACGGTGACCGGCGCCGCCGTGACGCCGGGGGAGTGGTCGGACCCGGAGTACTGGGTGCGGCAGGTCCGCGAGCCGGTCCGCTTCGCCGACGCCGTCACCGCTCTCGATGCCGGCCGTGTGCTCGAACTGGGTCCGGACGGCGTCCTCACCGCGCTGATCGGCGAGGCGGGCGGCCCGGACACGGTCGCCGTCGCCGTCGCCGCGCTGCGCCGCGACCGGGACGAGGTCATGGCGCTGCTCGCCGCCGTGGCCGAGCTGTTCGTCCATGGGCAGCGCGTCGAGTGGCGGGCGCTGCTCGGCGACGGCGCCCGGGCCGACCTGCCCACCTACCCGTTCCGGCACCAGAGGTTCTGGCTGGATCCGACACCGCCGACCGGCGACGTGACCGCGGCCGGTCTTGACGCCCCGGACCACCCGCTGCTCGCGGCCTCGGTCGAACTCCCGGACTCCGGAGCGCTGTTGTTCACCGGTACCCTTGCCTCCGGAACCCGGCCCTGGCTCGCCGACCACCGGGTGCACGGCACGTCCGTGCTGCCGGGCACCGCACTGGTCGAACTGGCTCTGGCGGCGGGCGTCCGGGCCGGAACCCCGGTGGTGGACGAGTTGGTCCTGCGGGATCCGCTGACGCTGCCCGACGGGGTGACCGTCCGGCTGCGCGTCCTGGTCGCCGCGCCCGACGACGCCGGACGGCGCGCGTTGAGCGTCTACTCCCGCCCCGACGACGAGTCCACGGCCTGGACCGTGCACGCCACCGGTTTGCTCACCGCCGAGGCCGGTACCGAGGCCGGGGCAGGGTCCGTCGACGACGGCGCGGATCTGGTCGTGTGGCCGCCGGCGGGTGCGGAGGAAGTCGAACTGGACGGCCTCTACGAGGCGTTCGCGGAAGCGGGCCTGGGCTACGGTCCTTCGTTCCGGGGCCTGCGGCGGGCCTGGCGTCGCGGCGGGACGGTGTTCGCCGAGGTCACGACCGGCGAGTCGGTCGACGGGTTCGGCGTGCACCCGGCGCTGTTCGACGCGGCGTTGCACGCGATCGGTGTCGGCGGGCTGATCACGGCCGACGGGGCCCACCTGCCCTTCACCTTCTCCGGTGTCCGGTGGGAGCGGCCCGCGGGCGCCGCGCTGCGGGTGCGGCTGGAGGCCGGTGCGACCGCGGGTGCGGTGCGGATCGCCCTGGCCGACGCCTCCGGACTCCCGGTGGCCGTGGTCGACGGCCTGGTCCTGCGTCCCGTGGCGGCCGGCCGGCCGACGAGTTCCGCGAACCGGTCCCTGTTCGGCCCGGGTTGGGTGGTGCAGGAGGTGTCCGCCTCGGCGGACGCCCCGGTGGTCGTGGACCTGGGCGATCCGCTGCCCGTCCCGGCCGCCCCCGTACTGGTCGTGGACGCGACGGCACCGGGCGCCGCACTCGACCGGGCCGGTGCGCTGCTCTCCCTGCTCCAGGGGTGGCTGGCCGATCCCGCGTGGGCCGAGTCCCGCCTGGTGGTGCGGACGTTCGGCGCGGCCGGGGACACCGTCACCGATGCGGACGGTGCCGCGCTCTGGGGCCTCGTACGGTCGGCGCAGTCGGAGCACCCGGACCGGATCCATCTGCTGGACGCGGACGCGGACGCGAACGCGCTGTACCCGGTGCCGCAGGCAGTGGTGCGGGACGGCGTGGTGCGGGTTCCGCAGCTCGTGAGGCTCGACGGGGCGCGGGCGGCGGATTCCGCCGCCGGGCCCGTGGAGTTCGGTGACGGCGTCGTGGTGGTGACGGGTGCGACCGGCACCCTGGGACGGCTGGTCGTCCGGCACCTGGTCGAGGCCCACGGTGTGCGGCGCCTGGTGCTGCTGTCCCGGTCGGGTGCGGGCGTGGAGGTCGAGGGGGCGCAGGTGCGGGCGGTGGCCTGCGACGTGGCGGACGCGGAGGCCGTGGCCGAGGCGTTGCGGGACGAGCCGGTGTCGGCGGTGATCCACGCCGCCGGTGTGCTGGACGACGCACTGCTGACCGATCTGACGCCCGAGCGCCTCGACACGGTGTTCCGGGTGAAGGTCGACGCGGCGCGCAACCTTGCCGCCGCGACGGAGGGCCGGGCGCTGAGTGCCTTCGTCCTGTACTCCTCGGTGGCGGGTCTGTTCGGCAACGCGGGCCAGGCCAACTACGCTGCCGCGAACACGTTCCTGGACGCGTATGCGTCGGAGCTGCGGTCGCGGGGTGTGCCGGCGACGTCGCTGGCGTGGGGTCTGTGGGACGCGGGGATGGGTGAGACGCTCACCGACGCGGACCGGGAGCGGATGCGGCGCGGCGGCGTCCTGCCGCTCACGGCGGAGCAGGGCCTTGCGGCCTTCGACGCCGCGCTCGGCACCGGCGAGCCGGTGGTCGCGCCTCTGGCGATCGACATCACCGCGCTGCGCAACGCTCCCGTCGTGCCGCCGATCCTGCACGGCCTCGCCCCGGCTCGGGCCGGGGCCCGGACCACGAACGGGTTCGGGCGACGGCTCGCGGCGCTGCCCCGGGCCGAACGCGACCACGCCGTGCTCGGCCTGGTCCGGACGCAGGTCGCCGAGGTGCTCGGGTTCTCCTCCGCCGACCAGGTCGGGGCCCGCCGTGCCTTCAACGAGCTGGGCTTCGACTCGCTCACCGCGGTCGAGTTGCGCAACCGCCTCGCCGCCGCGACCGGGCTGCGGCTGCCGTCCACGCTGGTCTTCGACTACCCGACGGTGGAGACCCTGGCGGGCTTCGTCTCCGGGGAACTCGCCGGCCGGGACGCCCCCACCGCGGTCGCCGCCGCGACGACCGACCCCGACGAGCCGATCGCGATCGTGGGGATGGCGTGCCGTTACCCCGGGGGCGTCGCCTCGCCGGAGGACCTGTGGGAGCTGGTGGCGGCCGGGCGGGACGGGATCGTGCCGTTCCCCGAGGACCGTGGCTGGGACGTCGGGAACCTGTACCACCCCGACCCGGACCACCCCGGTACCTCGTACACGCGGGAGGGCGGATTCCTCTACGGGGCCGCGGACTTCGATCCTGAGGTGTTCGGGATCTCGCCGCGCGAGGCGTTGGCGATGGACCCGCAGCACCGGCTGCTGCTGGAGACCTCCTGGGAGGCGTTCGAGCGGGCGGGGATCGACCCGCTGGGCCTGCGAGGTTCGCGGACCGGCGTGTTCGCGGGCGTGATGTACAACGACTACGGGCTGGTCCTCGACCGGTCCACCGACAACGCCGAGGGCTTCCTCGGCACGAGCGGCAGTGTCGCGTCGGGCCGGGTGTCGTACACCTTCGGTCTGGAGGGTCCGGCGGTCACGGTCGACACGGCGTGCTCGTCCTCGCTGGTGGCGCTGCACCTGGCGGTGCAGGCGCTGCGCAGCGGGGAGTGTGACGCGGCGCTGGCGGGTGGTGTCACCGTGATGGCGACGCCGGGGACGTTCGTCGGGTTCTCGCGGCAGCGGGGCCTCGCCGCTGACGGCCGGTGCAAGTCCTTCGCCGAGGGCGCGGACGGCACCGGGTGGGGCGAGGGTGTCGGCATGCTGCTGGTCGAGCGGCTGGCCGATGCCGAGCGTCTGGGTCACCCGGTCCTGGCGGTGGTGCGGGGCAGTGCGGTGAACCAGGACGGTGCGTCCAACGGTCTGACCGCGCCCAACGGTCCGTCGCAGCAGCGGGTGATCCGCCAGGCGTTG
>NZ_JAQYWW010001116.1:0-239 GCF_036322525.1 Streptomyces sp. BE20 | reverse complement strand
CCTGTTCCTCGCCGCGCGGCCTCGCCTCCACCATGTCCTTCTCCATCTCCCGGGTAGTGAGTACAGACCCGGGTCTCCACGGTCCGGGGCACTGAGGTGCCGCCGGGCCGTTCGGGTGCTCCGCGTTACCGGACACCAGGGGCGGGAGAGATCGGGTCAGGGGGCCCAGCAGGAACTTTCCCGCGCGGCCCCGCTGGCAGAACGGGATCGGGCCGGCGGACGGTACACCGTCCGGACGG
>NZ_JAQYWW010001115.1:0-416 GCF_036322525.1 Streptomyces sp. BE20 | reverse complement strand
GCCGGACGCGGCCACGCTGGTCGCGGCGCGCGGCAGGTTGATGCAGGCCCTTCCGGCGGGTGGGGCGATGCTCGCGGTGGGTGCTTCCGAGGCGGACGTCCTCGCCGCGTTCCCGGACGTGGACGTCGCGGTGGTGAACGGCCCTGGGGCCGTGGTGGTCGCGGGGCTGGAAGCCGTGATCGACGCCATCGCGGAGGCGGCGGGCGGGCGGGGCTGGAAGACTAGCCGCCTGCGGACCAGCCACGCCTTCCACTCCCGGCTGATGGAGCCGATGCTGGAGGACTTCCGCGCCGTGGTGCGTGGGTTGTCCTTCGCCGAGCCTTCGGTCCCGGCGGTGTCCTCCGTGACAGGCCGCCCGGTCGGGCTAGGGCAGTGGTCGGACCCGGAGTACTGGGTGGACCAGGTCCGCAAGCCCG
>NZ_JAQYWW010001114.1:0-322 GCF_036322525.1 Streptomyces sp. BE20 | reverse complement strand
GCCGGACGCGGCCACGCTGGTCGCGGCGCGCGGCAGGTTGATGCAGGCCCTTCCGGCGGGTGGGGCGATGCTCGCGGTGGGTGCTTCCGAGGCGGACGTCCTCGCCGCGTTCCCGGACGTGGACGTCGCGGTGGTGAACGGTCCTGGGGCCGTGGTGGTCGCGGGGCTGGCAGCCGAGATTGACGCCGTCGCGGAGGCGGCGGGCGGGCGGGGTTGGAAGTCCAGCCGTCTGCGGACCAGTCACGCGTTCCACTCCCGGTTGATGGAGCCGATGTTGGAGGACTTCCGCGCCGTGGTGCGTGGGTTGTCCTTCGCCGAGCCT
>NZ_JAQYWW010001113.1:0-162391 GCF_036322525.1 Streptomyces sp. BE20 | reverse complement strand
TCGACGAACTCCGCACCGGACGGCACGCCCGCACGGAAGCCCGTGGAGAGATCGTCCAGGACGGTCACCTGGTGACCCGCCTCCAGCAGGTGGGCGGCCACCACACTGCCGACATAGCCGGCGCCACCCGTGACCAGGTACTTACTCATGCTCGACCTCCAGCGGACGATGGTTTCCGCCGTCGGCGGGCCATCGGAGACTTACGTACGACTGCGGCCCATTCTCCCCGGCCCCCAGGGTGCTCCGGACCATCGGGACGGCCACCCTATGCCAGGTTTGACCCGGTTCCGGATGCCCGTACGAGCCCCGTACGCCCGCACGACACTTCGGGCTTCGCGCCCGCAGCCGGGCCGCGCGTTCCCGAACGGCGGAGCACCCCGGTCCGGGGCCCGCAGCGGAGGCCGGAGCCGGGCCGGGCGCCCGGAGGCGGGACCCGGGCCGTGGAACCGGGGCGGATTCGGCGCCGCGCCACGCTCAGGGCCGGGCCATCCGGTCCAGCAGCCCGGTGCGCGCCGCGACCGCCGCCGCCTCCAGGCGGGTCCGGGCACCGAGCTTCATCAGCACCCGCTGGACGTGCGTCCGCGCCGTGCTCGCGGCGATCCGCATCCCCGCCGCGATCGCCGCGGTGTCCTCGCCGTCCGCGATCCGCGCCAGCACCTGGACCTCACGCCGGGTCAGCAGCCGCAGCAGCCGGACCGCCTCGTCGTCCGGCTCCGCCGCCGGCCTGAGCAACTGGTCGAAGGCGCCCCGGAGCACCTCCACGGTGACCGCCGCCTCGCCCGCCCGGGCCCGGGCGATGGCCCGCTCGACCACCTCGATCCGCTCGTCGCTCGGCACGTAGCCGGCCGCACCAGCGGCGAACGCCCCTGCCACTCCCCGCAGTTCACCAACCGGACCGAGGACGATGACGGCCACCTCGGGCCGCTCCCGGCGGATCCGGCGCAGCCCCTCGAAGGCCCCCGGATCGGCCGGCGCGGACACGCCCAGCAGGCACACCTCCGGCCGCCGGCCCGCCACCAGGTCGGCCGCCGACCCCGCCGGGGAGCCGACCGCGAGCACCCGGTGACCACGTAACTGGAGCGCGGTGGCCAGCGCCTCCGCCAGTAGCCGGTGGTCGTCGACCACCACGAGTCGAACACCCATGAGGCCCTCCAGGTCGGCGTCCGGCCCGCGCCCCCGCCCGCTCGGGACAGGTGGCCGATGACGCACCATCACAGCGCATTCCGTACCCGACTTGCTAGGCCGTCTCACCGCCACCGCGAGGGCGGACACACGAAAAAGACCCCCGCCTGATGGCGGAGGTCCTTTGCCGAGCCCCCATGCGGAATCGAACCGCAGACCTTCTCCTTACCATGGAGACGCTCTACCGACTGAGCTATAGGGGCTTGTTCACCTCGTCCGTGCCGGCCTGACCACTGCCCGCTCGAACAAGGAAGACACTACACGGCCCGGCGCCGGAAAGGGAAATCGACCCGGGCCGGGATCCGGCCGCGTTCAGCCCTCCCCGTTCGCCCGGTCGACCCCCTCCCGAACGGCCAGCATCGCCGGGGCGTGCTCCTCGGTCCAGCGACCGAGCGGCGCGACCAGATCGGCCAGCTGCAGGCCGAGCGGCAGCAGCTCGTAGACCACCCGCGGCGGCGTCTCCGGGTACACCGTACGCCGGACCAGCCCGTGCCGCTCCAGCGTGCGCAACGACTGGGTGAGCATCTTGCGACTGATCCCGTCGACGGCTCGCCGCACCTCGGAGAACCGCTGCCCGCCCACCTCGCCGAGGCTCATCACGATCAGCAGGGCCCACTTGTCCGCCAGGACGGCGAAGACGACCCGGCTGGGACAGAGCCGGGCGAAGACATCGAGCCCCTGCGCCTGCCCGACCACCGCCGGACGGCGCTCCTGTGTCGTCATGCCGCCAGCGTAGCGATCCGGGTCCCCGATCCCCCTCGGTCACCAGAGGGGACCCGGTCCCCCGCCCGGACACTCCGCCTTCCCTTCCTTCCCGGCGGCACGGGCTCGCCGCCACCGGCCTCACCAACTCGGCCTCCGGGAGCGGCGACCGGAGCACGGCCCGGGCCACCGCGCCTGCGCCGACCCCCGGCCGACCCCCCGCCACCGCGCGCTACGCCGCCGGGTCCGCCCCCGCCCCCAGGCGGCCGGTCACCCGGCGACGCCCGCCGTGCGCCCCGGCCACCGCCAGGTCCGTCCCGCTCGTCTCCGGCAGCAGCCGCAGGCAGAGCAGTGCCACCACCCCCCACACCGCCAGGTACCAGCCGACCGGCTCCGCCGTCCCGTACGCCTCCGTCAGCCTGGTCGCGATCAACGGGGTGGTCGCCCCGCCCACCACCCCGCCCAGGTTGTAGGTGAGCGCCGCCCCCGTGTACCGCACCCGGGTCGGGAACAGCTCCGGCAGGAACGCCGCCAGCGGACCCAGCAGGCACCCCAGCACCACCATCGCGCCCGCCAGCGCCAGGAACATCAGCGGCCGGCGCACCGTCTCCAGCAGCGGGAACAGCACCAGACCCCACGCCACCGCCAGCACCGTCGCCAGCTGCAGCGTCCGCCGCCGCCCCCACACGTCACTGCGCCGCGCGCTCAGCCACACCGTCACACCCTTCCCCGCCGCGCCCGCCAGCAGCATCGACAGCACCAACGTGCTCGGCACCCCGAGTCCCGTCGTGGCGTAGGCCAGCGCGTACGTGGTGGTCAGGTAGAACAGCGCGTACCCCACGGTGATCGCGCCGCAGCCGAGCAGCACCGTCCGCCAGTGCCCGCGCAGCACCTCCATCACCGGCGCCCGCTCCGCCCCCGTCCGCACCTCCCCCTTGAACAGCGGCGTCTCCTCCAGCCGCAGCCGCACGAAGAGCCCCACCGCCACCAGCGCCAACGACGCCAGGAACGGCACCCGCCAACCCCAGGACCGGAACGCAGCCTCGTCCAGGCCCAGTTGGAGCGCCAGGAACACCCCGTTGGCCAGCACGAAGCCACTCGTCGGCCCCAACTGCAGATACGCCCCGTACCGCCCGCGCTGCCCGGCCGGCGCGTTCTCCGCCACCAGCAGCGCCGCACCGCCCCACTCGCCGCCCAGACCCACCCCCTGGCACACCCGCAGCACCACCAGCGCCACCGGCGCCCACCACCCCCACACCGCGAACCCCGGCAGCAGTCCCACCGCGGCCGTCGACAGCCCCATCAGCAGCAACGACACCACCAGCGTCGTCTTCCGCCCCAGCCGGTCCCCGAAGTGCCCGAACGCCACCGCCCCCAGCGGCCGGGCCAGGAACGCCACCGCGTACACCGAGAACGCCGCCAACAGCGCCCCCACCGTGCCCAGTTCAGGGAAGAAAACCCCGCCGAAGACGAGCGCGGCCGCCGTCCCGTAGATAAAGAAGTCGTAGAACTCGATCGCCGTACCGATCAGCGCCGCAGCCGCAGCCCGCCGCATCTGTCCCTTCGCACCCATACCACCACCCTGGCGACCTCCCGACGCCCCGGACCAGCCTCCACCCGAGTGACACCGGCGCCCTCGCCCCCACCACGCGCCGCCCCGCACGCCGGTCCGAACTCCCGCCCGGAGAAGGCCGCGTGCCGCGCAAGGCGCGGGGCGCACCTGCCGTCGGGCTACCGCACGTACGGGTGGTCACTCGGCGGCAGAGGCGGCACCCCGGCCACCCCGGGCCGCGCCGACCGCCGCCGCACCACCAGGAACGCCACCCCTCCGGCCACCAGCACCAACCCGCCGACCACCGCCGCAACCACCGGCACCACACCACCCGAGCCGGCCGCTTCGCCGACCGCCTTACCCTCCCCCGGAACACCCGAGGAACCCGACGGCCTCACCGGAGCCGCCGGAACGGCCGGAACGGCCGAGGACGGAGCGGGTGAGGATTCACCGACCGCCTGCTCCGGAATCGGATAGACATCCGCCGGCCCCGGATCCCCTGGCTCGGTCAGGGCAACTCGCGGGCGCACAATGCCGTATCCCACGATGTCATTCCGATGGGACCCGTCCGTCGGCTTCCCGGCGGTGTTGATGAGTACCCGCACAACTTGATTGGCACTCCATTCAGGGTGAACCGCCCACAGCAGCGCAGCGGAAGCCGAGACGATCGCTGCGGCATCGGACGTTCCGTGAGTCTTGCAGTACCCCGAAGGCCCAATACACGCGTTGTACATGTCGACACCGGGTGCAGCGACATCGACCTGCGGCCCCTGTTCCGACTCCGGCGCAACCCAGCCGTTCCGGTCGACCGCCCCGACACCGACCACTCCCGGCAATGCTCCTGGATACTCGATCGGATTGCCCGACTGCGCCGAGTTCCCGACGCTGGCGACCACCAAGGCACCCTTGGCGGCTGCATGCGAGACGGCACCCGTCATCGCCGCCATGTCGGCCTCCGACGCGCCAGCCAAGGTGCCGCCCTGGGAGATGTTGATGACCTTGGCACCCTGGTCAGCCGCATACGTAATGGCCTGTCCGATCTGCTTGAAGAACTCCGCCGTGGCAACCCGACCCGCGTTCGAGTCGTTCTTGATCTTCAAAGGCAGAACCCTTGCGCCTGGGGCCAGGCCGAATGCCCCCTTACCGCCCATCCCCTTGCCGGATCCAGCAATGAGACTGGCAATACCGGTGCCATGCCCATCAGAAGAGGTCCCCACCCCGCCTGGCAGACCGCTAAAGTCTTTCCCCGGTAAGAGCTGGCCGAGAAGGTCCGGATGCTCAAAGTTGAAACCACCGTCAATGACAGCGACTGTGATGCCCTGGCCTTTGCTGGTCGTCCAGATTTCGGGCACCTTCATGACATCAAGGTGCCATTGCTGCTCTCGGATCGATTCCACAGCAAGTGCAGGTCCCGCCACCGGACCGGCGACGATCCCTGCCGCGAGCACCGTCGCAGTGACCCCCCGCCCACGCGCCCATACGCTCGTCCGCCGCATCACAGCTCCCTCGTCGGTCTCGCCGTCAGGCAAGGACCACACCCCGGACAGGTCCGCACCGGCCACCAGGGTGAGCCCAACGGCCGGGCGATCGTTTCCGCGCTACTCGATCACGCCCGGATTACTCCTCGGAGTACCGGTGGTCCAGGTCTCCTCGTCCTCGTGCAGGTAGTCGGCCCGCTTGCGGCGATCGCGGCCGCTCCGCCCCGCCGTACCGCCCATCATGCCCGGCCCCATCATGCCGTTCTGGACCTGACGCGCCCCGCCCTCGGCAGCAGCCCCGGCGCCTGGAGCCCGGTTCCGTAGGCCACTCCCGCCAGGCGTGAACTCCCCGCCGGCCACCGGGCCGCTCTGCCCACCGATGACACCGCCACCGGTAGAACCGGAGCCGCGACCACGCGAGCCACCTCCCACCACACTGCCGCCGCCAAAACCGCCCATGCCCGGTTGAACACCACCGCCCACACCGCCGGTGCCGCCCTGACCACCGGCCGTGCCCGCCCGGCCCTGAGCCTCGCGCGTCCCGAAGATCGGGCCGGACCCACTCGGTCCCGAACCACTGTTTCCCGCAGGAAGGTTCCCGCCTCCGAAGATGCCTGCACGGTTCGGCGGGACAGATCCGCCACCACCCTTGACGGGCGCGACAGCGCCACCGAACGGACCGGCCCCTCCGAACGGGGCAGGCCCACTAACGGGGTGAAGGACGGGATCGTTGCCGGGAGTGGTCGGATACCCGGGCACGCCCCCTTGGCCGTGCGGTGACACGGAACCGCCATAGCCAGGGCCCGCAGAGCCGGTCGGAGTCGGCGCGGGCGGAAGGCCATCGAGGCCGGTACCGGGCCGGTCAGTGGGGTACCACGGGGACGGGGACTCTGCCGACTCGCTCGGGTATCGCGGCAGCGGCGCCGATCCACCGGGAGACGAACTCGGTGGGACGTGGCCCAAAGGGCCGGCTCCCTGCGAAGCCGACGCAGACGGATGACTCGCCATGGAGCCGCCACCAGCGACGTAGCCGGTACCTGCTGGGCTGTAGCTACCACCGCGGTAGCCACCACCACTTCGCGAACCGCCCGTGGAGCCACCGGATCCTACGTACGCACCACCACCAATCGTGACGTTCTCCTCACTGTTACGTGCGCCATGGCTTGATTCGCCCGGCAGCTCAGGCAGCTTGAGGCCGTTCAGTTTGGTGGTCGCGGCCTCGTACGCCTGCCCCAACTTCTCCATCTGGTGGATGGCTTCCTGGTGCGCGGCCTCGACGCGCTTGTGGGCCGCCGCGGCCTCCGCGTAGGAGACCCAGGTCGGGTCCTCCTTCTTCATGATCGCGTCGGTCATCACGGACGGGTTGCCGATCCCGGCCACACTCACCGTCGAGGGCTTCAGGCAAGGCTGCCTGGAGTGGCGGTCCACCGTGTCGATGTCGGTCTTCGGCGGTTCCGGCACGCCGGTCTTCGCGGTGCTCAGCGCCTCGCCGGCCTGGACCATCGCGTCGCCGGCCCCCTTCGAGTACTCGCTGATCATCGCCGCCGACCTGTTCAGGTCCGTGGCCCAGGTCTTGAAGCTCTCGGCGGCCGGGCCTTCCCACTGGATCTGGCCGAGGTGGGCGGCCAGCGCCCGGCTGAGGTCGTCCAGGACCCGGCTGGCCGCCTTGAGCTGGTTACCCCGGCTGGTCACCTTCGTCGGATCGCTGTTGATGACCATCGACTTGAGCCTGGCGTGCTCGATTCCCTCGAAGTTCGTCCCGCCTGCCATCAGTTGCTCCCCGTGTCACTGGAACTCTTCCCCCCGGAGCGGCGTCATGAGAAAGACCCGCCACCGCCCTGCTTCGGCGCCGGTCCGTGCGGTCCGGCCGCCGGAATGTAGGTGTCGGCGTTCTTCGCGACCGCCTTGACCGCCGCCGTCTGGTGTTCCTCGTTGCTCCCGTACGTGCCCGCCGTCTGGGCGACCGCCGCGCTCATCCTGCCGATCTGGTCGGCGAAGGCCTTCGAGAGCTGGGCGATCGCCGCGTGCGTCTTGTCGTACGCGGCCATCAGGTCCTTGGACTCACTGAAGCCGGTGCCGAGGTTCCCCTCCGCCAGTTTCTGTTCCTTGACCTTGTGCTGGGCGGCCTCCGACCCCTCCAGGGAGGCCAGCAACGCGTCGACCTTCTTCTTGAAGTTGATCAGCGTGTCGAGTTCGACCTTGACGTCCTTGGATCCGAACGCCGCCACCAGCGCTGTGGCGCTGACGTCGACCTGGACCTGACTGGCCGTCCTGCCGATCCAACTGTTGTCGAGCGGCCACGGCTTCACTTCGCCGTTGGGGCCGTCCGCCCAGCCCGCGCCGCCCGGTCCAGCCTCGCCTGGCACAGCAGTCCACCTCTCCCCCGTTCGCGGGGCGCCCCCGGCGCCACGCCGCGACGTACCGTCAACTACACGGCTGTGCAAGCGGAACGGGCCCGACGAGCATCGTCCCGCCCGGGCGCGACGAGCATCGTCCCGCCCGGGCGCACTCGTCCGCCCGTAGGCCGGGTGCCGCCCCGGCCATGGTAGCCACCGCCCCGTCGGACGGGCAGGGACCATGGCCCGCCTGTAGGCGTTCGGTACGAACGTGACACACGGCGAGGGGCCCCGCGCCCCGGGGCAGGCCGGCCCGCGGCCCCGCCCGCGGCCCCCGACAGCCGGGGACACCCGGCGGGCGCACCCGGAGGACGCCCCGCCCCGACGGTTAGACTGATCGGGTCCGGTTCCGCCGGATACGACCTCATCTGCCGCGCAATGTCGCACAGCAGCGATCCGGGCCGCCCCGCCCTCCACCCGGGGCAGGCCCCGCAGCAGATCGGACGCAGCCTCGTGACCGCCGCCCCGCCCGCCGACGCCCCCTGGTGGGCCCGCGCCGCCCGGCCGGCGCGGCCTCCGCTGCCGCTCGCGCTGATGGTGCGCGCCGCGTTCGGCATGGCGGTGCCGCTGGCGGTCGGCCTGCTGACGCACCGGGTGGACCTCGGTGTGTTCGCCGGGCTGGGTGCGATGCACGCCACCATGAACGACCGGATCGAGCCGGTCCGGCTGCGCGCCCCGCGAATCGGCGGAGCCGTCCTCGTGTCGGCACTCGGCATGCTGATCGGCACCGCGCTGCAGCACCTCCAGCCGACTGCGCTCACGCTGGGCGCCGTGTTGACCGTCACGGCCTTCGTCTCGGGGGCGCTGAGCGCGACCGGCCCGCGGGGTTCGGCGGCCGGCATGCTGCTGCTGGTGTCGGCGGCATTGGGCAGTGGCATGCCGCTGCCTCACCCCTGGTGGGCGGCGGCGCCGATGATGCTGGCCGGTGCGGCGTTCGTGGTCCTGCTGGGCCTGCCGTCGCGCAGTTACCGGCGGCCCGCGGCGGATCCCCGCAACCGCGCGCTGGCGGCCGCGTACGACGCGCTGGGCCGGGTGCTGGCCGATCTCGGTACGCCGCAGGGCGCGTCCTCCCGCCAGGTGCTGACGGCCCGTCTGAACCAGGTGCAGGACCTGCTGCCCCCGCCCCGCCCCCGTCTGCCCGATTCGCCGCGCACGGTCCGGCTCCGCCGGATGTACGAGGCGGCGCTGGCGGCGACCGAGGCGGCGGCCGGTCTGCTGTGGGCGTGGCGGCCGGTCCCGGCCGAGGTGGCGGAGGTGCCTGCCCGGCTGGCGCGGGCCGTGGAGCGCGGCGGCGGCGAGGTGCCGGTGCCGGACTGGCTGCCGGACACGCCGTCGCGGCGGGCGTTGGACGTGGCTCTGCGGGCGGCCTCGGAGACGGTCGCGGGCCGCGAGGCGGCGCCGGGCACCGCGCCCGCCCCGCCGCCGGATCCGTGGCGGCTGCGGGTGCGGCTGCTGTCGGCCGCCTCGGTCCGGTACGGGCTGCGGGTGGCGCTCTGCATCGCGGTCGGCTCGGCCGTCACGGCGTCGCTGCCGCTCAGCAAGAGCTACTGGGTGCCGATGACGATCGCCTTCGTGCTGAAGCCGGACCTCGGGTCGGTGTTCCTGCGTGCGGTGAGCCGCTCGGTCGGAACGGTCCTCGGGGTGGCGGTGACGGCGGGTCTGCTCTCGCTGACCACCGACGCCTGGGCGCTGACCGGGATCGCCGCGCTCTGTGTGGCCCTGCTGCCGTACGCGACGGCGGCGCACTACGGGCTCAACACCGTGGTGATGACGCCGATGGCGTTGGTCCTGTTGCAGTTGGGCGGGCAGAGCGGGGCGGCCGAGTTCTGGCCCCGGCTGCTGGACACCGTACTGGCCAGCGCGATCGTGCTGCTGTTCGGCTACCTGCTCTGGCCGGAGCGTGCGCGTCACCGGATCGAGCCGCGCCTGGTGACGGCGGCTGCGGCGCTGGAGTCCTACCTGGCCTCCGTGGCGCAGCCGGACGGTCCCCAGCCGCTCGCCGAGGTGTGGTTGCGCCGGACCGCCTACCGGGCGCTGGCCGACGCCCGGTCGGAGGTGGAGCGGGGGCTCTCCGAGCCTCCGCCGACCGGGCGGCTGGCCGCGCAGTGGCTGCCGGCGACGGCCGCGCTGGAGCGGCTGAGCGGCGCGGTGGCGGCGTTCGCGGCTCAGCGCCGGTACGGCGGCCGGGTGCCGGATCCGGTCGAGGTGGCGCGGGTCCGGCGGGCGCTGGACGATCTGACGGCGGCGGCCCGCGCGCATCGTCCGCCCACGCGCGCGGCGGTGCGGCCGACCCGGCCGCACGACCCGACGCGCAGCGCGCTGGGCCGTGCGGCGGACGAGCTGGACACGCTTCTCGGCAGTGGTCGGCCCGACGGTGGCCGGTAGGCACCCGCAGGCCGACCGCAGAGGGCAGGCGGACGCCACCGGCCCGGCACCCGCAGGGCGCCGGGGGCCGCCTCGCCGGACGTGGACCGACCCAGCGCCGACCCAGTACCGGCCTGGCACCGACCCAGATCCGGCCTAGAGCCGGCCTGGTACCGGCCTAGACCTGCTCGGCCAGCTCCAGCCAGCTCAGCTCCAGCTCCTCCTTCTCCTCCCGCACCGCCCGCAGCTGGGTGTCCAGCTCGGCGACCTTGGAGAAGTCCGCGGCGTGCTCCGCGAGCTGGGAGTGCAGCTTGGACTCCTTCTGGTCCAGCTTGGCGATCTGCCGCTCCAGCTTCTGCATCTCCTTCTTCGCCGCCCGGGCGTCGCCGGACGACAGCCCGGTGGCGTCGGTGGCGGAGCCGGAGGCCGCAGCGGGGACGGCCGGGGCCGAGGCGGCGGCCATCCGGGCCCTCCGCTCCAGGTACTCGTCGACGCCGTTCGGCAGCATCCGCATCCGCTGGTCGCCGAGCAGCGCGTGCGTGACGTCCGTGGTCCGCTCGATGAAGAAGCGGTCGTGGCTGATGACGACCATGGAGCCGGGCCAGCCGTCGAGGAGGTCCTCCAGCTGGTTGAGCGTCTCGATGTCGAGGTCGTTGGTGGGCTCGTCCAGGAAGAGCACGTTGGGCTCGTCCATCAGCAGCCGGAGCAGCTGGAGCCGGCGTCGCTCGCCGCCCGACAGGTCGCCGACCGGGGTCCACTGCTTGTCCTTGCCGAAGCCGAACTGCTCGCAGAGCTGGCCGGCGCTCATCTCCCGGCCCTTGCCGAGGTCGACCCGCGAGCGGACCTGCTCGACGGCCTGGAGGACCCGGATGTCCGGGTCGAGCTCGACGACCTCCTGGGAGAGGTAGGCCAGTCGGACCGTCTTGCCGACCTTGATCACGCCGGACGCGGGCTGGACGTCGCCCTCCGAGGCGTACGCGTCGCGCATCGCGCGCAGCAGCGAGGTCTTGCCGGCCCCGTTGACGCCGAGCAGGCCGATCCGGTCGCCGGGGCCGAGCTGCCAGGTCAGGTTCTCCAGGAGCAGCTTGGGCCCGGCCTTGACGGTCACGCCCTCCAGCTCGAAGACGGTCCGGCCGAGGCGGGCGTTGGCGAACTTCATCAGCTCGCTCTTGTCCCGCGGGTCGGGGACGTCGGCGATCAGGGCGTTGGCGGCCTCGATCCGGTAGCGCGGCTTGGAGGTGCGGGCGGGGGCGCCGCGGCGCAGCCAGGCGAGCTCCTTGCGGGCCAGGTTCTGGCGCTTCTGCTCCTCGACGGCCTCGATCCGGGACCGCTCGGCGCGCGCGAAGACGTAGTCGGAGTAGCCGCCCTCGTACTCGTGGACGGCGCCGTTCTGGACGTCCCACATGCGGGTGCAGACCTGGTCGAGGAACCAGCGGTCGTGGGTGACGCAGACGAGTCCGGAGCGGCGCGCCTGGAGGTGCTTGGCGAGCCAGGCGATGCCCTCGACGTCGAGATGGTTGGTGGGCTCGTCGAGGACGATCAGGTCGGGCGAGCCGAGCAGCAGCTTGGCGAGGGCGATCCGGCGGCGCTCGCCGCCGGAGAGCGGGCCGATGACGGTGTCCAGGCCGTTGGGGAAGCCGGGCAGGTCGAGTCCGCCGAAGAGTCCCTCGATGATGTCGCGGATGCGCGCGTCGCCGAGCCACTCGTGGTCGGCGCGGCCGGCGATGACCTCGTGCCGGATGGTGGCCTCGGGGTCGAGCGAGTCGTGCTGGGTGAGGACGGCGAGCTGGAGGCCGCCGGAGTGGGTGATCCGTCCGCCGTCCGGTTCCTCCAGCTTGGCGAGCATCCGGATCAGGGTGGTCTTGCCGTCCCCGTTGCGTCCGACGACGCCGATCCGGTCGCCCTCGCTGACGCCGAGGCTGACCCCGTCCAGAAGGGCCCGGGTGCCGTAGACCTTCGTGACGGACTCGATGGTGGCGAGGTTGACGGCCACGTGTGCTGCGCTCCAGGGTTCGAGGAATCGGGGCTCGGGCGGAGCCCCGATCCTCCCCAGCCTAGTGGGCCGCCTCGGCCGACCCGGCCGCCGAGCGGTTCGCCGGGGCGGGGCCCGCCCCGCTCGGAGCCGTCCGCGCCCCGCGGGACGAAGCCCCCGGCCGCCTCACCCGGCGAGGACCGCCGCCCCGGGCACCGGCCCGTGGGTGGCGTGCGCGGCCCGGCAGCTGCCGGAGGCGCGCAGCGCGGTGGCGACGGCCTCGGCCGCGTCGGCGTCCTTGGCCAGGAAGGCGCAGGTCGGTCCGGAACCGGAGACCAGGGCCCCGAGCGCGCCCGCCTCGGTGCCGGCCCGCAGGGTGTCGGCCAGGGCCGGCCGCAGGGAGAGCGCGGCGGGCTGGAGGTCGTTGGCGAGCGCCCCGGCGAGGGCGACGGCGTCACCGCCGGCGAGGGCGGCGAGCAGGGCCGGGTCGGCGTCGGGGGTGGGTACCTCGGTGTCGGCGGAGCCGGTGCCGGCCTCCTCGCGGAGGCGGTCGCACTCGCGGAAGACGGCGGGGGTGGAGAGGCCGCCGTCGGCGACCGCGAAGACCCAGTGGAAGGTCCCGGTGACGGGCAGCGCTTCGAGGATCTCGCCGCGGCCGCGGCCCAGGGCGACGCCGCCGGCCAGGGCGAACGGCACGTCCGAGCCGAGCTCCGCCGCCAGGTCGAGCAGCACGTCCGCAGGCGTGTCCAGGCCCCACAGGGCGTCGCAGGCGACCAGCGCCGCCGCACCGTCGGCGCTGCCGCCGGCCATGCCGCCGGCCACCGGGATGGCCTTGGCGATGTGCAGGTGGACGTCGGGCTCGGCAAGGCCGTGGTGGGCGGCGAGCAGCCGGGCGGCGCGGGCGGCGAGGTTGTTCCCGTCCAGCGGGACGGCGTCGGCGTCCGGACCGGTGCAGCCGAGCGTGACGCCCTGCCCGGGCTCGCCCCGGGTCGCCGTCACCTCGTCGCCGAGGGCGACTGCGAAGAAGACGTTGGCCAGGTCGTGGAAGCCGTCGGCGCGCAGTCCGCCGACTCCCAGCTGGACGTTGACCTTGGCGGGGACTCGTACCGTGACGCTCACTGAGGGCCCTTACTCCGGTTTGTGTTCGGCGATCGCGGCGAACTGCTCCACCGTCAGCATCTCGCCGCGCAGCTTGTGGTCGATCCCGGCGCCGGCGAGTGCCTGCTCGGCGGCGGCGGGGGAGCCTGCCCAGCCGGCGAGTGCGGCGCGCAGGGTCTTGCGGCGCTGGGCGAACGCGGCGTCGACGACCGCGAACACCTCGTCCCGGGTGGCGGTGGTGACGGGGGGCTCGTGGCGGATCAGCGAGACCAGCCCGGAGTCGACGTTGGGCGCGGGCCAGAACACGTTCCGCCCGATGGCCCCGGACCGCTTCACGTCGGCGTACCAGTTGGCCTTGACGGACGGCACGCCGTATACCTTGTTGCCCGGCTTGGCGGCGAGCCGGTCGGCGACCTCGCTCTGCACCATCACCAGCGTCCGTTCGATGCTGGGGAAGGTGGCGAGCATGTGCAGCAGCACCGGCACGGCCACGTTGTACGGGAGGTTGGCGACCAGCGCGGTCGGCGCGGGGCCGGGCAGCTCGGTGACCACCATGGCGTCGCTGAGGACCAGGTCGAAGGCGTCGGCCTTGCCGGGCATCCGGGCGGCGACGGTGTCCGGCAGGTGCCGGGCGAGCACCGGGTCGATCTCGACCGCGGTGACGTGCCGGGCGGCCTCCAGCAGGGCCAGGGTCAGCGACCCGAGCCCGGGCCCGACCTCGACCACCGCGTCCTCGGCGGTCACCCCCGCGGCCCGGACGATCCGCCGCACGGTGTTGCCGTCGATGACGAAGTTCTGCCCGCGCTGCTTGGTCGGCTTGACGCCGAACGCTTCCGCCAGGGCCCGGATGTCCGCGGCGCCGAGCAGATGGCTGTCAGGGGTGGGGTCGGTGGTGCTCACGCGCCAAGGATACGGGCGCGGAGGGTGCTCGGAGTTCGACGACCGCCGCGAGGTCGATCTCCACGGGGTACGGCACCGAGGTCCGCAGCACGCCCTCGTGCTGCGCGACGGGCAGGTGGACGCCCTTCTCCTCGTCCCGGTGGAACTCGTGGACGCTCGGCAGGTTGTCGGCGCCGCGACTCCCTCACTGCACTGATGCCGGCCAGCCCAGGGGTGCCCCGGGACTGCCCCGGGAGTGCCGAACCGTTCCTCCGGAACCCGATGTTCGTTCGATCGGATCAGTACCCGAACGCCCGGGCCGTGTTCGCCGCGAGGGCCGTGGACAGCTCGTCCTCGTGCAGCCCCAGGGTGTCCGCCATCGACCGCACCGTGACCGGGATCAGGTACGGGGCGTTGGGGCGGCCGCGGTAGGGGTGCGGGGTGAGGAAGGGCGCGTCCGTCTCGACCAGGATCCGGTCGAGCGGGGTGACGGCCAGCGCGTCGCGCAGCGGCTGGTTGGCCTTGAAGGTGACCGGTCCGGCGAACGACAGGTACCAGCCGTGCTGGGCGCAGACCTTGGCCATCCCGGCGTCGCCGGAGTAGCAGTGGAAGACGGTCCGCTCGGGGGCGCCCTCCGCCAGCAGGACGGCGATGACGTCCTCGTGCGCGTCCCGGTCGTGGATCACCAGGGCCTTGCCGTGGCGCTTGGCCATCTCGATGTGGCGGCGGAACGACTCCTTCTGGATCTCCACGCCCTCCGGCCCGGTACGGAAGTAGTCGAGGCCGGTCTCGCCGACCGCGACGACCTGCGGCAGCGCGGCGAGCGCGTCGATCTCGGCCAGCGCCGCGTCCAGGGCGGCGGCCCCTCCCGGGGCCCGCCGCTGACCGGACCAGCCGTCCGGGTCGCCGAGGAAGATCCGCGGCGCCTCGTTGGGGTGCAGCGCGACGGCCGCGTGCACCTGCTCGTACTGGGCCGCCAGCTCGGCGGCCCAGCGCGAGCCGGGCACGTCGCACCCGACCTGGACGACGGTGGTCACCCCGACCGAGGCGGCGCGCGCCAGGCCCTCGGCGGGGGTGCCCGACTGCATGTCCAGGTGGGTGTGCGAGTCGGCCACCGCCACCGCCAGCGGGGCCGGCAGCGGAGGCGGGGTCGACCGGTCGTCGTCCTTCTTCGGCATCAGTCGTCGTCCTTCTTCTCTGCCGCGAGGGCAGGCCTCAGGAGGCCGGCTTCTCTTCGAGCCGCGGGAACAGGATGTCGCCCTTGGTGACGGTCGAGCCGACGGGCAGCAGGCCCCATCGGGCGGCACCGACGACGTCCTGCTCCGCGAGCGCGCCCAGGCCCTCGGCCGCGCCCAGCGAGAGCCAGAGCTTCTCGGCGGTGGCCGGCATCACCGGGTTGAGCAGCACGGCGGTGGCGCGCAGGGACTCGGCGGCGGTGTAGAGGATGGTGGCCAGGCGGGCCCGGCCCTCGGCCGACTCGTCCTTGGCGACCTTCCACGGTGCCTGCTCGGTGAGGTAGCCGTTGACCTGCTTGACGAACTCGAAGATCGCCGCGAGCCCGCCGGCGAAGTCCAGCTCCTCGCCGATCTTCCGGTCGGCGGTCCGCACCGCCGCCGCGAGGCCGTCCGCGACGGCCTGCTCGGCGTCGCCGTGCGCGGTCGCGGCCGGGAGCGCGCCGTCGTAGTACTTGCCGACCATCGCCGCCACCCGGGAGGCGAGGTTGCCGAAGTCGTTGGCCAGCTCGGAGGTGTACCGGGCGGCGAAGTCCTCCCAGGAGAACGAACCGTCGGTGCCGAACGGGATCGCCCGCAGGAAGTAGTAGCGGTACGCGTCGACGCCGAAGTGCGAGGTCAGGTCGGTCGGGGAGATGCCGGTCAGGTTGGACTTGGACATCTTCTCGCCGCCGACCATCAGCCAGCCGTTGGCGACGACCCGCTTGGGCAGCGGCAGCCCGGCGGCCATCAGCATCGCGGGCCAGATCACCGCGTGGAAGCGGAGGATGTCCTTGCCGACGAGGTGTACGGAGGCGGGCCACAGCTCGGCGAACCGCTCCGGGTCGGCGCCGTAGCCGGCCGCGGTGATGTAGTTCTGCAGCGCGTCGACCCACACGTAGAGGACGTGCTTCTCGTCCCAGGGCAGCGGGACGCCCCAGTTGAAGGTGGAGCGGGAGATGGAGAGGTCCTGCAGGCCCTGCTCGACGAAGCGCAGCACCTCGTTGCGGGCCGTCTCGGGGGCGATGAAGCCGGGGTTCTCCGCGTAGAACTCCAGCAGCTTCGGGCCGTACGCGGAGAGGCGGAAGAAGTAGTTCTCCTCCTCCAGCCACTCGACCGGCTTCTTGTGGATCGGGCAGAGCTTCTCGTCCTCGGTCGCCCCGTCGAGCAGCTCGGCGGGGAGCTTGTACTCCTCGCAGCCGACGCAGTACGGGCCGGAGTAGCCGCCCTTGTAGATCTCGCCCTTGTCGTACAGGTCCTGGACGAACTCCTGCACCCGGGCGGTGTGCCGCTCCTGGGTGGTGCGGATGAAGTCGTCGTTGGCGATCTCCAGGTGCTGCCAGAGCGGCTTCCACGCCTCCTCGACCAGCTTGTCGCACCACTCCTGCGGGGTGACGCCGTTGGCCTCGGCGGTGCGCAGGATCTTCTGACCGTGCTCGTCGGTGCCGGTCAGGTACCACACCTTCTCGCCCCGCTGGCGGTGCCAGCGGGTGAGGACGTCGCCCGCCACGGTGGTGTACGCGTGGCCGAGATGGGGGCGATCGTTCACGTAGTAGATCGGGGTGGTGACGTAGTACGCGGAGGTGGTGCCCCCGGTGCTGCTGGTGCTGTGGTCTGCAGTGGCCGCCATGGTCGGAAAGCTTAGTCGGGTGCGCGGACCGCCCTCGACCGGCCGCTCGGCGAGGGGCCTCGCCGCAGCCTCGGGCAGGACCTGTCCGAGGGGCCGGACCGCCCGCGCGACCGCCCGGCCACCACTGCCCGGCCCTCCGGCCGTCCACCCCTGGAGCCCCGCGAGCGCCGCGAGCGCCGCGAGCCCCGATAGCCCCCGTAAGCCCGCGCGAGCCCCGAGAACCCTTCGGTCCCTTCGCTCCCCGCGGCCTCGCAGCCTCGCGGCCGATCAGCCCCGCAGCCGCGCCCAGAACCGCGACCAGGCTCCTCCCGCCGCGCCGGCACCCTCCGCCGCCCCGCGCGCCCGGACCGGCCGGGCGACGACCGGCCCGGCGGGCTCGGCGTGGTCGGGGTAGCCGGGGGCGTGCTGGCCGGTCCGCTCGGCGACGGCCACCCGGCCCTCGCGCATGATCCGCACGGTGTGGCCGCCGCAGCCCGGGCAGGTCGGCTTGAGCAGCGGCGACGGCACCCGGACACCGTTGGCGTGGTACTCGAACACGACGTGCCCGTCACGGGCCACGTGGTGCTCGATGTCGTACGCCTGCTCCCACCCGTACCCGCAGCTCAGGCACGCGAAGGAGTAGGCCTCCCGGACGGTCTCGACGGGAGTGTGCGGCCGGCCGGTCGGGCCGGGGCTGCTCGGGCCGGGGTCGCTCAGGGCGTTGCCGCCGCGGGGGCTACCGATCGTCTCGCTCATAGCCGTCTCCCAGCGCCCGCCGGACGCTCGCCCGGCTGGGTCTTTCCATCCCAGGAAATGCCCGGAACCTCCCCGCCGATGCCCGTCTTGTGAAGACTTGGAGGCGGGTTGGGAATCCCTATACGAAAGGGTGGTTCCTGCCCGAAAACCTCGACCGAAACTTCAGCTGGGTGGGCGTTTACCGGGGCCTTCTCTCCAAGGTACGCGCCGGTCCGTCCACCGGCACCCCCGCGCGCCGGACGGCCGGGGCGGCGCCGGGGTCCGGCCCGCCGCGGCGCACCGCCCCGGCCCCGACCCGGACCCCGGCTCAAACCCCCGGCTCAAACCCCTGAACCAAGCCCCCGAACCAAGCCCCCGGTTCAGGCCCCGGCCGCCGCCGCGTTCTTCGCCGCCACCACGGCGTCGAACACGTCCCGCTTGGGCAGCGCCAGCTCGGCCGCGACCGCCGCGATCGCCTCCTTGCGCCGCTCGCCGGCCTCCTCCCGGACGGCCACCAGCCGGGCCAGCTCGGCCGGGGTCAGCTCCTGCGGCGCGGCCGGCGGGGCGCCGGCCACCACCACGGTGATCTCCCCCCGCACGCCCTCGGCCGCCCAGGCCGCCAGCTCGCCGATCGGCCCGCGCTTGACCTCCTCGTAGGTCTTGGTCAGCTCGCGGCAGACGGCCGCGGGCCGGTCGGCCCCGAACGCCTCGGCCATCGCGGCCAGCGCCTCGGCGATCCGGTGCGGGGCCTCGAAGAAGACCATCGTGCGCGGCTCGGCGGCGACGGTGGCGAGCTGCCGGGCCCGGTCCCCGGTCTTGCGGGGCAGGAAGCCTTCGAAGGTGAAGCGGTCCACCGGCAGGCCGGACAGCGCCAGCGCGGTGAGCACGGCGGACGGCCCGGGCACAGCGGTGACCTTGATGTCGGCGGTGACCGCGGCGGCGACCAGCCGGTAGCCGGGGTCGGACACCGACGGCATCCCGGCGTCGGTGACCAGCAGCACGCGGGCGCCGCCGAGCAGCGCCTCGACCAGCTCGGGGGTGCGGCCGACCTCGTTGCCCTCGAAGTAGGAGACGACCCGCCCTGCCGTGGTCACCCCGAGCGCCTGGGTGAGCCGGCGCAACCGCCGGGTGTCCTCGGCGGCGATCACGTCCGCGGTGGCCAGCTCGGTGAGCAGCCGGGGAGGGGCGTCAGAAACGTCGCCGATGGGGGTGCCTGCGAGAACGAGTACTCCTGTCACGGACCCCATCCTTCCAGCAACCGGCGCCCGGGTGCTTTTGGTGACGATTCGGGCAGCTTCGGAGGGAGCCGTCCCACGCTCACGGCACACCCCTACCATGTGGCTGGTGAATGGCGACACGGCGGCCCAGACGCCTACTGGTACAGACCACACCCCGCGAGGTGACGTCGGCGTGCCGGTCCTGACGGACCAGCCGTCGTCCGCCCTGCCGGGTCCGCGCGAGGCCGCCCCGGGGGACGACCCCGGCCCCGGCCCCGTCTCCGACCGCGTTCGGGGCCACGCCGAGGGCCCCGAGCCGTTGGCCGGCACCGGCACGAGCACCGTCACGAGTACCGCCGGCGACACCGCCGGCGACACCGAGGCCGACGGCGCCCGGGAACCGCGCCCGGCCTGGCTGCGCGGTCTCGCCCGGTTCGGCTACACCCCGGCGCTCAAGGCGTCGCAGGCCGAGCGCCTGGCGCCACCGATGCCGGACGGCCGGGGCGTGACGCCGAAGCGGGTCCCGCCCTCGCCGCTCCTGCTCCGCCTGGGCATATCCCTGCCGGCGCCGTTCTGGTCCTGGCTCTGTCGCTGGGCGGGCTGGCTCGGCCCGCTCGCGGTGGCCCTGTTCGCCGGACTGCTCCGGTTCACCGGCCTCGGGCAGCCGAACGCGATCATCTTCGACGAGACGTACTACGCCAAGGACGCCTACGCGCTCTGGCACGGCGGCTACGAGATCAGCTGGCCGGAAGGCGCCAACGACAAGATCATGGCGGGCGCCGGGGTCCCGTACCAGTCGAACCCCTCGTACGTGGTGCATCCGCCGGTCGGCAAGTGGATCATCGGGGCCGGCGAGCAGCTGTTCGGGATGAACCCCTTCGGCTGGCGGTTCGCGGTGGCCCTGCTCGGCACCCTCTCGGTGCTGATGGTGGCCCGGATCGCCCGCCGGCTCTTCCGCTCCACCCTGCTGGGCTGCGTGGCCGGGCTGCTGCTCGCGGTGGACGGCCTGCACTTCGTGCTCAGCCGGTCCGCCCTGCTGGACCTGGTGGTGATGTTCTGGATCCTCGCCGCCTTCGGCTGCCTGCTGCTGGACCGAGACCGCACCAGGGCCCGGATCGCCGCCCGGATCGGCGACGGCCCGGACACGGGGCTCGCCCACCGGCTCAACCTGGGCTGGCGCCCGTACCGGATCGCGGCCGGCGTCTGCGTGGGCCTGACCTGCGCGACCAAGTGGAGCGGCCTGTACGTGGCGGCGGCCTTCGGCCTGCTGACGGTGCTGTGGGACGTGGGCTCGCGCCGGCTGGCCGGCGCGAGCCGCCCGTACCTGTGGACGCTGGTGCGCGACGCGGTGCCCGCCTTCGTCTCGATCGTGGGCACCTCGGTGGTCGTCTACATCACCTCCTGGTGGGGCTGGTTCGCCAGTAGCATCGTCCCCAACCAGGGCGGCTACGGGCGGGACTGGGCGGTCGGCCGGTCCACCGACTTCCCCTGGATCCCGGAGGGCCTGCGCGCGCTCTGGCACTACCACTCGACGGTCTACGACTTCCACACCCACCTGAGCGACCCGCACACCTACCAGTCGAACCCGTGGAGCTGGCTGGTGGTGGGCAGGCCGGTCTCGTTCTTCTACGAGTCGCCGAAGCAGGGCCAGGCCGGGTGCACGGTCAGCGAGTGCGCCCGCGAGGTGCTGGGCATCGGCACCCCGCTGCTCTGGTGGACCGGCGCCGTCGCCCTGGTCTACTGCCTCTGGCGCTGGGCGGTCCGCCGCGACTGGCGGGCCGGCGCCGTGCTCTGCGGCCTGGCGGCCGGCTACCTCCCCTGGTTCGTCTACCAGCAGCGGACCATCTTCCTGTTCTACGCGGTCTGCTTCGTGCCGTTCCTGGTGCTCGCGGTGACCATGCTGATCGGTGCGATGATCGGGCCCGCGGGAGCCTCCCGGGACCGCCGGATCATCGGCTCGGCCGGTGCCGGTCTGCTCGTCCTGCTGATCATGTGGAACTTTCTCTTCTTCTACCCCCTGTATACGGGCGAGACGATTCCGATGGACGACTGGCGACAGCGGATGTGGTTCAACAGCTGGATCTGACGGACCCCGGGCACGGGGCGGGGAGGGTACCGGAGCGGTGTGCGACACGTACCAGATCCGTCACAAGACCCGGGCGTTTCGTCGGCGCACGGAGTTCGGCTGCCTAGGCTGGGCACCGAACGCGCATCCGGCCACCTCCGGCTGCGGCCCGATCGCCCGACCCTTGGGGGAGCAGCACCATGCGCAGTGGCGCGAAGACCGGCATCATCACCGGCGTGGCCGTCGCCATGCTGGCGGCGGGCGGCTACGGGGCGTACAGCCTCGTCGGCGGCTCGGGCGACTCGGACGAGGCACCCGCCAAGAAGCCGCGCACGGTGGTCGCCGAGCCCCCGAGCGCCGAGCAGGCGGCGGCCGGCGCCAAGGACTTCCTGGCGGCCTGGGCGGCGGGCGACCTCGCCAAGGCGGCCTCGCTGACCGACGACCCGGCGACCGCGACCACGGCGCTGACCGCCTTCCGGGACCAGGTGAAGCCGAGCGGGCTGACCCTCGCGCCGGCCGGCCCGGCCACCCCGGCGGCCTTCGCCTCGGCGACCGGCACCCCCTCTCCGGCGAAGCCGTCGGCCCCCGCCGCCTCCGGCACGGCCGCGCCGACCGCCGCCGCCACCGACACGCCGTCGGCGGCGCCGACGCCCGGGCCGACCGGCGTGCTGATGGGCTTCAAGGCCCGCGCCGAGTTCGAGGGCACCAACCGGGTCTGGGACTACAACGGCTTCCTCAACGTCGTGAAGATGAGCGACGACACCCCGGCCGTGCACTGGGCGCCGACGGTCCTGCACCCGCACCTGGCCCCCGGCGAGGTGATCGCCACCCAGCCGGTCCTCGCCCCGCCCGGCAACGTCGTGGACCGCAACAACAAGGCGTTGAACAGCCCCTCGATCACCGCGTCGCTGGTCACCGAGGCACAGACGAAGGTCCAGAAGCTCCTCGCGGAGCAGAACAAGGACCAGAGCGACGCGGGCAGCGGCGTGGTGATCACCAACCCCGCCGACCCGAACAGCGCCGTGGACCGGCTGTTCACCATCGTCGAGCCCAAGCCCGCCAAGCCGTTCAAGCTGACCGTCGACGCCACCCTGCAGGCGGCGGCCGAGAAGGCGATGACCGACCTCGGGGGCAAGAAGGGCTCGATCATCGCCATCGAGCCGAGCACCGGCCAGATCCTGGCCTTCGCCAACGCGCCCGTGACCGGTCAGAACCGGGCCTTCCAGGGTCAGCTCGCCCCGGGTTCCACGATGAAGATCGTCACCTCGGCCGCGCTGCTGGAGGCCGGGGTCAACCCGGACACCGTGGTGGCCTGCCCGGCGAAGAGCAGCAACCCGCAGGCGATCCCGAACTCGTTCAAGGAGGTGTACCCGAACAACACCCTCCAGCAGGACTTCATGATCTCCTGCAACACCGCCTTCATCGACCAGGGCCTGGCCAGCCTCAAGCCGGGTGCGCTGACCACCACCGCCAAGGACGTCTTCGGCCTCGGCCTGAACTGGCAGACCGGCCTGCGCAGCAGTGACGCCCAGGTGCCGGACGCCGGCACCAACAAGGACGAGCAGGCCATGCAGTCGATCGGCCAGGGCAAGGTCCAGATGAACCCGCTGGCCATCGCCTCGGTGGCCGCCACCGTGCAGAGCGGCACGTTCAAGCAGCCGATCCTGGTCGCCGAGCTGCCGCAGCAGAAGGCCGCCCGCGACCTCTCCCCCGACGCCGCCGCGAAGCTGAAGGCCATGATGGCGGCCACCGCCAAGGACGGCACCGCCAAGGACGTGATGGCCGGGATCTCGGACAACGCCGGTGCCAAGACCGGCTCCGCCGAGGCGACCGGCATCACCACCACCAACAGCTGGTTCACCGCCTTCCGGGGCAACATCGCCGTCGCCGCCGAGGTCGAGGGCGGCGGTCACGGTGTGGACGCGGCCGGACCGGCCGTCGCCTCCGTCATCAAGGCGGCCGGCAACCGCTGAGCCGCGCACCGCGGCCGCTCCGCACCCGCCCTCCCCGGACCCGCCCGTCCCGCCCGCGCCCCGGAGGCCCGACCGGCCCCGGGGCTCCGGCGTCTCAGCGCCCCGGGAGGGCGGGTTCCGGCCGGGCCAGCAGGCAGCCGACCGGGCGGGGTGGCCGGGCGGTCCACCGCCGGGCCGCCAGCCGGGGCCAGATCATGAGCACCACCGGCAGCGCCAGGTACCCGAACCGTCCGGCCGGGGCCAGCATGAACGCGATCGCCAGCCCGGCGGCCAGCAGGTCGGCGGCGGCAATCGCGGAGACCGGCGGACGGGCCAGCAGCCAGATCGCCACACCGAGCCCGCCCACCGTCAGCAGGACCAGCGAGGCGGTGTGCCCGGTCGGCCCGAACCCGGCCAGCACCTTGCCGGGCAGCGGGCTGCCCGCCGGTGTCTGGATCGCGGTCAGCCCGAGCGGGAACCGCACCACCTGCTCGCGCAGCGCGTCCGCCCGGACCAGCGCGATCGGGGCCATGACGACCAGGCCGGCGCCGAGGGCGGTGAGCCCGGCCTTGCCGGCCGGCCGCCGCCCGTAGAGCCGCCAGAGCAGCAGGACGGCCACCGGCAGCGCCGGCCAGACGGTCCACTTGAGGGTGCCGGCGAGCGCCAGCACCAGTCCGGCGGGGACGGTGCGGTCACGCTCGGCCAGGGCCATGGCCAGGCAACAGAGCCCGATCAACGGCAGGTCCACGCCGCCGCCGACCAGCGCGAGGGCGATCAGCGGCGAGGCGGTGAGCACGGTCAGCGGCAGCAGCGGCGCACGGTCCCGGGACGGCCGCAGCAGCCGCCAGCCCGCCACCAGGCAGGCCACGAAGGCCAGCGCGAACCAGATCCGGGCGTCCCCGGCCAGCCGCGCCACCGCGTTGCCGTCGCCGAGCACCGCGCGCGGCACCCCGAACACCGCCATCCCCGGCAGGTACGGGTTGTAGTCGGTGACCGTCACCGGGTCCGGCAGGTACGGGCTGCCGGTGGTGAACAGCAGGTGCGCCGAGCGTTCGACCACCATCACCTCGGACTGGTGGCGGCCCTGGAGGGCGAGCACGGCCAGCGGCACCAGGACGGCGCCGAGCAGGGCGACCGCGGCTGCGCTCCGGGCGGCGACGCGGCGCGGGAGGGCCAGGCAGAACAGCCCGGCGAGGAGGTAGGAGGGGGCGGCGACGGCGCCCCAGAGCCTCTGGTTGGGCAGGTCGGAGACGACCGGGAAGGCGGCGGCCCAGCCGGCCGCGACCAGACAGCCGAGCAGTTGGACGCCCCGGTGCCCGGCGAGCCGGGCCGGATTCAGCCGATCGAGCGGGACCGGCGGACCGCTCTCGCCGCGCTGGTGGGGGAACGGACGATGGGGCGGACGGCCCCGCAGCCGGGCGCGTCTGGCCGGGGGGACGTCGGGGCCGGGCGGGTCCGGGGTCCCGCCCCGACCGGTGAAGCGGCCGCGCGGGCGGGAGTAGCCGGGCGTGCGGGTGCTCACCATGGTGGAAGGTTAGGGCCGGGGGCGGCGCCCTGTCGCCATGTCTGCGCCGCGAGTATCCCCAGGTGCGAACGGGGCCGTCCGGGGGACGGAACCCCCGGACGGCCCGGTTCTCTGCTCAAGGGACTCAGCCGGCGTTCGTGTCGGTCGGCTGCCCCGGACCGGCCGGCCGCCCGGCCCGCTCCAGCTTGGAGTGCTTGATGCTGTAGCCGAAGTACACGACGACCGCGACGACCAGGGCGATCGCACCGGCCCGGAAGGTGTCGGCGTGCAGGCCGGTGATCAGGTAGACGCAGAAGCCGATGCTGATCAGCGGGACGACCGGGTAGCCGGGCACCCGGAAACCGCGCGGCAGGTCGGGCTGGGTGCGGCGCAGGATGATCACGCCGATCGAGACCACCGAGAAGGCGATCAGGGTGCCGAGGCTGGTGATGTCGGCCAGGACGTTGAGCGGGATGAAGGCGGCCAGCGCACCGACGCCGATACCGACGACGACGGTGTTCCAGACCGGGGTGCCGGTCCGCGGCGAGAGCTGGGCGAAGCGCTTGGGGAGCATCCCGTCGCGGCCCATCGAGTACAGGATGCGGGTCTGGCCGTAGATCACCACGAGGGTGATCGAGAAGATCGAGATGATCGCGCCGAACGCGAAGACCATCGCGGGCCAGCTCTGGCCGGTGATGTCCTGGAGGATCTGGGCGAGGCCGGCCTCCTGGCCGTCGAACTTCTCCCAGGGCTGGGCACCGATGCCGGCGACGGCCACCAGGATGTACAGGACGGTGACCACGACCAGCGAGATGATGATCGCCATCGGCAGGGTGCGGCGCGGGTTCTTGACCTCCTCACCGGCGGTGGACACGGCGTCCAGCCCGATGAAGGAGAAGAAGATGCTGGAGGCCGCGACCTGCACGCCGCCGATGCCCAGCGGCATGAACGGGGTCAGGTTGCCGGAGTGGAAGCCGGTCAGCGCGACGCCGATGAAGAGCAGCAGGATGAGGATCTTGATGCCCACCATGGCCGCGTTGACCTTCACCGACTCGCTGACGCCGCGGATCAGCAGGAAGCACACCATGGCGACCAGCAGCAGCGCGGGCAGGTTGAACCAGTGCCCGTCCCCGGGCGCGCCGGAGAGCGCCTCCGGGATCTGGAACCCGAAGGCCAGGTCGAAGAACTTGTTCAGGTACTCGGCCCAGCTGACCGCGATCGCGGAGGCCGAGACCCCGTACTCCATCAGCAGGCAGATGCCGACGCCGAACGCGACGCCCTCGCCGAGGGTGGCGTAGGCGTACGAGTAGGAGGACCCGGAGACCGGGATGGCGGAGGCCATCTCGGCGTAGCAGAGCGCGGTGAGCCCGGCGGTGACGGCGGCGATCACGAAGGAGAGGATCACGGCCGGGCCGGCCGAGGGCACCGCCGTGCTGAGCACGAAGAAGATGCCGGTGCCGATGGTGGCGCCGATGCCGATGGCGGACAGCTGCCAGAGCCCGATCGAGCGTCGCAGGTGGATGCCGGAGCGTCCGCCCTCCTCGGGCGCACCGGCGGGCGGGCCGTCGCGGCCTTCGGTCTCGGCGATCAGGGTGGAGACGGGCTTGCGCCTCATGAGGCGCGCGCCGAGGGTGTTGCTGGCCAAAACGAGGGTCCTTCTAGGCGAGGGAGGGTGTCCCAGGGAGGGTGTCCTAGCGGCCGGTCACTCGACGCGCCGTGGGGTGCCATCGGGGACCAACCGAACAAAGATGGGACAGGACCGCGCGAAAGCACCAGTGTCGCAAACGAACAGTCCCGCGGCGCGCATTGTACGAACCGTCGCATCCGCCTACACAAACCGGACACTTCGCAAACGGCGGATCTGCCATCGAGCAGATAAAGCAGCAGGTCAACCCGGTGGACGCGGGGCCGGCACGGGGAGGTGAGGGCCTCATCCGGCGAGCACCGCCTGCATCACCGCGCGGGCGACCGGCGCCGCGAGCCCGCCACCCGTGACGTCCGTGGCGTCACTGTCCGCGATCACCACGGCGACCGCCACCGGCGGTACCCCGCCGGAACCGGCCGGTTTGGCCCAGGAGACGAACCAGGCGTACGGCGTCCCGCTGTTGTCCGGCCCGTGCTGGGCGGTGCCGGTCTTGCCGCCGACCACCGCGCCGTCGATCCGGGCGTTCCGTCCGGTGCCGTTCTCCACCACGTCCGTCATCAGCCGCTGCACCTGCCCGGCCGTTCCCGGGCTCATCGCCTGCCGGTACACGGACGGCTTCATCAGCTGGACGGCGGTGCCGTCGCTCTTCGTCAGCTTGTCGACGAGCTGGGGACTCATCACGGTGCCGTTGTTGGCCACCCCCGCGGCGACCATCGCCATCACCAGCGGGGTGGCGGCGGTGTCGAACTGGCCGATCGAGGAGAGCGCCAGCTGCGACGCGTTCATCCGGGTGTCGAAGTTCGAGCGGGCCGCCCGCACCGGGGTGTCCAGCCCGGCGTCGTTGAAGCCGAAGTCCTCCGCCATCGCCGTCATCCGCTCCAGACCGACCTGCACACCGAGGTGGCCCAGCACGCTGTTGCAGCTGCGGACCATCGCCGCGTCCAGCGACTGCCCGGGCTCGTCGCAGGCCCGGGTGTCGTTGACCAGCGGCGTGGTGGTGCCCGGCATGACGTACGGGAAGGGCGCGTCGGTGGGCGCGTCGATGTCGGTGACCACGCCGCTCTCCAGCGCCGCGGCCGCGGTCACCACCTTGAACGTCGAGCCGGGCGGGTAGGTCTGCCGCAGCGCCCGGTTGAGCATCGGCTGATCGGCGTCGGCCTGCAGCCGGTTCCAGGCCTCCTGGTCGTCGGCCGAGGTGCCGGCGAAGCTCCCCGGGTCGTACGACGGCGTGGAGGCCAGCGCCAGGATCCGCCCGGTGGCGGGCTCGATCGCGGCGACCGCGCCCTTCTGCCGGCCAAGCCCCCGCATCGCGGCCTGCTGGGCGGCCCGGTCGACGGTGGTGTGGACGTCCCCGCCGGGGTTCTGCCGGCGCGCCACCGCGTCCCAGACCGCCCAGCTCGCCAGCCGGAGGTCGGTGCCGGAGAGCAGCTCGTCCTCGGTCCCCTCCAGCTGGGTGTTGCCGTAGGTCTGCGAGGAGTAGCCGGTGACCGCCGCGTACAGCGGACCGTCGGTGTAGGTGCGCTTGTAGTCGTAGCGCCCGCCGGTGGGCTCGGAACCGGTGACGGTGTCGGCGCCGACGCGGATGTCGCCCCGCGGCTGGGAGTAGCGCTCGATGGTGAGCCGCTGGTTGGCGCTGTTGTGGTTCAGCTCCCCGGCCCGGAACACCTGCACCCTGGTGGCCTGGGCGCAGAGCACCACGATCAGCAGCAGGCAGAACGTGCCGGCCCGGCGGCCGGTGACGGAGATCCCCGGCAGGCCCTGCGGCCCGTCCCCCGGCCGGCCTCCCCCCGGCCGGTCGCCGGCGGGCCCCCCGCGGCCGGCGCGGTCGCGCGCCATCAGACCTCCCCGGGGGCGGGCCGCCGGGCGATGTCGCTCATCCGCACCAGCAGCGCGACGATGATCCAGTTGGTGACGACCGAGGAGCCGCCCTGGGCGACGAACGGCAGGGTCATCCCGGTCAGCGGGATCAGGTCGAGCACCCCGCCCGCCACCACGAACACCTGGAGGCCGACGATCGCCGCCAGCCCGATCGCCAGCAGCCGCCCGAACGGGTCCCGCAGCGCGATCCCGGTCCGGAACCCGCGCGAGACCAGCAGCGCGTAGAGCAGGAAGAGCGCGACCAGCCCGGTCAGCCCGAGTTCCTCGCCGATGGTCGCGAGGATGAAGTCGGACTTGGCGGCGAAGCCGATCAGCGCCGAGTGGCCGTTGCCCAGCCCGGCACCGAGCTCCCCGCCCCAGGCGAAGGCGAACAGCGACTGGGCGATCTGGTTGGCCCCCCGCCCGGCGGCGATCGATCCGAGCGGGTCCAGCCAGTCGTTGACCCGGCTGTGCACGTGGGGCGAGAGCAGGCCCACCCCGACCGCGGCGATCCCCGCCAGGAAAAGCCCGATGGCGATCCAGCCGGTCCGCGCGGTCGCCACGTACAGCATCACCACGAACAGGCCGAAGAAGAGCAGCGAGGTGCCGAGGTCGGTCTCCAGCACCAGCACGCCGACGAACGCCGCCCAGATCACCAGGACCGGAGCGAGCACCCGTCCGCGCGGTAACTGGAACCGCCAGACCCGCCGCCCGGTGAGCGCCAGCGCGTCCCGGTGCACCGCCAGGTAGGCGGCGAAGAAGACCGCCAGCAGGATCTTCGCGAACTCGCCCGGCTGGAAGGAGAGCGGCCCCAGGGTGATCCAGATCCGCGAGCCGTACACCGGGGGGAAGAAGATCGGCAGCACCAGCAGGACGAGCGCCGCCAGCGCCCCGATGTACGCGTAGCGCTGAAGCCGCTTGTGGTCCCGCAGCAGGAACAGCACCAGGATGAACAGGCCCACCCCGAGCGTGGACCAGAGCAGCTGGGTGGGCGCCGCGTCACCCGGGGTGGAACGGTCCAGCCGGTAGATGACGACCAGTCCGATGCCGTTCAGCAGCACCCCGATCGGCAACGGGAGCGGATCCGCGTACGGCGCCTTCCAGCGGACCGCGGCGTGCGCCAGCAGGGCGAGCACGCCGAGCGCGGCCCCGTACTCGCCCGCGTCGGCGGGCACCGTGCCGTCGATGTTGAGGCCGACTTCGGCGTACCCGAGGACGGCGGTCAGCACCGCGGCCAGGACCAGCGCGAGTTCGGTGTTGCGCCGGGTCCGCACCGTCCGGCGCGGCCGGCGGGCGGTTGTCGTCACGGCGGAGGGTGTCGCCACGGACCGTCCTGGGTGTCGATCTGCGGGAGTTCCTGCTGCGGGTCGGCCCGGTGCGGGAGCCCGGGTCCCGGGCTCCGGACCGCCGGGAGGTGACGATCGGGGCGGACGGGCGGCGGGCCCGTCCGCCCCGACGTGAGCGGCTGGTCAGGTGGGGGCCGGCCGGCCCCGTGCGCCGAGGGCTCAGGCGGGAGCCGGTGCGGCGTTCGCCCGGGCGGCCTCGACGGTCGCCTTCAGCTCGGCCTCGGCGGCCGACGAGAGCGAGGTCTGGATGATCTTCCCGCCGTACTGGGCCAGCTCGGGCACGACCTTGTCCGCGGTCGCCTTGCGGACCAGCAGGAACACTGCGGCGGTGCCCGGCTGGAGGTGCTCGCCGACCTGGCGCATGAAGTCATCGTCCACCCCGATGTCGGTGGAGGCCCCGACCGCGGCACCGGCCGCGCCGCCGACGGCCGCGCCGAGGAACGGCATGAAGAACAGCAGGCCGATCACCCCGCCCCAGAGCGCGCCCGACGCGGCGCCCGCCCCGGTGGTGCTCACCTGCTGGTGCAGCTTGATCCTGCCGTCCTCGCGGCGCTCGACGACGACCGCGTCCTCCAGCTCGATCAGCTTCTGCGTCTGCAGCCCGACCGCCGCGTTGCGCACCGCCTTGGCGGTGGCCAGATCCGGATAGGCGATCGCGAAGAGGTTGCTCACGTGCGGGTCCTTCCCTCAGTCGGACGTTCCGGCCGGGCCCGGGCGCCGGTGCGGCGGCCCCCGCGGCCCGCTCGTCACCCTAACGAGCGCTATCCATATTTATCGGTTCATCCGTCCGGTGTGTCCCGGATTGCCCGCCAGGCCCGCCCGGTATCCGTGCGACCGGCGCACGACCGGGCGCCCCCGCCCCGATCCCCCACCGGCGCCCACGAGTTCGCGCCGGTGTCCGGCGGTTCGCGCACCGGACCGTGTTGGCCACGGGGAACTGATGATCCCTAGGATCGACGGGTGACTACCGGACGACGACCGAAGGCCAGGCTCGGCAGCCTGCTGGCCGCCCTGGCGATAACGGGCGGGGCGCTGCTCAGCGGCCTGCCCGCCCATGCCGACGAACCATCAGCCGGCTCCGCCGGCAAGGAAGCACCCCGGGTCGACCTCGTCCTGGATGTCAGCGGCTCCATGCGGGAAGCCGACATCCAGGGCAAGAGCCGCATCGCGGTGGCCCAGCAGTCGCTGAACGAGGTGATCGACGCCCTGCCCGCCGAAACCGACTTCGGCATCCGCACCCTCGGCGCCAACTACCCCGGCAACGACAAGGCGCAGGGCTGCCTGGACACCAAGCAGCTCTTCCCCGTCGGCAAGACCAACAAGACCGAGGCCAAGACGGCCGTCGCCACCCTGCGGCCCACCGGCTGGACCCCGATCGGCCTGGCCCTGCGCGGCGCGGCCGAGGACCTCGGCAAGGGCGAGACCACCCGCCGGGTGGTGCTGATCACCGACGGCGAGGACTCCTGCGCCCCGCCCGACCCGTGCGACGTCGCCCGCGAACTCGCCGCCCAGGGCATCCACCTGGTGATCGACACGCTCGGCCTGGCCCACGACGACAAAACCCGTCAGCAGCTGCTCTGCATCGCCAACGCCACCGGCGGCACCTACACCGACGTACGCACCCAGGAGCAGCTCACCGAGAAGGTGAAGCAGCTCGTCGACCGCTCCAACGACACCTACACGGTGGCCCCGGTGAAGACCACCGGCACCGACAAGTGCGAGTCGGCACCGGTCCTCGCCCCCGGCGTCTACAGCGACCGCGAGAAGTTCTCCGAGCACCGCACCTACCGCGTCCCGGTCAAGGCCGGCCAGGAGCTGCGCGCCTCCGTCAGCGTCGCCCTGGACCGCCCGGTGGCCCGCGACTACGGGGTCCTGCTCCAGGCCACCAGCACCACCGGCCAGGAGCTGGTCCGCGGCACCGACGCCGGAAGCGGCCGGACCGACGTGATCTCCACCGGCCTGCGCTGGTCCACCGACGACTCCAAGGGCTACGCCACCGCGACCCCGTCCGCCTCGGCGAGCGGCAAGCCGGAGACCACCGTCTGCCTCGTGATCTCCAACTCGCTGGCCGCACAGCCCGGCATCGCGGCCGACCCCGGCCTGCCGCTGGAGCTGACGGTCGACCTGACCGCCGCCTCGCCCTCCCCGGACGGCCCGGCGATGGGCCTCGGCCGCGGCTGGATCCTGCTGCTCGTGCTCACCCTGGCCGGCCTGCTGACCGGCCTGCTGTTCGGTTGGATCGCCCGCTGGCGGATCGCTGTCTGGCAGGAGAACTGACCATGACCCACTCGACGATCCGCGCCTCCCTGCGCGGCGCGGTGGCCGCGCTGGCCCTGCTCCCCGCACTCACCCTCGCGGCCCCGGCCGCCTCCGCCGCCTCGCCCTCCCCGAGCGCGAGCGGCACCCCGGCCCCGGCCAACAAGGCCGGCACCTCCTTCCTGACCGCCGTCAACCTGGCCCCCGGCCAGGACGCCGCCGTCGCCGCCTCCACCGGCGACTACCTGTACTGGGCGTTCGGTGCCTCCGAGGGCCAGACCCCGACGGTCGGCCTGTCGGTCACCCTGCCCCCGTCCGCGGACCGGCACGGCCCGCAGACCTGGAGCGTCGAGGTGTTCGACGGGCTGCGCCGCCGCCAGTCCTGCACCGCCGGCACCCAGGTCTCGACCGCCGAGCAGGCCACCGCCTCGCTCGCGCTGAGCTGCACCCTGCGCGAGGTCCGCTCCTGGGCCGAGCCCTGGTCCGGCGACCCGCTGCCCGGCACCTACTACGTGCGGCTCTCGGTCGCCGACGCCCCGCAGCCCGACCTCGGCCTGGCCGCCTCGGTCAAGCTGCACGTGGCGGCCAAGGGCGACGCCGACAACGCCCAGCCCGAGGGCGGCGAGCTCAAGGCCCCGCTGGTCCCGCCGGCCGGCGGCGGCGCCGCGACCGTCAAGGCGGCGGCGCCCGAGGAGCCCGAGGACCACTGGTACACCGGCTGGTTCTCCGGCTGGAACAGCCGCTGGTTCTGGACCCTGGCCGGCGGCATCCTCGCCGCTCTGGCCGGTGTCGCCGGCTACACCCTCACCCGGCACCCGCGCGGCCGTCGCCCGGCCCGCTACGGCTCGGTGCCGCCGCAGTCCGGCGCACCGCAGCCGGGCCCGTACGCCGGCTCCGGCCAGCCCTGACCGACCCCGCCCCGAGGGCCGGCCGAGCACCCGCTCGCCGGCCCTCGGCCGTCTCGCCGTCCCCTCCGGGCCGCCCTACGCTCGGACCATGACCCCGCGACCGGACGGCAGGATCGTGGTCGGCGTGGACGGCTCCCGGCTCTCCCTCGCCGCCGTCCGCTGGGCCGCCCGGCTGGCGGGCTTCACCGGCGGCCCGCTGGAGGCGGTCACCGTCTGGGAGTTCCCCCTGCGGCAGGACGAGCACGGTCTGGTCCCGCCCGCGCTGGACGGGTTCGAGTCCGAGCGCCGCGCCGCCCGGATCCTCGACGAGTCCCTCTCCGCCGCCCTCTCCCCCACCGCCCCGGCCGTCCTGCGCCACCTCAAGGCCGGCCCGCCGGGCCCCGCCCTGACCGCCGCCGCCGAGGGCGCCGCTGTGCTCGTCCTCGGCAGCCGCGGCCGCACCGCCCCGCCCGGCGCCCCGCTCGGCACCACCAGCCACTACTGCCTCCACCACGCGCGCTGCACCGTGGTCGTCGTGAAGGAGTGACCGCCGCCGAGCCGTGCCGCGCGGCGGTCGTCCGCAGCGGTGCGCCGCCTGGCCGGGCACCGGCGTCCCGCCCGGCCCCGGGGTGACCGGTACTCAGCAGGCCGGGTCCGGCGTCACCCTGACCGCACGACCGGGGCCGGTGCCGCCCGCACAACGCGAAATCCCGCCCGGTGGAGTCCACCGGGCGGGATTTCGTGAACCGGTCGGAACCGGTCCGTTGGGTGGAGCTGAGGGGATTCGAACCCCTGACCCCCTCGATGCGAACGAGGTGCGCTACCGGACTGCGCCACAGCCCCAACGAGAAGAAACTCTAGCACCTTTCGGAGGGGGCTCGTGACCACCCCCGGGCGGCGTCCCAGGTCGGGGGTGCCGCGGCACCCCCGACCGGTCACTCGTTGGCCGCGCGGGGCCGGGCCTCCGCGGCGGAGGGCTCGGCGTACTGGTCGAAGAGCGGGGTGTTGCGGGCCTCGGCCGGACGACCGGCGGTCCAGGTGCCGGGCGCCGACAGGTCGAGACCACGGCTGACCCGGGGGGCCACCGGCGCGGTCACGTAGGTCGGCAGCGGGACGGGCACCGGCTCCCAGGAGTCCGGCCCGGCCGCGCCGCGCTCGCGCATGCCGTCGACCCACTCCTCGTGCTCGGTCGCCTCCGCGACGGCCGAGGCCGAACCGGGTACGGCGGTCGCCCGGGCGGCGTCGGCGTCGGTGGCCAGCCGCAGGTGCGGACGGCCGCGTCCGGTCCGCGGCGCGGGCTCCGGCTCGGCCGCCGGGGCCGGGGCCTCGGCGGCGACGCGGGCGGCCTCGGCGCGCTGCTTCTCGCGCTTGCGCAGCCGCTCGGCGGCCTGGGCCGCGCGGACCCGGTCCAGCTTCACGGCGTACCGCTGGCGCTCCAGCCGGCGCAGGTGCCCGATGTAGAGGGTGAGCAGGGCCGCCGGGACCGCGGGGACCCAGAGGAAGGCCAGTCCGGCCACCGCCGCGACCACCGCGCCGACGGCGAAGACCAGGAAGAGGACGGTGACCATCCGGCGACGCCGGGCCAGCAACCGGGCCCGCCGCTCGGGGCCGCCGGCCGTACCTGCGGGCCGTCCCTCGGTGCGCTCCGCCGGGCCGGGCGCCGGCTCGTCCGCCGATCCGCCCCCGGCCGGAGAACCGGTGGAGGGATCGTCGGCGAGGTCGCCGGCGAGGCCACCGGAGGGCTCGTCGGAGGGGTCGCCGACCGCGGCCTCGTCCCGTTCGGGAGGGCCGTCGTCGCTGCTCTGCTCGTCGTCACGCGGTTCGTCGCTCAGGGCCCGGGACGCCCGCCGCTCCAGCGCCGAACGCCCGGCCAGCAGGCGGATGGCGGTGCTGAAGCGTTCCGTCGGGCGCGCCTCGTTGAGCTCGTCCTGCCTGCGGAGCCACATCGGCACCAGATAGGCGGCCCAGGCCCCTACGATGACGGCGTAGATAAGGCCGCTACTGCTCACGTTTCACACCGTACGGGCGCGGGGGAAGGGCCGGTAGCAATTTGGCACGGCGTGTCGTGTGATCAAGCTGATTCTCCGACTAATTTGCCGGCATTTGTGCCCGTCCGTCGCCACGCCGATGCCATATCGATATTTCTTTTCGAACATACATTCAATTTCTGGGCCGACGCACCGAACTGAGGGCCCGCCAGCGGTCCAGCATCCCCTCCGGCACCTCGTCGGCGGTCAGCGCGAACACCAGGTGGTCCCGCCAGTCGCCGTCGATGTGCAGATAGCGCGGCCGCATTCCCTCCGAGCGGAAGCCCAGCTTTTCCACCACCCGCCGGCTCGGGGTGTTCTCCGGCCGGATGCAGACCTCGATCCGGTGCAGGCCGAGGGTGCGGAAGCAGTGGTCCACCGAGAGCGCGACCGCGGCCGGCATGATGCCCCGCCCCGCCACCGCCTCGTCGATCCAGTAGCCGACGTTGGCCGAGCACATCGAGCCCCAGGTGATCCCGCCGACGGTCAGCTGACCGACCAGCCGGCCCTTGTGGAGGACGACGAAGGGCAGCATCCGGCCGGCCGAGGCCTCGCTGCGCAGGTAGCGGACCATCTGCCGGTAGGTCGGGCGACGGCCGGCGCCGTGGGCCGCCGGGCCCGGGGGCACCGTCGCCTCCCAGCGCCGCAGCCAGTCCCGGTTGCGCCGGCTGACCTCCTGCCAGTCGCCCTGGTCGCGGGCCCTGATCGGGCGCAGCGCGACGTCCCCCTCGTGGAGCTCTACCGGCCAGCCGGCGTTCAGTGCGCTCTCCCGGAAGCTGGTGCGTCGGGCCGGGGGTGGTCGCCGCCGCCGAGCTGGTCGACGGCGTGCGCGAGCAGCGGCTCCAGGACGGCCAGGCCGTCCTTGACGCCGCCGGTCGAGCCCGGCAGGTTGACGATCAGGGTACGTCCGGCGAGGCCGGCCAGCCCGCGGGAGAGCGCCGCGGTCGGCACCTTTTCCCGCCCGTGGGCCCGGATCGCCTCGGGGATGCCGGGGATCTCGCGGTCGAGGACGCGGGCCGTCATCTCGGGGGTGAGGTCCGTCGGGGAGATGCCGGTGCCGCCGGTGGTCAGCACCACGTCGTACCCGGCCGCGACGGCCTCGCGCAGGACGGCCTCGACCGGTTCGCCGTCCGGGACGACCCGGGGGCCGTCGACGGTGAAGCCCGCCCCGCGCAGACCGGCGACCAGCAGCGGGCCGCCCTTGTCCTCGTACACGCCGGCCGAGGCGCGGTTGGAGACGGTGACGGCGAGCGCCCTCACGCGGACACCTCGGGGGTGCTCCAGTCGCCGCTCTTGCCGCCGGTCTTGCCGAGCACGCGGACGGACTCGATGGCCGCGCCCTTGTCGACGGCCTTGACCATGTCGATCACGGTCAGCCCGGCCACCGCCACGGCGGTCAGCGCCTCCATCTCGACACCGGTCCGGTCGGTGGTCCGCACGGTGGCGGTGATCTCGACCGCGTCGTCGGCGACGGAGAGTTCCACCGTGACGCCGGAGAGGGCGATCGGGTGGCAGAGCGGGATCAGTTCGGGGGTCTTCTTGGCGCCCATGATCCCGGCGATCCGGGCGACGGCCAGCGCGTCGCCCTTGGGGACGCCCTCGCCGCGGAGCAGGTCGACCACCCGGGGAGCGACCCGGACCCGGCCGGCCGCGACAGCGGTGCGCGCGGTGACGGCCTTCTCGGAGATGTCGACCATCCGGGCCGCGCCCTGTTCGTCGACATGGGTGAGGCGGTCGCCGGGGGGTGAGGTGGTCACGGGTGGCTCCAGGGGGCGCGCAGGTCGAATACCGCGCTACCGTACTCCTCGCCCCGGCCGGGGCGTGGGACGGGCCGCGCCGGTGAGACGGCCCGCCGCGGTGGGATCCGGGCCGGCCCGCGGTACGACCGGCCCCGGGGTTCAGCCGCCGAGCAGGACCACGTCCACCGCGCTGCCGGCCGGCAGTTCGGTGACGTCCTCGGGGACGGTGATCAGGCAGTCCGCCCTCGCCAGCGCGCCGACCAGGTGCGATCCCTCGCCGCCGACCGGCTCCACCACGCCGTCGGCCGCGGAGTACCGGCCGCGCAGGAACTGCCGCCGTCCGGCGGGCGAGCGCAGCGCCACCGGGCAGTGGGCCCGGACGACCGGACGGTTGACGTCGTCGGCGCCGAGCATGGTCCGGATCGCCGGACGGACGAACAGCTCGAAGGAGATGTACGCGCTGACCGGGTTGCCGGGCAGCGCCATCAGCGGCACTCCGGCCCCGGGGCCGATCCGGCCGAAGCCCTGCGGCTTGCCGGGCTGCATCCGCAGCCGTCGGAAGTCCACCCCGCCGTACTCGGCGAAGACCTCCTTGACCACGTCGTACGCGCCGACGCTGACGCCGCCGCTGGTGACGATCAGGTCGGCCCGGCCGAGCTGGTCCTCCAGGACGGCGCGCAGCCGGGCCGCGTCGTCGGGGACGCCGCCGACCCGGTAGGCGATCGCGCCGGCGTCGCGGGCGGCGGCGGTGAGGGTGAAGCTGTTGGAGTCCGCGATCTGCCCGGGGCCGACCGGGTCGCCGGGCTGGACCAGCTCGCTGCCGGTGGACAGCACCACGACCCGCGGGCGGGGGCGGACGGTAACGGTCGGCCGGCCGACCGCGGCGAGCAGGCCGAGCTGGGCGGGGCCGAGCCGGGTACCGGCGGTCAGGACCCGGGTGCCGGCGGCGATGTCGCTGCCGCGGCGGCGGATGTGGGCGCCCTCGGTGACCGGGCGCAGCACCCGGACCTCCTCGCCCTCGACCGGCGCGGCCATCGAGTCGGCGGCGCGGCCGGTTCCGGTGCCGCCGTCGGTCCACTCGACCGGGGCGACGGCCTGGGCGCCGGGCGGCACGGGGGCGCCGGTCATGATCCGGGCGGCCTGGCCGGGGCCGACCTTGGGGAGTGCGTCGGCACCGGCGGCGATGTCGCCGACCACGGCGAGCACCGAGGGGTACTCGGTGGTCGCGCCGGCGGTGTCGGCGGTGCGGACGGCGTAGCCGTCCATCGAGCTGTTGTCGAAGGACGGCAGGTCACCCTCGGCGACCACGTCCTCGGCCAGCCGGCAGCCCTGCGCGTCGAGCAGCTGGAGCTCGATGGCGGGCAGCGGGCCGACGGCGGCCAGGACGTCGGCGAGGTGCTCGTCGACCGTCCAGAGGGCGGCCGGACCGGACGGGCCGGCCGCCGGGCGGGCGCCCGGTGCCGGGTCCGCGGAGCCGTCGCAGCAGGCTGCGGGGGTGGTACCGCTCTCCGTGGACCCGGTCATCGGCGCGCTCGCTCTCGGTCGGTGTGTCAGTCCTGCAGCTCGGTGGCCACGAACTCGCGCAGCCAGCTGCGGAAGCCCGGGCCCAGGTCCTCGCGCTCGGAGGCCAGTCGGACGATAGCGCGCAGGTAGTCGGCGCGGTCGCCGGTGTCGTAGCGGCGGCCCTTGAAGAGCACGCCGTGCACCTGGCCGCCGACCGCGGCGTCGCGGGTGGCGAGCTCGCGCAGGGCGTCGGTGAGCTGGATCTCGCCGCCGCGGCCCGGCGGGGTCTCGCGCAGCACGTCGAAGACGGAGGGGTCGAGGACGTACCGGCCGATGACCGCGTAGTTCGACGGCGCGTCGGCGGTCTCCGGCTTCTCGACCAGGTCGGTCACCTGGAAGACGTCCTCGCCGAAGCCGTTCGGCTTGACGGCGGCGCAGCCGTACAGGTGGATCTGGGAGGGGTCGACCTCCATGAGCGCGACGACCGAGCCGCCGAGCTCCTGCTGGACCTCGATCATGCGGGCCAGCAGCGGGTCGCGCGGGTCGATCAGGTCGTCGCCCAGCAGGACGGCGAACGGCTGGCCGGCGACGTGCTGCTCGGCGACCGAGACGGCGTGGCCGAGGCCCTTCGGGTCGCCCTGGCGGACGTAGTGCATGTTGGCGAGGTCGACGGACTCGCGGACCCGGCGGAGACGGTCCTGGTCGCCCTTGCGGGCGAGCAGCTCCTCCAGCTCGTAGGCGCGGTCGAAGTGGTCCTCCAGCGCGCGCTTGTTACGGCCGGTGACCATCAGTATGTCGGACAGCCCTGCGGCGGCTGCCTCCTCGACGACGTACTGGATCGCCGGCTTGTCGACGACGGGCAGCATCTCCTTCGGAGTGGCCTTGGTGGCCGGCAGGAAGCGGGTGCCCAGTCCTGCCGCGGGGACCACGGCCTTGGTTACCGGGATTCGGGACTTCGACGTCGTCATGCGTTTACCTTACTAAGGCACGTGTTTCGCCTGGCCGGGCGTCGTTGAGCGGTGCTGGGACAGCACGTCGCCAGACCCGGCCGCAATGGCAGGCAAAGGGGACGTGACGGGTGGGGCGAGGGGGTCCCCTCCGGCACAGGGCGACAGACTACCCGGCTTTTCCGAACGGTTACGTTCGGCTGCGAAGACACCGTCCGGACGCGCGGGGAAGGCCGGGGAGGCACCCGGGGAAACGCCTGCGGGGACGGCTCCGGAATGGTCCGCGGAGGTCCTCCGGAAGGCGGTCGGGGCAACGGTCGGGGCGGTCGGCGAGGTGGTCGGGGCGGCAGCGGACGCGGCGGCCGGGGCGGAGTCCGGCGAGGTGGTCGGCGAGCCGGCCGGGGCGGAGGTTCCCCGCCAGCAGTCGCCGCCGGCCCCGCGGGCCACCGCCAGCGCCCGGTCCGCGGCCCGGAGCAGCACGGCCGCGTGGGCGCCGTCCTCGGGCAGGACGGCCAGGCCGACCGCCGCGGTGAGCCCGTTGCCCTCCGGGTGGCGGCCCTCCCTGCTGCCCGAGGACCAGTCCAGCAGCAGGTGGCGGCGGACCGACCAGACCAGCCGGTCGGCCACCTGGGCCGCGCCCTCGGCTCCGGTGTCCGGCAGGACGACCAGGAACTCCTCCCCGCTGTACCGGCCCAGGGTGTCGGAGCGGCGGATCTCCATGCCGAGCCGTTGGGCGAGGTCGCGCAGGACCGTCCCCGCGCGGGCCCGGCCGTGCTCGGCGACCACCGCGTCGAAGCCCGCGATCTCCAGCAGCAGGACCGCCAGCGGCCGGGGCCCGTCCTGCTGTCCGTGCTGCTCGGCCCGGCGGGCCCGCTCGATCTCCCGGTCCAGGGTGAGCTGGAGGTGCCGGTAGTTCCAGACGCCGGTGAGCGGGTCGCACGAGGCGGTGCGTTCCAGCTCGGCGCAGCGGGCCTCCAGTTCGGCGATCCGCTCGCGGAGCCCGGCCTCGCGGTCGGCCGCGCCGGACGCGCCGCGCCGCAGGCGGGCGCCGAGCAGGACGGCACCGGCCAGCGCGGGGGCGCTCAGCACGGCCAGGGCCTGGACCAGCAGCGGGGTGGACATCGGGGCGCCTTCCGCATGTCAGGCTCTGAGCGTCACGGGCCCGGAGCACGGGTCGGAGCGATGGGCGGGGCGGGGATCGGAGCGGTGGAGGAGCGGTGGAGCATCCCATGCACAACGAGAAGGGCGCGCTGAGGACACGGCTGCTGTCCGAACGTCGGGCGCTGGCGGCAGAGGCCCGGGAGCGGGCCGCCACGGCGCTGGCCGGGCACGCCGGGGAACTGGCCGGGCCGGGCGCCACGGTGGCCGCGTACGTCTCGGTGGGCGCCGAGCCGGGCACCCGGCCGCTGCTGGACGCGCTCCGGGCGCGCGGGGCGCGGGTGCTGCTGCCGGTCCTGCTGGCCGACAACGACCTCGACTGGGCGGAGTACGCGGGCCCGCAGGAGCTGGCCCCGGCCGGGCGCGGGCTGCTGGAGCCGGTCGGCGATCGGCTCGGGCCGGAGGCCGTGACCGGGGCGGCACTGGTGCTGCTGCCGGGGCTGGCGGTGGACCGCCGGGGGCTGCGGCTGGGGCGGGGCGGGGGCTCGTACGACCGGGTGCTGACCAGGCTGGAGCGGGCCGGGGTGCGGCCGGTGCTGGCGGTGCTGCTCTACGAGCACGAGCTGCTGGACCGGGTGCCGGCGGAGCCGCACGACCGGCCGGTGGACCTCGCGCTGACCCCGTCGGGGCCCCACCGCTTGGGGTGAGCGGCCACCCGAGGGCGTACGTCGACGGCCCCGCGCCCCCGGAGGTCCGGGGGCGCGGGGCCGTCGTGGCGGAAGCCGGCCGTCGGGCGTCAGCCGTTGGTCAGCGTCAGCTTGTGCTTCGCCGACTTCTCGACCGCGTCCGGCGAGAACGACCAGGTCAGGAGCTTGCCCTTGAGCCAGAGGTCGGTCTGGTCGTTGTAGTTGGGGTGATAGGCGTGGCCCGAGGCACCGCCGACGTTGATCCAGCGGGACGCGTCGAGGTCGCTCAGGTCGATCACCATCCGCATCGACGGGATCCAGTCGACCTGGTACCCGGCGGCCGCGTTCCAGCCGGCCGCGTCGACCGCCGCCGAACCGCCGGAGAGGCGGTACGGGCCGCGGTTGAGCAGCTTGTGGACGGCGCCGGAGGCGATCGAGGAGTCGTCCGAGCCGAGGGTGCGCTCGCGCAGCTCCAGCTTGTGCAGGCGGCCCCAGCTCCAGGTGGAGATGTCCTTGGTGAGCAGCGAGGTGAGCTCCTGGCGGGCGTTCTTCATCGCCTCGCGCAGGAGGTTGTCCAGGCCCTTCTGCTCCTTGTGCTGGGAGTCGATGTACGTCCACCAGCCGCTGTCGGGCTTCTCCAGCTGCTGGCGGACCACCTCGGTCCAGCGGTCGCCGCCGTCCGGCTGGGCCTTGCCCGGGTCACGGGTGCCGCACTCGGTGACGATGTCCGACTTGCTGTCCGGCTTGGTCGGGTCGGCCTGCTGGCGCACCAGCAGGCAGTTGTCCTCGGCCCGCAGGTCGGCCGGGAACTTCTGGCCGAAGGCGAGCGTGAGCAGCTGGCGCCAGACGCCGTTGTAGTAGGCGGCGGCGGCCGAGTCGGCGTCCTGGTGGTAGTTCCAGTCCTTCAGCAGGTCCTGCGCCTCGCGCACGTAGGGGTCGTCGATCTCGACCTTGAGCAGCCTCGGGACCAGTGTCTTCGCGAGGATGCTGGTGTTGTCGAGCTGCATCTCCTGCATGTCGTCCGGCGAGATCTTGCCGTTGTTCTTGAGCCGGGCGTCGATCTGCTCGGTGATCTCCTTGGCCCGGGTGCCGTACTCCCAGTCCTTGGTCAGCATGTACTTGTACGACGGGTCGACCACGGCCTGGTTGGCGGTGACGATGTAGCCGCCGGACGGGTTGAAGCTGTACGGCAGGGCGTTGAACGGGACCGGGTCCTTCTTCCACTGGTAGGAGGAGTCCCAGCCCGGTGCCGGGTTGCGGCCGTCGCCGTTGCCGCGGACCGGGACGTACCCGGGGGCCTGGTAGCCGATGTTCCTGGCGTCGGCGTAGATCAGATTCTGGGCCGGGACGGCGAAGTCCTTGGCGGCCCCCCGGAACTCGTCCCAGTTCTTCGCACGGTCGAGCCCGAAGACGGCGTCCATGGTCTTCCCGGGGATGAGCGCGGCCCACTGCAGGGCGACGCCGTAGCCGGTGGTGCCGCGGTCCGGGGCGGAGGTGCCGTTGGGCGCGTACTTGCCGACGTTCTGCTGCTCGGTGCTGGGGTCGGAGATCAGCGGGGCTCCGGTCCGGGTGGTGCGGACGGTGATGGTCCGGTCGTCACCGCCGGCGACCTTGATGGTCTCCTTGCGGAGCTCGAACTTCTCCTCCTTGCCGTCCACCAGGTAGGTCTCCGGGCCGGTCACCTTCTCCAGGAAGAGGTCGGTGACGTCGGCGCCGAGGTTGGTGAGGCCCCAGGCGATGTCCTTGTTGTGGCCGATCACCACGCCGGGCATGCCCGCGAAGGTGAACCCGGAGACGTCGTACTGGCAGCCGGGCGAGGCGGTCCGGCAGTGCAGGCCCATCTGGTACCAGACCGAGGGCAGGCCGGGGCCGAGGTGCGGGTCGTTGGCCAGCAGCGGCTTGCCGGTGGTGGTGTGGGTCCCGGCGACCACCCAGGAGTTGGAGCCGATGCCCTGGCCGTTGCGGCCGAGCATCTCGGGCAGCGCGTCGATCCGGGTGGTGACGCCCTTGAGCAGCGCCTCGGTGGTCGTCGCGCCCTGCGCGGTGCCGGTGCCCGGGGTGCCGGCCGGGGCGGAGCCGTCGGCGGGGCGGTAGGTGTCGCTGCTGACGGTGCCGGTCTTCACGATCGTGCCGTTGCGGGCGTACGGGTAGTCCGGGTACAGCTCGGCGATCTTCTCCGGGCTGAAGTCCTGGGCGAGCAGCGCGCGGTCGATCTCCTCCTGGAGGTTCCCGGAGAGGTCCCAGGCCATCGCCTTGAGCCAGGCCACCGAGTCGACCGGGGTCCACTGCTCGGGCTCGTAGTCGCCGTTGACGACGCCGAGCAGGGTGTACTCCAGGGAGGCGCGCGACCCGCCCGGGTGCTCGACGAGCCAGGCGTTGACACCGTCCGCGTAGGCCTGGAGGTACTTCTTGGTCTCGGCCGAGAGCTGGGTGTCGAACTCCTTCTGGGCCACCTGGCGCCAGCCCATGGTGCGGATGAAGGAGTCGGTCTCGACCTGGCCGTCGCCGAACATCTCGGACAGTCGGCCCGCGGTGATGTGCCGCCGGACGTCCATCTCCCAGAACCGGTCCTGCGCCTGGACGTAGCCCTGGGCGCGGAAGAGGTCCTCGGAGGTGTCGCCGTAGAGCTGGGGGATGCCGTTGGCGTCCCGCTTGACGTCGACCGGCGCGCTCAGGCCCGCCACCTTGACGCTGCCGTCGACCTCCGGGAAGGACGCGCGGACCGCGGCCACCCCTCGGTAGCCGCCGTAGCCGGCGCCGGCCACCAGCAGCACGACCAGCACGATCACGATCAGACGGGCGCGCCGGAACTTCTTCGAGCGGGGCATCTGGGTCCTTGCGGTCCTCACTGGGGGGCGGGCGGACATGTCAGGAGCACGGGGCCGTGACAGGGCACCACATTAGGCCGACTCGGCTGGCGGGCGTGCACGGGGGACGCTCACGGTGGAATCGGAGGAGGTCAGAACCCGAGGTGACGGGCCGCACAGCCGGGAAACCTAAAGATATGGCAAAATGTTAGACTGCGTAACGATCCGCAAGGGGAGTAATCGGCGCCGGCCGCCCCCGCCCCTGTCGATCGAGCGCTCCCGGCCTCACCGCCACCAGACACCCCGTCCGCCCCTGCCAGCCCGAGGTGCCCCTGCGTGAATGTCGACCACCTGAACCAGCTGCTCCTCGAATTCTCCGTGATCCTGCTGGTCGCGGTGGTCGCCGTGCGCATCTCGACCAAATCCGGGCTGCCCAGCCTGCTGATCTACCTCGGCATCGGCGTGGCACTCGGCCAGAACGGGCTCGGCATCACGTTCAACAACGCCGAGCTCACCCAGGTGCTCGGCTACGCCGCCCTGGTGGTGATCCTCGCCGAGGGCGGCCTCAAGACCAACTGGCGCGAGGTCCGGCCGATGATGCCGGCCGCCACCGTGCTCGCCACCGTCGGCGTCGGCGTCAGCGTCTTCGTCACCGCCGCCGGCGCGCACTGGCTGGTCGGCCTCGACTGGCGGACCTCGCTGCTGCTCGGCGCGATCGTCTCCTCGACCGACGCCGCGGCCGTCTTCTCCGTCCTGCGGATGGTCCCGCTGCCGCACCGGCTGACCGGCCTGCTGGAGGCCGAGTCCGGCTTCAACGACGCGCCCGTCGTGATCCTGGTCGTCGCCTTCGCCACCACCGGGGAACTGGACTCCTGGTACGTCCTGGTCGGCACCATCCTCGCCGAACTCGCGATCGGCCTCGCGGTCGGCCTGGCGGTCGGCAAGGTCGGCGCCTACGGGATCAAGCACGTCGCCCTGCCGTCCTCCGGGCTCTACCCGATCGCCGTCATGGCGCTCACCGTGCTCGCCTACGCCGGCGGCGCGATGCTGCACGGTTCCGGCTTCCTCGCCGTCTACGTCAGCGCCGTCATCCTGGGCAACGCCAAGCTGCCGCACGGACCCGCCGTCCGCGGCTTCGCCGACGGCCTGGCCTGGATCGGGCAGATCGGGATGTTCGTGCTGCTCGGCCTGCTCTGCACCCCCGAGACGATGGGCTCGGCCGTGGTGCCGGCGCTGGTGATCGGCGCGGTGCTGGTCTTCGTGGCCCGGCCGCTCTCGGTGGTGACCACCCTCACGCCGTTCCGGCTGCCGGTCCGTGAACAGGCCCTGCTGAGCTGGGCCGGCCTGCGCGGGGCGGTGCCGATCGTGCTCGCCACCATCCCCCTGGTCGCCGGCGCGCCGATGGCCCAGGAGGTCTTCAACATCGTCTTCATCCTGGTCGTGGTCTTCACCCTGCTCCAGGGGCCGACCCTGCCCTGGGTCGCCAAGTGGCTGCGGATCGGCGAGGGCTCGATGGGCCAGGACCTCGGCATCGAGTCGGCGCCGCTGGAGAAGCTGCACGGCCACCTGCTGTCGGTGGCGCTGACGCCGAACTCCCGGATGTCCGGCGTGGAGATCGGCGAACTGCGGCTGCCGGCCGGCGCGGCGGTGACCCTGGTCGTCCGCGAGGGCAACAGCTTCGTGCCGGACAAGGACACGGTGCTGCGCGGCGGGGACGAGCTGCTGGTGGTGACCACCGACGAGGTGAGCGAGGCGGCGGAGCGGCGACTGCGGGCCGTGGACCGTGGCGGCAAGCTCGCCGGGTGGCTGTACGGGCGGGAGTGAGCCCCCGGGCTCATGAGCGCCGGGCGCCGGGGGCCGGGAGCCGGGGCGGGTGGCTCCGCCCGGTGACGCCGGCCCGACCGACGCCGTGGGGTGTTCGGCCGGCGTTCACCTTCGATCGACAGGACAGTTTTGGACGAGCCCTGTATTGTGGAGGTAAGCGCGCCATCTACGCGCGTATAGCTACTCGGAATGACACACCCAGCATCTGCCTGATGCAGAGTTGGCGCGACCGTTCGGCGGCCGCGGTCCGGCCCTCGGCGACCCCGCGGCCGGCCCGGTATCTACCCCGGTCGACGCGCGAGAGGACGACTCTCGGCGCCGTCGGGGCTTTTTCATACCCTGCCGCGCTACCAGGCAGTAGGAAGGACCGACCGTGACGGCCCGCCGAACGGTCGACGACACCATGCCCGGGCACGACCTGCCCGCCGCGCCCGGGGACCGCGCCGACGCCGCCCCCACCCGGGTCGGGTACGGCGCGCTGCTGCGCACCCCCGGCGTGTGGACGTTCCTCGTCCCCGCCTTCGCCGCCCGGCTCCCCTACGCGATGCTCAGCCTCGGCATCCTGCTGCTGATCCGCGACACCCACGGCTCCTACGGCACCGCCGGCACCGCCGCCGCCGTCTCGGCCGTCGCCCAGGCCCTGGTCGGGCCGCAGACCGGCCGGCTGGCCGACCGCCTCGGCCAGGCCGCCGTCCTGGTGCCGACCGTCGTGGTGCACGCCGTCTCGGTCGGTGCGCTGATCGCCCTGGCACTCGGCCACGCGCCGGTCTGGAGCCTCTTCCTCGCCGCCGCGGCGGCCGGCGCCTCCGTGCCGCAGATCGGCGCGATGGTCCGGGCCCGCTGGGTGGCCAGGCTGTCGGCGGAGGGCACGCCCCCGGCCAAGCTGAACACCGCCTTCGCCTTCGAGTCCGTGACCGACGAGTTCACCTTCGTGATCGGCCCGGTGCTGGCCTCCGCCATCGCCACCACGGTCAACCCGGCCTCCGGACTGATCGTCGAGGCCACGCTGACCGTCGTCGGCGGGCTCGCCTTCGCCGCCCAGCGACGCACCGCGCCCGCGCTGCACCCGGCCGTTCCGGGCGCCCGCCGGGTCTCCGCCCTCGCCTCCCCCGGCGTCCGGCTGCTGGCCGGCGCGTTCCTGGGCGTCGGCACCGTCTTCGGCGCGATGCAGGTCTCCGTCGCCGCGTTCACCGAGTCGGCCGGACAGCCCGGGGCCAGCGGCACCGTGTACGGGATCTTCGCCGGTGGGTCGATGCTGGCCGGCGTGCTGTACGGCATGATCGCCTGGCGGCACGCCGCCCGGCACCGGATGCTCGCGAGCTACGCCCTCCTGGTCATCGGCTGCTCGACGCTCTGGGCGATGCCCAACCTGGTCTCGCTGGCCGTCGCCGGCCTGTTCTGCGGTCTCGCCATCGCACCGACCCTGATCACCGGCTACACGCTGGTCGAGACGCTGGTCGAGGACGGCGCCAAGACCGAGGCGTTCACCTGGCTGACCGGCGCCATCGGGCTGGGCCTGGCGGTCGGGTCCATGGTCGCCGGGCAGCTGGTCGACGGGAGCGGCCCGTCGGCCGGGTTCCTGGTGCCGGTGGCCGGCGCCGGGCTGGGCCTGGCCGCGCTGGTCTCCCTGCGGGGGCTGCTGGTCGCGCCGGGGACCGGGAGCGCGGCAACCGCCGACGCGGGCGCCGCACCCGGTCCGGGCACGGGCGCGGGCGCCGCTCCGCAGCTGGTGGGCGCCGCCAAGGGCTGATCACCGGGCGGCGCGGGACGGCGTCCCGCCGACGGGCCGGACTCATCTCACACCCGAGTCGCTGGACTGATCCAGCGGAATGCCGCATCATTGACCATCGTTAGCACTCATCAGGCGAGAGTGCCAGGAGGAAGACAAGTGCCCACGTACCAGTACCAGTGCACCGAGTGCGGCAACGGCCTGGAGGCGGTGCAGAAGTTCACCGACGAGCCGCTGACCACCTGCCCCGACTGCGAGGGGCGCCTGCGCAAGATCTTCTCCGCCGTGGGTGTGGTCTTCAAGGGCTCCGGTTTCTACCGGACCGACAGCCGCTCCTCCTCCAGCAGCTCGGTGAGCACCGGCTCGTCGACCTCCTCGTCGACGTCGACCTCGTCGTCGTCCTCCTCGTCGGGCGGCTCCGCGCCCGCGGCGAGCCCCGCTCCCGCAGCGGGCTGACCTCCGCGACGAAGCCCGGACTGCCGGACTGCCGAAACAGAACGACCGAACGGCCCGTCGACCCGCAATATGCGGGTCCGGCGGGCCGTTCGCATTCCCAGATTCTCTAAATTCCCCCGAACGGCGCAGAAGTGCACCCGTTCGGCGGAGGCCGGTCCTCCCCGGGCCCGAGTTTTCCACAGGGCAGGGAAAGGGGCTTCCGACCACCGGGCCAACGGCCCAGAGTGTGCGTCACGAGAAACCGGCCCGCCGCCACCCGGAAACGGACCCGGTGGGGGCCGGCACCCTGCGACCACCGGTGGTGCCCGTGCCGACCAGGAACCCCTCCCGCCCGCTCCCCTTCCCGCTGCCGCCACTGCCCGCGCCGAGCGTCCCGCCACGACAGCCGGTGCCGTCGTTCCCGCCGATCAGACGCGGAGCCGGGCGCGGACACCGACTCCGACAGGCGCTCCGGCAGGGCCCAGGGGCCCTGGCCGTCCTCGTGCTCGCGGCGGCCGTGGCACTCACCTTCGGCCCCGCGCGAGCGGGCCTGCCACCGCCGGAGGCGGCCTCCGTCCACCGAACGGGTTGTCCATCAGAGGGAGCGGAAGATCACCCGTAACCGGATTTCGACTTCGTCGTTCACGCGGCATGAAAGGCTTCAAGGAATTCCTGCTGCGTGGAAATGTCGTCGAGCTGGCCGTCGCCGTGGTCATCGGCGCCGCTTTCACCAACATCGTCAACGCCTTCGTCAAAGGCGTGATCAACCCGATCGTCGGCGTGTTCGGCGCCAAGGATCTCGCGGCCTACAGCTCCTGCCTCAAGGGGCCCTGTGAGGTGACCGCGGCCGGTGAGGTCACCACCGGCATCCTCATCCTCTGGGGCAGCGTGCTGAGCGCGGTCCTGCAGTTCCTGATCACCGCCGCCGTCGTCTACTTCTGCCTGATCCTGCCGATGACCACCTATGCCGCCCGGCGCAAGACGCCGGCCGAGATCCGGGCGGAGGCCGAGGCCAAGGAGGTCCTCCTGCTCACCGAGATCCGCGACGCCCTGGTCACCCGGACCCTCTGAGGCGCACCGGGCCCGGCCGCCGGTCAGTCGCCGTGGTGCGGCGGGCGCTGGCTCAGGTACCAGTCCAGCCCCCGCCCACCGTTCTCCCCCGCCTCCGGGCGGCTGCCCCAGCCCGCGTCGGTGTCGTCCCGGGACTGCTGGTCCAGCGGGTCCCGGAAGACCAACCGCGCCCGGTCCGCCCCGGCGCCGCCCGCCCGGGCGCCCCGGGCCTGCTCCCGACCGTCCGCCGACGCCCCGTCCGCCACGGCTCCGCCCGCCGGATCCTTCTCCACCGCCGCGTCTCCGCCGTCCATGCCGCTCACACCGTCACCCATGCCGTCCACCGCCTTCGCCGATCCCCCGCCCGTCCCTACAGCCTAGAAGGCCCTGCCCCGCCGCCGCGGACGCACGTGGGCCCGGTGCGGAGCGCTCCGCACCGGGCCCACCACGCCCCGTTCTCCCGACCGTCGGCCGTCACGCCGCCTCGAAGCCCGCGTGGTCGGCGATCTTCTTCAGCTCGGCCAGCGCGTGCTTCTCGATCTGGCGAATCCGCTCCCGGGTCAGGCCGTGCTGCTTGCCCACCTCGGTCAGCGTGCGCTCCCGGCCGTCCTCCATCCCGTACCGCGACCGGATGATCGAGGCCGTGCGGTCGTCCAACCGCCCGATCAGATCGTCCAGCTCCTCGCGGCGGAGCATGACCATCACGGCATCCTCCGGCGAGGTCGCCCCGGTGTCCTCGACGAGGTCGCCGAACTGCGTCTCGCCCTCGTCGTCGACCGACATGTTCAGACTGACCGGGTCACGTGCCCAGTCCAGCACGTCCTTGATCCGGGCCTCGGTGGTGTCCAGCTCGGCCGCGATCTCGGACGGGTCGGCCTCCCGGCCCAGCTCCTTGGACTTCTCCCGCTGCACCCGCCGGATCCGGCCCAGTTCCTCCACCAGGTGGACGGGAAGCCGGATCGTACGCGACTGGTCGGCGATCGATCGGGTGATCGCCTGCCGGATCCACCACGTGGCGTAGGTGGAGAACTTGAAACCCTTGGCGTAGTCGAACTTCTCGACCGCCCTCACCAGGCCCGCGTTGCCCTCCTGGATGAGGTCCAGGAGCGGCAGGCCGCTGCGCGGGTAACGCCGGGCGACGGCCACCACGAGACGGAGGTTGGACCGGATGAAGACGTCCTTGGCGCGCTCGGCGTCCTCGGCTATCGCCTCCAGCTCGTCGCGCTGCACGCTCGCGGGGAGCTCGTCCTCCTCCAGCAGGTGCTGGGCGTACACACCGGCCTCGATCCGCAGTGAGAGCTCGACCTCCTCGGCGGCATCGAGCAGGGGCGTCCTGGCGATCTCGTCGAGGTACATGCCGACCAGGTCACGGTCGGCCTCGAAGTTGGTCGGGCGGGCCGCGCGAGTCCGGTCGGCCCTGTCGCGAACGACGGCACGGGTGGCCATGCTTGTGCTCCCTTTGCTGGTGTTGCCGAGGTCTGCCTGCCTGCCCGGAGCGGGCAAGAAGCGGGGGCCCCGCGGGGCCTCACACGTAACGATCCAACGAACAGATTCCGGACAACATTCCCAAGTCGCTCAGATTCTTCCGACGATGCAGTATCCTGCCGGATTTCACCGCAACACTGGACGGAGGGTGACCGCTCGGACACCTGAGGTGTCGACTTTGAAACCGGGCCGGCCCGGGGCGGGCGGCAGGTCGACGCCCTCGCCGCGACCCGCGGCGCACTCCCGCGCACCGCCCCTCTTCTCGTGAACCTCCGGGCCGGCGCCCGCGTTCCCACGGGCCGCGCCCGCCCCCGGGCGCACGCAGGTCCTCCGCACAAAAGATGCCAAATCGCTATCGGTCCAGCGCTCGATCGGCACGACCGGCTGGGAAGGTGTCAGCCATGCACCTGACCAACAGCTCGCCCACCATCACCCCGCGTGATCGCCACCTGCTCCGGCACGCGGCTCTCGCGGTCGGCTGTGCCGCGCTGTTCGCCGTGCTGGCGGCCCTGGTGCAGACGGCCTGGCGCCCGCTCGCCCGCTTCGACCACGCGTCGGTCGGCGACCTGCACCACTACGCCACGGAGCACACCGTGTGGACCGCCGCGGTGCAGATGTTCTCCAACATCGGCGGCACCGTCACCATGCGGACGGTGCTCGGCCTGGTCGCGGTCTGGCTCTGGCTGATCGGCGCACGGGTGCTGGCCGGCTGGGTGGCGGCGCAGACCCTGATCGGCTGGGGCGGCCTGTGGGTCCTGAAGCTCTCGTTCGGCCGCGAGCGGCCCACGTTCCCCGAGCCGGTCTCGCACGCCGGCGGCCCGGCCCTCCCCTCCGGCCACGCGATGGCCTCCGCGATCACCTGTGCCGTCCTGGTCGGCCTGCTCTGGCCCCGGGTCCGCCGATCCGGCCGGATCGCCGCCTGCTCGGTCGCCGCCCTCACCGTGCTGGCGGTCGGCTTCACCAGGGTCGCCCTCGGCGTCCACTGGCCCAGCGACGTCCTCGCCGGCTGGCTCGCCGCCGGTATCGTCCTCGGCGCCGTGACGGTCGTCATCGAGCTGTCGCGTCCCGGCGCGCTGGCCCGCGACGTCCGACGGGTGGACTGGCGCACCCGCCCCCGGGTCCAGCGCGTCCTCGTCTCTCCTACCGGCCTGCCCGACGACGCCGCGGAACCCAGCGGTCACCCCGACGAACTGATCCGCTGACACACCCCTCGGGGCCGCCTCCGCCCGCACACTCCGCCCGCTCCGGGCACGGGTCTGGCCGGGTCGGGTCGGGCTCCGGGCGCTCTGCGTCGGTCGGCGCCCGGATCCCTGACTGCCGGACCGTGGCGGCGGGGACGGACCGCGTCCGAGCCGGGCCGGGCCGGGCCGGGCAACGCTGAGCGGCCGGTGACACGTGACGACGAAGGGCCGGCTCCGAGGATCCCCTCGTGAACCGGCCCTTCTCACGTCATCCGCCGTGATCGGCGCTGTGCCCCAGGCAGGATTCGAACCTGCGACACCGGCTTTAGGAGAGCCGTGCTCTATCCCCTGAGCTACTGAGGCGGGGATGACCGCTGACAGCCTAGCGGATCGGCGGAGGGAGGGGTGGCGGTACGAGGCGGGGCGGCCGGACCGACGGGGAGTCAGCTCCGCCGGGAGGGCGGAGCCCGGGTGCGGAGTGGGGGCCACCGGTGATCACCCCCCGAGCTGATCACTCCGCAGGGGCGGCGGATAGCCTGGGTGAACAAACGTGCCGGTGGGGGCATTGGCGTCCACCGGGGAGGACCACAGCGAGGACGGGGCGCGCCAGCATGACGTCGGGGGACCAACAACGGTACCGGCCCGCCGTTCTTCGGCTGCTGCAGACGGTGTGGCTCTGGCCGGCCCTGATCATGCTGGTCGTGGGCGGGTACCGGCTCGGCACGCCCGACCTCTGGCGGGACGAGGTGGCGAGCTGGACGGCGGCCACCCGCCCGCTCGGGGACCTGCTGCGGATGCTGCAGCACGTCGATGCCAGCAACGGCACCTATTACGTGCTCCTCCACGGCTGGACGGCGGTGTTCGGCGACTCGGTGATCTCCCTGCGGCTGCCGTCGGTGCTGGCCATGGCCGGTGCGGCCGGGTTCGTGGCGCTCACCGCCGAGCGGCTGTTCGGCGGCCGGGTCGCGGGGATGTCCGCCGGGGCGCTCTTCGCGGTCGTGCCACTGGTCTCCCGGTACGCGCAGGAGGCCCGCTCCTACGCGCTGGTGACCTGTGCGGTCGCGGCCGCGACCTGGTTCCTGCTCCGGGCGCTGGACGAACCGACGCTGCGGCGGTGGGCGCCGTACTGCGTGGCGATGGCGGTCGCGGGGGCGGGACACCTGGTCTCGCTGAGCACCCTGGTCGGACAACTCTCCCTGGTGACGCCGTACCTGCTCCGCCGGGGCGCGGCGCGGCGACGGCTGCTGTGGCGGCTCCCCCTGGCGGTGGCCGTCGCGGCGCTGGCCGCGCTGCCGGTGGCGGTGCTGGGCAACCGGCAGTCCGGGCGCCAGCTGGGCTGGCTCGCCCGGCCGAGCCTGGACCAGCTGTGGCACTTCGGCGAGCCGCTCTTCGGTTCGGCCCGGGTGTTCCACGTCTTCGTGGTGCTCGGGCTGCTGGCCCTGGCCCTGCCCGGACGGCGGCGGCCGGCGGTCCAGCTGCTGCTGCTCGCGGTACTGCCGGTGCTGGCGGTCTGGGTGATGTCGCGCGGCTCGACCTCGTACTTCCTCGACCGGTACCTGCTGTTCACGGTGCCCGCCTGGGCGGCGCTGGCCGGCGGCGGGATCCGCGCCGTGTACGGCGCGGTGGTGGCGGTCGCCCGGCGGACCCGGACGCCCCGGGAGCTGCGGGTGGCGGGGCTGCTGCTGGCGCTCGGGCTGGTCGCGACGGCGGGAGTGGTGGCCCTGCCCCGGCAGTCGCTGGTCCGCTACCAGGGTTCGCACTCGCAGTCGAAGGAGCCGTACCAGGCGGCGGCCGGGCTGATAGCCGCCGGTTACCGTCCCGGTGACGGGCTGGTCGTGCCGCTCGGCGACCAGGCCTGGTCGATGGTGGGACCGGGTGTCTCCTACTACCTGCCGGACCGGGTGCAGCCGTACCCGGTGTTCGTCGAACGCAGTGCCGCCCAGGCCGAGGACCTCTTCCCGGTGGCGTGCCCGCGGCCCGCCGACTGCACGGGCCCCGGCCGGCGGGCCTGGCTGCTGGTGCTCGGGGACACCGCCGATCCGCTGGCCGTGCTGCCCGGCAACCAGGTGGCGGCCCTGCGCGAACGGTACGGCCCGCCGGACCGGGTGACGCCGCTCGGCGGGGTGACCCTGGCCCTGCTGGACGGCACGCGCTGACGCCGTAGCACCGCTCGTACCCTCCGGAGCGCGGGCCCTCCTCGCCCGCCTCGCACATCCCTCCCTCCCCCGGGCACGTCGCGGCCGGATGTTCCGGGCCACGCCGCCGTGCCGCCCGCGCCGTGTCCCCCGTCGCCCCCGGATGCGCGCTCCCGGAGGGCGGGCGACCATGGTGCGCAGTGACCAGGTCGGGAGGACGGGCCCGTGAGCGAGCAGCCGACCGGCCGGAGGACCCGGCGGAAGGCCCGGCGGAGGGCGCGGTGGAGAACGCGGTCGGCCGAGCTGACCGGATACGCGCGCGGACTGCCCGAGCACGTGCCGATGGTGGGCCGGGCTCTGCACCATCTGATCCGGGTCAACCTGCTGGACTGCGCGACCCGGCTGGCCGCCCAGGCGTTCCTGAGCGCACTGCCGGCACTGTTCGTGGTGGCGGTCTTCACCCCGGCGGCGATCCGGGAGGGCGTGGTGCGGTCGCTGCGCAAGGAGCTGGGTCTGGAGGGCGACGCGGCGCAGTCGGTGCAACAGTTGCTCGGGACCGGCCACGAGCAGGACACCGGGTTCGGGCTGCTCGGCGCGCTGGTGACGCTGTTGTCGGCGACGGCGCTGAGCCGGGCGATGCAGCGGGTCTGCGAGCGCTGCTGGGAACTGCCGAAGTCGGGGACGAGGGTGGCGGCCTGGCGCTGGCTGGTCTGGCTGGCGGTCTGGCTGGTCACCCTGGTGCTGCAGACGCCGGTCCGGGACGGCTTCGGGTTGGGGGCCTGGCTGGGGATCCCGCTGACGTTCCTGGACGGGACGGCGATCTGGTGGTGGACGCAGCACCTGCTGCTGGGCGCCCGGGTGCGCTGGCTGCCGCTGCTGCCGGGGGCGCTGCTCTGCGGGACGGTGGTGGTGGGCCTCGGGGTGGCCTCGCGCGTCTACCTGCCGGGCGCGATGGCGCGCAGCATCGGCCAGTTCGGGCCGTACGGGGTGGTCTTCACCGGGCTGTCCTGGCTGATCGTCATGTTCGCCGGGCTGACGCTGTCGATCGCGCTGGGCCGGGTGGTGTCCGAGGAGGAGTCGGTCGCGGGGCTGTTGGGTTCGCGGACCGAACCCGGCCGCTGGGGCGGCGCACGGTTCTGAGCCCCGGGCGGAGCGGGTGCCTGCCGCTCCGCCCGGGGTGTCGCTCAGAGGGCGCGGGTGAGCCGGGAGGCGATGGACGGCGGGTTCAGGTCGGACTGGAGCACGACCGGGACCTCGATCCGGTTGTCGCCCTCGCCCGAGCGCAGCACGCCGACCTTGTCGCCCGCCCTGGCGGTGTGGCCGACCTTCACCGCGTCCAGCACGAGGGTCGCGGTGATGCCGGGGAAGCCGGCCACGGTGAGGTCCTTGCCCGCGACGACCGGGACGGTGCCGCCGAGCCCGTCCTCGACCCGGCCGACCACCTCGCCCTGCTTGGCGAGGCTCTGTCCGGTCAGCCCGTTCTGGGCGGCCTGGATCTGCTTGGCGCTGACGTTCTGGACCATCTTGAGGATGCTGGGCTCGGCGGTGGTCGCCGGCTGGCCGAGGGTGACGCCGAGGATCAGCCGGCGCACCCCGCCGACCTCCTTGTAGGCGGCCCACATCAGGCAGCCGCCGGCCGGGGTGCTGGAGCCGGTCTTGACCCCGATGATGCCGTTCTTGGGGGAGATCAGGGTGTTGGTGTTGGAGATCTTCTGGTTGTTGAAGGTGGTGTCCGGGGTCGAGACGATCTGCCGGAAGATCTCGTCCTGCATGACCTGGCCGGCCAGCTTCAGCTGGTCCTTGGCGGTGCTCTTGGTGTCCGGGCTGAATCCGGCCGGGTCGGTGTAGGTCGTGTTGGTCATGCCGAACCTGGCGGCGGTGTCGTTCATCTTCCTGACGAACGCCTCCTCCGAACCGGCGTCCCAGCGGGCCAGCAGCCGGGCCACGTTGTTGGCCGACGGCAGCATCAGCAGTTCCAGTGCCTGGTACTGGCTGATCTGCTGGCCCTCGACCAGGGTGGCGCGGGACTCGTCGACGTTGCCGGACTCCTGGGCCGCCTGCTTGTCGACGGTGATCTTCGGCCCGCTCTCGCCCTTCTTGAGCGGGTGCGACTGGAGGATCAGGTAGGCGTTCATGACCTTGGTGACGCTGGCGATCGAGGCGGGCGTCTCCTGACCGGAGCTGCCCAGGCTGCCGACGCCGACCACCTCGGCGGCCGACTGGCCCTTGGCCGGCCAGGCCAGGTCGAGCCGGTCACCGGCGAAGGTGAAGCCGCCCGGGGCGGTGAGCCGCACCTTGCCGTCCGGCAGCGGGCGGAGCAGCTGGGCGGTCACCGCCGCGCCGAGGACGACGGCCAGGAACAGGGTCCAGATGGTGATCCGCTTGAGGGCGCGGCGCAGCGGTGAGACCGGGCGGGCGCTGAGTGCGGCCAGGACCTCCATCGCCTCGGAGGTCGACTCCGGGGACGGCTCCGGGGCGGGAACGGGCTCCGGGGCGGGGAGCGGTTCGGGCTCCGGCAGCGGCGGCGCGGGCGGCACCGGCCGGCGGTCGGGGGTGGGCAGCGGTTCGGGGGCCGGGGTGGGCCCGGGCTCCGGTGCGGGGGGTACGGGTGCGGGCCGGGGCAGCGGTTCCGGGTCGGGGGTCGGCTCGGGCTCGGGCAGCGGGCGCGGCGCCGGCGGCGCGGGGACGGTGCCCGCACCGGGGGCCGCGGGGGCGCGGAAGGCCCGAAGGGCCCGGGTCCGCTCCGCGTGGTCCGGCTTCTCGAACTTCTCCGTCTGCTCCGTCTTCTCCGTCTGCTCGGGCCGGTCCGTCCGCTCGGGCCTGCCGGTGTCCGGGGCGGCTCCGGCGGTGGCGGCCCCGGTGGGGCCGGCGGTCGAGGAGCCGGCGGTCGCGGCCCCGGCGGCACCCCCGCCGTCCGTCCGCATGGCGAGACGGGGGTCGGCGGCGGCCGGGCGCTTCGCCGGCCCGTCCCCGCCCCGCACGCCACCGGCCCCGAGGGGTTCCACCAGCTCCTCCGGCAGGCGCAACGCGGTCGTGGCCTCGTCGGCGGGGAGTCGCAGGGCGGTGGTCGCGTCGTCGGCGGGCAGTCGCAGGGAGGTGGTCGCCTTGTCCGACGGCAGGCGCAGCATCGTCGTCCGGATGTCCGCATCCCGGACACGGAGGTGGGCGGTGGTGCCGCCCCGGGGCGCGCCCGACGCGCCGGAGGCGGTGGCACCGGAGCGCTCCGCACCGGCCGACCCTGCCTCGGACCCAGCCGCCGACCCAGCCGCCGACCCGGCCCCGGAAACCGGCCCGGACTCGGAAGCGGTCACGGCGTCGGAGCCGGACGCGGACTCGGATCCCGACGCGGATCCGGACGCGGTCGCGGGCTCGCCGGACTCGGGTGCGGAGCCGGCCGCGGCCGACCCGGCGGCGGCGCCTCCGCCGGCACCGACCGCCTCCGCGGCAACCTCCTCGGAGGCCGCGGCGGCAGCGGTCCGTTCCCCGTCCCGCTCCCGCGCCCGCTCGCCGTCCCGCAGCACCCTGTCGGGGGACTCGCCCACGTAACCCAGCCTCCTCAACGCCCGGCGGGGCACCGGCAGACCCGATTTCGGGAAGCCGGTACCCCGCCCCGTGTACCTGTACAGTCTCCGCCACCGGCGACCGTTTGCGGTCGCCCACACCCCGCCCGACCGGCGGTTATTGCCGTGGCGCGGCCGCACTGCGGCCTGTTCAACGGTCAGACGCCGGGCCCGCCACGGCCGGTTCCCCCGCTCGATCGCAAGGTCACGATTCGGAGGCGTACTCGACAAGCCCGTGTGAGAGGCGTCACGCTGTTTCCCATCCACGCGGGGAGGCTTGGATGGGCAAGAGCCGCAGAACTATTCCCGAGGAACTCTTGCTGCTCGCTTTGGACCCGGCCACGGGCACCACTGCGCAGCCGCAGACCCTCGACCTCGGACTCGCCGGGGCCCAGCTCGTCGAGCTGTCCCTGGCCGGACGGATCGTTCCGGAGGGAGACCGCATCGCCGTGGTACTGCCACGGCCCACCGGTGACCCGACACTCGACCACGCGCTGGAGCTGTTGCGGCGACGTGGCAGTCCGGTCCGCGCCGCGCACTGGATCGGCGGGCCCCGACTGGGGCTCCGGCAGACCTATCTGGCGCACCTCGAACGGTGCGGCATGGTCACGGCCGTGCCGGGCCAGGTGTGCGGGGTGCTGCCGACGACGCGCTATCAGGCGTCCGACGACTGCACCAACGCTGCGATCAAGCAGCGGTTGGACACCGCGATCCGCACCGGCGTGCCGCCGGACCCGCGGACCGCGGCGCTCGCCGCGCTGGCGCACTCGGTGGGTCTGGGCAAGCACCTCTACCCGGGCAACGAGGGCCGGTCGTCACGGTCCCGGCTGCGCGACCTGATCCGGTACGACCCGCTGGGCGGGATGGTCGCGCACGCCGTGATGGACGTGCAGAACGGCCTGCCGAGCCAGCAGAACCGTTCCGCCCAGAGCGGCGGCGCGGCCCCGGCCGCGAGCAACGGCCGTCCGGCCCCACGCTCGGCGCCCGCACGCGGGTCCGGCGGACGGGTCGCGGCCCCTCGCGTCGGCGTCCGCTGACCCGACGGGGCAGGTCCGGCCGGCCGGGTAGGACCGGTTGCCGGACCGGCACGCGAACCACCCGCGCGCAGGGAACTCACCCGCGCGCAGAGCGGCGCTCGCCGCATCGCTCGCGCCGCACGGCGGCGCCGAGCAACCAGCAGTGAGAAGGGGCGGTCGCCCGCGACGGAAGTCGCCGGCGACCGCCCCTCCGCCGTCCCCACGGGCGGTCCGACCCCACTCGGCCCGGCCCGATCCCCCGCAGAACGTCGTCCGCACCTCGGCCGCATACCGCCCCCGCACGTGCCACCCGCACTTGCGCGGCCCCGCGCCGCGTCCGCACGATGTCCGCACCGCCGTCGCAGCACCACCGGAACGGGCCGCGGAGTCGCATTACCACTCCGGGGTGTCCGTTGTCTCACCGAAGCGCTTTTCCGATGATCTGTTCTACTGCGCTCCTGTGATAACCCGGCGCCGACCTGATCCAAGGTGACATGCTGCACAACGTCAGGGGGGTTGATCCCGATTTCCACAGTGTTCCGAGGACTGCCGTTCCAACGATCACCAGAAGTCCGACCGGAGGCCGACGTGTCCGCGAACATCAATCCCACGGTGCGCCGTCGACGCCTCGGTTCGGAACTGCGCAAGCTCCGCGAGGGCCTCAGCATGACGGCCGAGGAGGTCGCCGGCCGGCTGATGGTCTCCCAGTCGAAGATCAGCCGACTGGAGAACGGCCGCCGCTCCATCAGCCAGCGGGACGTCCGTGACCTCTGCGACGTCTACAACGTCACCGACGAGGCGATGCGGGCCAGCCTGATGGAGATGGCCCGGGAGTCCCGGCAGCGCGGCTGGTGGCACGACTTCAACGACATGCCGACCCCCTACAGCGTGTACATCGGGCTGGAGGCCGAGGCCTCCTCGATCCGGGCGTACGAGTCCTCCTTCGTCCCCGGGCTGCTGCAGACCGAGCAGTACGCGCAGGCCGTGGTCGAGGGCACCCAGCCGGACACCGACGCGCTCTCCGTCCAGCGCAGGGTCCAGGTCCGGATGAAGCGCCAGGACCGCGTCCAGGGCGAGAACCAGCTGGGCAGCCTCTGGACCGTCATAGACGAGGCGGTGCTGCGCCGGGAGGTCGGCAGCCGCGACGTGATGGCCGACCAGTTGAAGCACATGCTGGAACTGAGCCAGCGCCCCAACATCACCATCCAGGTCATCCCGTTCGCGCACGGCGCCCACCCCGGCATGACCGGGACATTCTCCCTGCTGGAGTTCCCCGAGTCAGCCGATTCCACGGTTGTCTACTTCGAAGGGGTGACGAGCGATCTCTACCTGGAGAAGGAAGCCGACGTGCGCCGCTATACCAGTCTCTACGACCACCTGCGGGCAGCCGCGCTCGGGGTGACGGAGAGCCGGTCGCTGATAGCCACGATTGAAGAGGGATACCACGGATGAGCACCACCTTCGAGAACGGGACGACCTGGTACAAGAGCAGTCACAGCGGCGGCAACGGCGCCTGTGTGGAGATCAGGGTGCCCGCCGCCGACGCGGTGGCGGTCCGGGATTCCAAGGATCCCGAAGGTCCGCAACTGCGTTTCTCCGCCGAGGCCTGGAACGTCTTCGCCACCGAGGCCGGAGCCGGGGTGTTCGGCGGGTTCTGACCTCGCGTCGCACCGCTTCTCGGCCCAGGTGCCCGTAGCGGTGTCCGCCGCCCTCTCCCGGGCGGCGGACACCGCTACGGGCATCTGGGCGTCCGGAGCCATGCACCCGTCAAGACCGGACCCCGCCGCGCGACGGCCCGGTCGCGCGACGGCCCCGCCGCCCGACGGCCTCAGCCGAGCACCGGGTAGCGGGCCGACCAGGCCTCGCCCTCCGGGGTCCGTGCGCTGTGCAGTTCGGGCCCGTGCAGGAGTTCCAGGACGAAGTCGTCCGCCAGCTCCAGCAGCGCCCCCCGCCCCTCCAGGCCCACCACCAGGCCGGGCGGCAGCGCGGTGTCACCGTGCAGCACTCCCAGCAGGTTGCCGCAGATCGCGCCGGTGGAGTCGCTGTCCCCCGAGTGGTTCACCGCCAGCAGCAGCCCGGACCGGACGTCGTGCGCGACCAGCGCGCAGTACACCCCGATCGCCAGCGCCTCCTCGGCGACCCAGCCCTCCCCCAGCGCCTCCACCCGCTCGGCGGACGGCTCCCCGGCCCGCACCGCGTCCAGTGCCGCCCGCAGCGCGGCCGTCGTCTCCTCGTGCGCCGGCCGCTCCGAGAGCAGGGCGAGCGCCAGGTGCACCCCCTCCTCCAGGGTGCCGCCCCGGGCCACGGTCTGGACGATCACCGCCAGCGCACCCGCCGAGAGGTAGCCGGTGGGGTGGCCGTGGGTCAGCACCGAGCACTCCACCGCCAGCTGGAACACCAGCCCCGGCTCCCAGGTGGTGAGCAGCCCGAACGGCGCCGCCCGCATCACCGTGCCGCACCCCTTGGAGTGCGGGTTCTTCGGCGACTCCAGGGTGCCCAGCCGGTCGGCGTCCACCCCGGAGAGTCCGGACAGGCAGGCCTGCCCGGGCGCCCGCTGCGCGTACAGCCACTCCTCCCGGCCGAGCCAGCCGAGGTCGGACCGGCGTTCGTCCGGTCCCCAGTCCCGTTGGGTGGCGGCCCAGCGCAGATAGGCGCGGTGGACGTCGGTGGGCGGGTGCCAGCTGCCGGTGTCCCGGCGGATGTGGGCGCGGATCAGGCCGTCGACGGTGAACAGCACCATCTGGGTGTCGTCGGTGACCGCCCCCAACCGCCCGTACGCGGGGACGTAGCCGGTCACACCGCGCGGGCCGTGCGCGGCGCGGATCTTCTCCAGCGAGTCGAACTCGATGCCGGCGCCGAGCGCGTCCCCGATCGCCCCGCCGAGCAGACAGCCCCGCACCCGGCTGCGGAAGTCCTGTTGCTGTGCGCGTGACCACAGTGGCATCACGACGGGCGCCTTTCGTACGAAAGCGGGCGGACCGCGCGACGCACGGCCGGTCGCGCGCCCTCGCACTGTATTCGAAGGCCCGAACGGGTCGCGGGCCTCCCTGGAACACCAGCACTTCCACCCGATGTCGCCGGTCCGCCATGCCTCGTCCACGGACCGCCACCCCGGGCTGCCTACCGTCCCGGGCCATGACCATCTCCCGCACCCGCCTGACCGCGGCCGTCGCCCTGACCTGCGCACTGACGCTCGGCACCCCGGCGCTCGCCGCGGCCGCGCCGGCCGGCTCCCCCGCCCCGGCCGCCGCCCACCACGCCGCCCGCGCCGTCCCGTTCACCGCCGCCACCGCCACCCAGCAGGCCGACGGGAGCTTCAGCCTCACCTGGACCGCCCCCGGCGCCCGCGGCGTCACCGTCTACGCCGGCACCGACCCGGAGGACATCCGCCACCGCAGGCCCGTCGCCGGGGGCGCCGGCAGCGCGACCGTGACGGTCACCGGCCTGCCTGCCGCCGACCGCTGGTACTTCGAGCTCGTCCCCGACCGCGGCGCCCCGCTGGTGATCGCCGACCGCTCGCTGCACCTCGCCTCCGCACCCAACTTCCGCGACGCGGGCGGCTACCGCACCACCGACGGCCGCTGGGTGCGGACGGGCGTGGTCTACCGCTCCGGCGACCTCTCCAGGCTCACCGACCAGGACCTCGCCAAGCTCCGCCGCCTCGGCATCCGCACCGTCTTCGACCTGCGGACCCCGGCCGAGCAGAAGGCCGCCCCGGACCGGCTCCCCGCCGGTGCCACCGCCGTCTCCGCCAACGTGCTCGGCGCCGCCGACACCGGCGCGTTCAACGTCACCACCCCGCAGGCCGCCGTCCAGGCGATGGTGGACGCCGAGCGCACCATGGTCTCCGCCGACAGTGCCCGGACCGCCTACCGATCGGTGCTCGACTCCCTGGTGGAGCGTGACGACGAGGGCATCCTGTTCCACTGCACCGCCGGCAAGGACCGCACCGGCTGGGCCTCCGCCGCCCTGCTCACCGCACTCGGCGTGCCGCGCGAGACGGTCGAGGCCGACTACCTCGCCAGCAACGCCTACCGGGCCGCGGAGATCGCCGCCACCCTGGCCCAGCTGCCGCCCGCCTACCAGGCGGTCTACAAGCCGCTGCTGGACGTCCGGCCCGAGTACCTGAACGCCGGCTTCGACGAGGTGCGGCAGCGGTTCGGCTCCTTCGACGGCTACCTGAAGTCCGGCCTCGGCCTGGACCAGCGGGACCTGCGCGACCTGCGCAGCCAGCTTCTCGTCGGCTGAGGCCGGCCCCCGAGCCTCCGGCCCCGAGGCCCGTCCGGCCGTCCGCCCGTCCGCCCGTCCGGCTGTCCAGCTGTCCGAGAATGCCCGCCGCCCGACGCGAGGCGGACGGCGGGCCGGACGGGCCCGGACGGTTCGGCCGTCAGTCCACCAGCGGCAGCAGCTCGGGAAGGTGCCCGTCCGAGGCGAGCGCGGCGGCCCGCCGCTCGGCCGGCACCTCGCCGTAGGTCGTGGTGCGCTGCCGGTGCGGGCGGCCGACCGCCTCGGCGATCGCCTGGAGGTCCCGGACCGACTTGTAGCTGCCGTACGCCGAGCCGGCCATCCGCGAGATGGTCTCCTCCATCAGCGTGCCGCCAAGGTCGTTGGCGCCCGAGCGGAGCATCTCGGCCGCGCCCTCCGCGCCCAGCTTCACCCAGCTGGTCTGGATGTTGGGGATGTGCGGGTGGAGCAGCAGCCGGGCCATCGCGACCACCGCCCGGTTGTCCCGGGCGGTGGGGCCCGGCCGCGCGATGCCGGCCAGGTAGACCGGGGCGTTGGTGTGGATGAACGGCAGCGTCACGAACTCGGTGAAGCCGCCGGTCCGCTGCTGGATCCCGGCGAGCAGCCGCAGGTGGCCGAGCCAGTGCGCCGGGGTGTCCACGTGCCCGTACATCATCGTGGACGAGGAGCGGATCCCCAGCTCGTGCGCGGTGCTGACGACCTCCACCCAGGTCGCGGCCGGCAGCTTGCCCTTGGTGAGCACCCAGCGGACCTCGTCGTCCAGGATCTCGGCGGCCGTGCCCGGGATGGTGTCCAGACCGGACTCCTGGGCCCGCTGCAGCCAGTCGCGGATCGAGAGGCCGGTCCGGGTGGCGCCGTTGACCACCTCCATCGGCGAGAACGCGTGCACGTGGATGCCGGGGACCCGTTCCTTCACCGCGCGCGCGATGTCGAAGTAGGCGGTGCCGGGCAGGTCCGGGTGGATGCCGCCCTGCATGCAGACCTCGGTGGCGCCCACCTCCCAGGCCTGGGCGGCCCGGTCGGCCACCTGGTCCAGCGAGAGGCTGTACGCGTCCGCGTCGGTGCGGCGCTGGGCGAAGGCGCAGAACCGGCAGCCGGTGTAGCAGACGTTGGTGAAGTTGATGTTCCGGGTGACGCAGTAGGTGACCTCGTCCCCGACCGTGTCGCGGCGCACCGCGTCGGCGATCCGGCAGAGCGCGTCCAGCGCCGGGCCGTCCGCGTGGAACAGGGCCAGCGCCTGCGCGTCCGTCAGCCCGGTCGGGTCGTCGGCGGCCACCGCGAGGGCCGCCCGGACGTCGGCGTCGAGGCGCTCCGGCGCCCCGGCCGGCCCGGGGACGGAGGCCGCCTGCTCGCGCAGTACCTCCCAGTCGCCGTAGACGTCCTCGAAGTCGGCCCGGCGGTCGCCGGTCCGGCCCTCCCTGTCGACGGCGGTGTGCAGGTCGGTGCGCCCGTACGACTCCGGCAGGTCCTCCGGCTCCTGCCAGGGAAGCCCGGTGACCACCGCGTCCGGGCGGGCCAGGCCGGTGTCCGGGTCGGCCAGCGCCCGGACGTGCGGCAGCACCCGGGGGTCGAGCCAGGGCTCGCCGTGCCGCACGTACTCGGGGTAGACGGCGAGGCGCTCGCGCAGCTCGAAGCCGGCCGCCGCCGCGTGCTCGGCGAGCTTCTCGATCTGGGGCCAGGGACGCTCGGGGTTGACGTGGTCGGGGGTCAGCGGCGAGACGCCGCCCCAGTCGTCGATGCCGGCGCCGATCAGCCGCTCGTACTCGCCGTCCACCAGGTTCGGCGGGGCCTGGAGGCAGGCGGACGGGCCCATGATGTGCCGGGCCACCGCGACGGTGGCGACCAGCTCGTCCAGCTCCGCGTCCGGCATCCCGCGCATCGCGGTGTCCGGCTTGGCGCGGAAGTTCTGCAGGATCAGCTCCTGGATGCCGTGGTAGGCCCGGGAGACGCGGCGCAGCGCGAACAGCGACTCGGCGCGCTCCTCGTACGTCTCGCCGATGCCGATCAGCAGGCCGCTGGTGAACGGCACCGAGCTGCGGCCCGCGTCCTCCAGCACCCGCAGCCGGACGGCCGGCTCCTTGTCGGGCGAACCGTGGTGCGGGCCGCCGGGCTCGCTCCAGAGCCGGGTGGCGGTGGTCTCCAGCATCATGCCCATCGAGGCCGAGACCGGCTTGAGCCGCTGGAAGTCGGTCCAGCTCAGCACCCCGGGGTTGAGGTGCGGGAGCAGGCCGGTCTCCTCCAGGATGCGGATCGACATCGCGCGGACGTAGGCGATGGTGTCGTCGTAGCCGTGCGCGTCGAGCCACTCGCGGGCCTCCGGCCAGCGGTCCTCGGGCTTGTCGCCGAGGGTGATCAGCGCTTCCTTGCACCCGAGCTCGGCGCCCCGGCGGGCGACCTCCAGCACCTCGTCCGGGGACATGAACATCCCGTGGCCGGCCCGGCGGAGCTTTCCGGGGACGGTCACGAAGGTGCAGTAGTGGCACTTGTCCCGGCAGAGCCGGGTGAGCGGGATGAACACGCTCTTGGAGTAGGTGATGACGCCGGGGCGGCCGGTCGCTTCGAGGCCCGCGTCGCGCACCCGGGCGGCGCTCGCACAGAGGTCGCGCAGGTCCTCGCCCCTGGCCCGGAGGAGTACCGCCGCCTCGGTCGCGTCGAGCGCGACACCGTCCCGGGCCCGCCGCAGGGCTCGCCGCATCGCGTTGGCGGTCGGGATGTTGGTTGCGTCCATGCTCGCGACCCTACGCCAGTTCCCGCACGTTCCTCGTACGTTCGGAGGAGCCGACCCTGAGGTGCTGTCAGGGTCGGCTGCGCCGCGAGACCGACCCGGATCTGGCCCTGCAGGGCGATGACGGAAACGGTCCGGGGACGTCTAATGGAGACACAGGGACAGTCGGTCACTGACGGAGGGGTTGGACGCGATGACGGACGACAGGACGACCGCGGTGGGTGGTTCGGCGGACGGGTTCCGGGACGACTTCCAGGACGGGCTCCGGGAGGGCGTGCCGTACCGGTCGGGCCGCCGGACGATGATCAGGGTGGCGGTTCCGCTGGCGGTGGCCGCCACGATCGCCGCCGGTGTGGGGCTGGGGCCGGCGCTGGCGGACTCCTCGCCCCCGGACCTTCCGACGCTGACGGCGGAACAGGTGGTGGCGAAGGCCCTCGGCTCGCAGGCCGAGACGCTCTCCGGCACCGTGTCGGTCTCGGCCGACCTGGGCGTGCCGAGCCAGCTGCTCGGCGCCGCGGCCGGCGGGATCGGCTCGGGCGGCCCCGGTGGCGGCAAGTCGTCGGGGGCCTCTCCGGAGTCCAAGCTGACCGGTCTGCTGGGCGGTGAGCACACGCTGCGGGTCGCGGTCGACGGTCCGGACAAGCAGCGGATCGGCCTCCTGGAGCACCTCTCCGGGTACGAGCTGGTCCGCAACGGCGACCAGGCCTGGGCCTGGGACAGCGCCACCAACGAGGCGGTCCACCTGAGCGGGGTCCGGTCCGACGGCCCGGCCGGGCGGCCGGGAGCCGGCCACGAGGCCAGGACGCCGCTGACCGGGGCGCCGACCACCCCGCAGGAGGCGGCCCGGCTGTTTCTCACCGCGAGCGCGGGCACCACCGCCGTGGCCGTGGACGGCACCGCGAGCGTGGCCGGGCAGAAGGCGTACCAGCTGAGCGTGAAGCCCACCCAGCCCGGCTCGACCATCGGCGAGGTGCGGATCGCGGTGGCCGCCGACAACGGCGTCCCGCTGGCCGTGGTGGTCAGGGGCTCCGACGGCAGCACCGTGCTGGACGTCCACTTCACCGACGTGTCGTTCGCCAGGCCCGCCGCCAAGACCTTCGAGTTCACCGTGCCCAAGGGCGCCAAGGTGACGGAGAGGAAGGCGTCGGAGGAGCGGACGGGCGCGGACGCGAAGGCCGAGGTCCCGCCCGGGGCGAAGGCCGCCGCGGAGGGCCTGAACGTGGTCGGCGAGGGCTGGACCGCGGTGCTCTCCGCCGCGCTGCCCAGCGGCGACGTGTTCGTCCCGGCCGAGGGCAGGGGCCCGCGCGGCAAGGGCGGGCGCGGGCCGGGTGCCGGCGAGGGCAAGGCGCAGAACCCGCTGGCGCTGGTCAAGTCGCTCGGCAAGCCCGTCGCCGGGGGCTCGCTGATCAGCACCAAGGTGCTGAACGTGCTGGTCACCGACGACGGCCGGGTCTTCGCGGGCGCGGTGACCCTGCCGGTGCTGCAGAGTGCGGCCGGGGTGAAGTAAGTGACCCAGGCTCCGGTAACGGGGGACGTTACGGAGCCGGCCGGGGGCCGGGGCGCGACGACGCGCCCGGCCCCCGTTGCCGCTTCGCCCTCCGCGACATCGACGACGTCCACGCCCTCCGCGTCTCCCCCGTCCTCCGACGACGTGATCAGAGCCAGGGGGCTGACCAAGCGGTTCCGTGGCGGCCAGCTCGCCGTGGACGGGCTGGACCTGACCGTCCCCCGGGGGTCGGTCTTCGGCTTCCTCGGACCCAACGGCTCCGGCAAGACCACCACCATCCGGATGCTGATGGGCCTGATCTCCCCCAGCTCCGGCGTGGCGACCGTGCTCGGCGAGTCGATGCCGCAGTCGGTCTCCACCGTGCTCCCCCGGGTCGGCGCGCTGATCGAGGGGCCGGCGCTCTACGGCTTCCTCTCCGGCCGGGACAACCTGGCCCGGTTCGACGCGGCCGATCCGACCGCCGACCCGCGGACCCGTGCGCAGCGGGTGACCGAGGCGCTGGACCGGGTCGGTCTGACCGCCGCCGCCGGCAAGAAGGCCCGGGCCTACTCCCTGGGCATGAAGCAGCGGCTCGGCCTGGCGGCCGCCCTGCTCCAGCCGCGCGAGCTGCTCGTCCTGGACGAACCGACCAACGGCCTGGACCCGCAGGGCATGCGGGAGATCCGCGCGCTGATCCGGGAGGTCGCGGCGGAGGGGACGACCGTCTTCCTCTCCTCCCACCTGCTGGACGAGATCGAGCAGGTCTGCACGCACGCGGCGGTGATGTCGCGCGGCCGGCTGGTGGTGCAGGGCACCGTCGCCGAACTCGCCGCCCGGGCCCGGGGCCGGCTGGTGGTCCGGACCCCGGACACCCACCGGGCGGCCGAGGTGCTGCTCGCGCACGAGGTCGCCGGCGTGCAGGTCGGCGAGGAACGGGTCGACGGCGAGCTGGGCACCCTGGCCGAGGACGCGCTGCCCGGTCTCTGCGCGGCGCTCGTCGCGGCCGAGGTGCGGGTGCACGGTTTCGGGGTGGAGCGGGGCACGTTGGAGGACGCCTTCGTGGCGCTGACCGGGGAGGGCTTCGATGTCGCGGGCTGAGGTGCCGGAGAAGGCAGCGGCTGTGCCGTCCGGGGCCCCGGCTCCGGGGACTGCGGTGTCCGGTGTCGCGGCAGCTGCGGTGCGACCGGCGCCCGGGCGGCGGCCGCAGACGGCGGCCGGGTTCCTGGCGCTGTTCCGCAGCGAGCTGGTGCTGACCTTCCGCCGGGTGCGGACCATCGTGCTGCTGGGGATCCTGGCGGTGCTGCCGATCCTGATCGGCACGGTCGTCAGGATCGAGACGGACGGGCCGCGCGGCGGCGAGGGTCCGGCCTTCATCGCGCAGGTCACCCAGAACGGGCTGTTCCTGGTGTTCACGGCGCTCGCCGTGGCCCTGCCGGTCTTCCTGCCGATGACGGTCGGCGTGGTCGCCGGGGACTCGGTGGCCGGTGAGTCCGCCACCGGCACCCTGCGTTACCTGCTGGTCGCCCCGGCCGGGCGGACCCGGCTGCTGGCCGCCAAGTTCACCGCCGGACTGGTCTTCTGCCTGGCGGCCACCGTGACGGTGGCGCTCGCGGCCGTGGCCACCGGGGCGGCGCTGTTCCCGGTCGGCGACGTCACGCTGATCTCCGGGGAGACGATCGGCCTGGGCTCCGCACTGCTGCGGGCGGTCCTGGTGGCGGCCGTGGTGGCCGCCTCGCTGGCCGGGCTGGTCGCGATCGGGCTGTTCGTCTCGACGCTCACCGGCAGCGGCATCGCGGCGATGGCGGCGACCGTCGGACTGGTGATCACCGTGCAGATCCTGGACAGCTTCCCGCAGCTGCACGCGATCCAGCCGTTTCTCTTCACCCACCACTGGCTCACCTTCGGCGACCTGCTGCGGGAGCCGATGTACTGGGACGGCGTGCTGAAGAACCTCGGGCTGCAGGCCGGCTACGTGGCGGTGTTCGGTTCGGCCGCGTGGTCCCGGTTCACCGCGCGGGACATCACGGCCTGAAGGGGCCGGACCGGCGCCGGGACCGGTCCGCTCGGCGGACGGTGGCGGTGGCGGGCCCGGCGGCGGGGGTCGCGGGGGCCCGGTCACGAGGGACCGGGCCGCTCGCGGGACGGCCTCGGGACGGGGCCGAGGGCGCGGCCGCCCCGTTCGGCGGGTGACCGGGCTCAGCCGGTGGTGGCCCGGGCGGGCCCGGTGGTCGGCGTCGTGCCGGAGGGCACCGCGTCGGCCGGGGCCACGGCTGCGGAGGCGGCCGCGGCGGCCGCCGTCCGGGCCTGGGCGGCGGCCCGGTCCGTCCGGTCCGCCCGGACGCGCCGCAGGGCGTCCCAGGTGAGCACCGCGAGCGCGGCCCACACCAGGGCGAACCCGGCCCAGCGGGCGGGCGGCATGGACTCGTGGAAGACCGTGACACCGATCAGGAACTGGAACATCGGCGCCAGGTACTGCAGCAGCCCGAGCACGGTCAGGGGCACCCGGACCGCTGCCGCACCGAAGCAGAGCAACGGGATCGCGGTGATCACCCCGCTGAGCACCAGCAGCCCCGAGTGACCCCAGCCGAACGAGCCGGCGACCGTGTGCCCGAAGGTGCCGCGGCCACTGGCCTGCAGGTACACCAGGTAGCCGAGCGCGAAGGGGAACATGAAGGCGCTCTCCGCCGCCAGGCTCTCCAAGCCGCTCAGCCCGACCGTCTTCTTCAGCAGGCCGTAGGTGGCGAAGGAGAGCGCCAGGGTCAGCGCGATCCACGGCAGGCGCCCGTACCCGACGGCCAGCACCGCCACCGCGAGCGCGCCGATGCCCACCGCGACCCACTGCGCCCTGCGCAGCCGCTCCTTGAGCACCAGCACGCCGAAGGCGATGGTGACCAGCGGGTTGATGAAGTAGCCGAGGCTGGTCTCCACCACGTGACCGGCGTTGACGGCCCAGATGTAGACGCCCCAGTTGACCGAGATCACCACGGCGGCCCCGCCCAGCATGGCGAGCCGGCGGGGCTGGCCCAGCAGCGGGCGTATCCAGCCCCAGTGGCGCTGGACCAGGAGCAGGAGCACCACCGCGACCAGTGACCAGACCATCCGGTTGGCGAGGATGTCGTCGGCGGCACCGGGCTCCAGCAGCGGCCAGAACAGCGGGAAGAGCCCCCAGATCCCGTACGCCGCGACGCCGAACCAGAGCCCTCGGCCGGCTTCCTGCTGGGTTGTCTCTGGCATGGACCGCCTGCTCTCCGCGCGCGCCTGTGTCGAGGCGACGGTAGCGGGCACGGGGGCAGGCTGTCATCTCCGTATTCGGATTTTGGTCATGACAGTCGTCGCGGCGGAGGCACGGCGGCGCAGCATCGCAGCCGCCCGCTCACCTGGTCACCCGGTGCGACGGGCGGGCGCCCGGGGCGGGCGCCCGCGCGAAGGGCTCAGGCCCCGAGCGCCACCTTCACGCTCTCCGCCAGCGGGGCGGTCGGACGGCCGATCAGCCGGGCCAGGTCGCCCGGGGTGCCGGCCAGCTCGCCACGCGCGATGCCGGCGTCCACGTCGACCAGGATCCCGGCGAAGCCCTCCGGCAGCCCGGCGCCGACCAGCACGGCGAGGTGCTCGGCGGGGGTCACGTCACGGTGCTCGACCGGCTTGCCCGAGACCTGCGCCAGCTCGGCCGCCAGCTCCGGGAGGCTCCACGCGACGTCGCCGCTGAGCTCGTACACCGCGTTCTCGTGGCCCTCACCGGTGAGGACGGCCACCGCGGCGTCGGCATAGTCCCGGCGCGGGGCGGAGGCGATCCGGCCCTCACCCGCGCTGCCGACCACCACGCCGCGCTCGGCCGTACCGGCCGCGTCGCCCAGGTAGTTCTCGGTGTACCAGCCGTTGCGGAGGAGGGCGAACGGGAGTCCGGACTCGCGGATGACCGCCTCGGTGGCCTTGTGCTCGTCGGCCAGCTTGAAGGTGGCCACGCCCGGCGCGCTGGTGTAGGCGAACAGCGCGACACCGGCGGCGCGCGCCGCCTCGACGACGGCGGTGTGCTGCGGGATCCGGTGGCCGACCTCGCTGCCCGAGATCAGCAGCACCCGGTCGCCGGCCGCGAAGGCGCTCTCCAGGCTCTCCGGCCGGTTGTAGTCGACCACCCGGACGGCCACGCCGCGCTCCGCGAGGTCCGCGGCCTTTTCCGCGGAACGGACGGCCACCGCCACCTCGCTCGCGGGGACCTTGGCCAGCAGGCCCTCGACGACGAGGCGGCCGAGCTGTCCGGTGGCACCGGTGACGACGTACATGATGCTGCTCCCTGTGGTGGTTGCCCGTTGAACTTCTGCCTTCGACACTCACTCTAGGGGTGGCACTAACCTTTCGTAAGTACGCACTTCAAAGTAGGGTACTGACATGCAGGTAATGAACTCCGCCGACGCCCGCACCGCGGCCGAGCCCCTGGCCGAGCCCCTGGCCGGACCACTCGCCACGCCGAACCGCACCCTGCCCCCGGCCGACGTCTTCGACCGCATGTGCCCGTCCCGGGGCGTGCTGGAGCACGTCACCAGCCGGTGGGGCGTGCTGGTCCTGGGTGCGCTCGACGAACGCGGCTACCGCTTCAGCGAACTGCGCCGCCGGATCTCCGGGGTGAGCGAGAAGATGCTCGCGCAGACCCTGCAGACCCTGGAGCGCGACGGCTTCGTCCTGCGCGAGGCGCACCCGGTCATCCCGCCCCGGGTCGACTACAGCCTGACCCCGCTCGGCCGGGAGGCCGCCCGACTGGTCGCCGGCCTGGCGCACTGGTCGGAGGCACGGGTGGGCGCCGTCCTGGCCGCCCGCGACGAGTACGACGCACGCGGGCGCTGAGCCTGCGGGCTCAGCCCTCGCGACACTCCTCGATCAGCGCTGCCAGCCCGTCCAGCACCCGGGCCAGCCCGAAGGCGTACGCGTGGTCCGGGTTGTACGCGCCGCCGTACGCCTCGCCGGCGGCGCTCCCCACCCGGGCCGCCACCGGATACCGCTCGGCGTCGAAGACCCGGGCCAGCAGCGCGGCGTTGGCGGTCCACCACTGGGCGTCGGACATCGCGCTCTCCTGCCGCGCGGCCCGCCCGTCGGCGGCCATCCGGGCGCAGGTCTCGACGAAGCCCAGCAGGTGCGTCAGCGCGGCGTCCAGCTCGACGTCCGGCAGCCCGGTTCCGGCCAGGGCCCCCAGCTCGTACTCGTACTTGGCCATCAGCCCCGGCCCGAGCGGCGGGCGGCTGGTGGCGACCGCCACCGTCCACGGGTGGGCCCGGTGCAGCGCGCGGTTGTCCTCGGCGACGGCGGTGACCCGCGACCGCCAGCCCGCGTCGGCGGGGACACTCCGGGGCATGGCCGCGTAGACGGTGTCCAGCATCAGGTCGAGCAGCTCGGCCTTGCCCGGTACGTAGGTGTACAGCGCCATCGGCGAGACCCCGAGGTCCTGGGAGACCCGCCGCATCGTGACGGCGTCCACGCCCTCGGCGTCGGCGATCGCGATCGCCGCGGCCGCGATCTCCACCGGGGACTTCGCCTGACGCGGCCCGCGGCGGCCGGGCCGCTCCTCCGCCGTCACGCCCCAGAGCAGCGCGAGGGTCCGCGCCGGGTCACCTGCGCTGCTGCGGTCACTGGCCATGCGCCGATCCTTTCACGCCCGCCGCCCCGGCCGCCGGGCTACCGTCGCCCCATGACCGACCGCGCCCCCGAACCCCTCCCGCTCACCGACACACCCGGCCTCGTCCGCCCCCGGGTCACCTGCCGCCGCTGCCACCGCCCCCTGCACGACCCCGAGTCCCGCATCCTCCGCCTCGGCCCCGAATGCCGGGACCCGGCGGATCGCGTCGCCCGCCACGACGTCGACCAGGACCCGCTGCCGGGGCTCGACGGGGCCTCGGACCGCCGGCCGTAACCCGGCGGCCCGCCCCAGCCCACGCCCCAACCAGCCGACCTGGCCGACCTGGCCGACCTGGCCGGGCGCGCCCGCTCCGGGACCGGCCTCCCGATCGGCCCGGGGCGACCCTTGCGCAATTCTCCGTACTATGTATAGTGTACTGCGTACGGGATAATCGCCGACGAGAGGGACCAGCATGCAGATCACCTCCTCCGCCGTTTCGCTCACCGTCGAGGACGTGGACGCCTCGGCGTCGTTCCTCCGGAAGCACTTCGGGTTCACCGAGCAGATGGCGTCGGACGGGTTCGTCTCCCTCGGGCGGGAGGACGCCGGGCTGAACGTGGTCTTCCTGCGGCGCGGGATCGAGGTGCTGCCGGAGGGCTTCCGCGACCAGGTCGCCGCCGGACTGATCCTGGCCTTCGTGGTCACCGACGTGGCCGCCGAGGAGGCCCGACTGCGGGCCGAGGGCGCGGAGATCACCATGGCCCTGCGCGAGGAGCCGTGGGGCGAGAAGCTGTTCCAGGTCACCGACCCGAACGGGGTGGTGATCCAGCTCGTGGAGTGGGCGGAACAGTCGTGACGGGCCGGCTTCCGGCCGCATGACGGAGCGACGCCCCCGGCCGGACGGCCGGGGGCGTCGCTCCGTCATGCGGGGCCCGCGCTCAGTCGACCGTCCAGGTGTCGTTGCCGGCGAGCAGTGCGGCGAGGTCGCCCGGGCCCTGCTGGGCGGCTGCGGCGACCAGCTGGCTGGTCATCAGTTCGTCGTACACGGGGCGGCGGACACTCCGCAGCACACCGATCGGGGTGTGGTGCAGGGTGTCCGCATCGGCGATCCGGGAGAGCGCGAACGCCGTGGCCGGACTGGCGGCGTGGGCGTCGTGGACCAGGACGGCGGACTCGTTGGAGGCGGTGACGGCGTCGACGAACAGCTCGCCGTCGGCACCGCGGAAGACGCCCTGGGCACGGTCGGTGCCGAAGCGGATCGGCTGTCCGTCCTCCAGGCGGATCAGCGCCTCGTCACGGGTGCCGGCCTCCTTCAGCACCTCGAAGGCGCCGTCGTTGAAGATGTTGCAGTTCTGGTAGATCTCGACCAGAGCCGTGCCCTCGTGCTCGGCCGCCGCCCGCAGCACCGACTGGAGGTGCTGGCGGTCGGAGTCGATGGTGCGGGCGACGAAGCTCGCCTCCGCACCGATCGCCAGGGAGAGCGGGTTGAACGGGGCGTCCAGCGAACCCATCGGCGTGGATTTGGTGATCTTGCCGAGCTCGCTGGTGGGCGAGTACTGCCCCTTGGTCAGGCCGTAGATGCGGTTGTTGAACAGCAGGATCTTCAGATTCACGTTCCGGCGCAGCGCGTGGATCAGATGGTTGCCGCCGATCGAGAGCGCGTCACCGTCGCCGGTCACCACCCAGACGCTGAGGTCGCGCCGGGAGGAGGCCAGCCCGGTGGCGATCGCCGGCGCGCGGCCGTGGATCGAGTGCACCCCGTAGGTGTTCATGTAGTACGGGAAGCGGGACGAGCAGCCGATACCGGAGACGAAGACGGTGTTCTCCCGTCTGATCCCCAGCTCCGGCATGAACGCCTGTACCGCGGCCAGGATCGCGTAGTCACCGCACCCGGGGCACCAGCGCACCTCCTGGTCGGTCTTGAACTCCTTGGCGGTCTGCGGCGCGTCGGCCTTCGGCACCAACTTCAACGAGGGGAACTGCCTGGTCATCGGTTGTCCTCCTCGTCCAGGTTGCCGATAGCCGCCCACAGCACGTCCGCCAACTGGGCCGCCTTGAACGGAAGTCCACGCACCTGGTTGTAGGACTGGGCGTCCACCAGGTACTTGGCGCGCAGCAGCAGCGCCAGCTGGCCGAGGTTCATCTCCGGAACGATGATCTTGTCGTAACTCCGCAGCACCGTGCCGAGGTTGGCGGGGAAGGGGTTGAGGTTGCGCAGGTGCGTCTGGGCGATCTCGCCGCCGTCCGCCCGGACCCGGCGGACCGCCGCCGTGATCGGGCCGTAGGTCGAACCCCAGCCGATGACCAGCACCCGGGCCTCGCCGGACGGGTCGTCGACCTCGGCCTCGGGGACGGTGATGCCGTCCACCTTGGCCTGGCGGGTGCGGACCATGAAGTCGTGGTTGGCCGGGTCGTAGGAGATGTTGCCGGTGCCGTCCTGCTTCTCGATGCCACCGATCCGGTGCTCCAGACCGGGCGTTCCGGGGACCGCCCACGGCCGGGCCAGCGTCTGCGGATCGCGCAGGTACGGCCAGAAGGTGCCGTCCTCGCGATTCGGGCCGGTGGCGAAGTCCGGTGCGATCTCGGGAAGTTCGTCGACCTCCGGGATCCGCCAGGGCTCGGATCCGTTGGCCAGGTAGCCGTCCGACAGGAGGAAGACGGGGGTACGGTAGGTGACCGCGATCCGGGCCGCCTCCAGCGCCGCGTCGAAGCACTCGGCCGGGGTGGCCGGGGCCACGATCGGCACCGGGGCCTCGCCGTTGCGGCCGAACATCGCCTGCAGCAGGTCGGCCTGCTCGGTCTTGGTCGGCAGGCCGGTGGACGGCCCGCCACGCTGGATGTCGACCACCAGCAGGGGCAGTTCGAGCGAGACGGCCAGGCCGATGGTCTCGCTCTTCAGCGCCACACCCGGGCCGGACGTGGTGGTCACGCCGAGCGCACCGCCGAAGGCCGCACCGAGCGCCGCACCGATGCCGGCGATCTCGTCCTCGGCCTGGAAGGTACGCACGTCGTAGTTCTTGTGCCTGCTGAGCTCGTGCAGGATGTCCGAGGCCGGGGTGATCGGGTACGAGCCCAGGTAGAGCGGCAGCCCGGAGCGCCGGGCGGCGGCGATCAGTCCGTAGGACAGGGCCAGGTTTCCGGAGATGTTGCGGTAGCGGCCGGGCGGCAGCTTGGCCGGCGACACCTCGTAGGAGACCGCGAACGACTCGGTCGTCTCGCCGAAGTTCCACCCGGCCCGGAAGGCGACGATGTTGGCCTCGGCGATCAGGGGCTTCTTGGCGAACTTGCTGCGGAGGAAGGTCTCGGTGTTGTGCGTCGGCCGGTGGTACATCCAGGAGAGCAGGCCGAGCGCGAACATGTTCTTCGCCCGTTCGGCGTCCTTGCGGGCCAGTCCGCTGTCCTTGAGCGCCTCCAGGGTGAGCGTGGTGAGCGGCACCTTGTGCAGGTGGTAGGCCTCCAGCGAGCCGTCGTCCAGCGGGTCCGCCCCGTAACCGACCTTGGCCAGCGCGCGCTTGGTGAACTCGTCGGTGTTGACGATGATCTCCGCGCCGCGCGGGAGGTCCGCCAGGTTGGCCTTGAGCGCGGCCGGGTTCATCGCCACCAGGACGTTGGGCGCGTCCCCGGGGGTCAGGATGTCGTGGTCGGCGAAGTGGAGCTGGAAGGACGAGACGCCCGGCAGGGTTCCGGCGGGTGCGCGGATCTCGGCCGGGAAGTTGGGCAGGGTGGAGAGGTCGTTGCCGAAGGACGCCGTCTCGGAGGTGAAACGGTCGCCGGTGAGCTGCATTCCGTCGCCGGAGTCTCCGGCGAATCTGATGATCACCCGGTCCAACTTGCGGATCGGCTTGGCGCGCCCGGGCTGTGGACCGACCGGCACGGCACCGCCGGAGCGGCCACCGCCGGGCCCGGACCGGCCCTCGTCGCCGTCCGAGCCGTCCACTGCTTCTGACTGATCGACCTGACTGGTCACTGCCGCGGACCTCCTCGTGGGCACCAGCCGCGGGCGTGAGCCGTGTGCCCCGTCCGCCTGGTGCACCTCTCGCATCCTATGCGGGTAAGGATTGCCTGGGACGGAACTACCCGATGCGGCGGAAAATCACCGCCGCATACCGGTACAACACAGGGGGCGGCCCGGCCCATGCCCGGACGGAGAAGGTCGGTTCGAATACCAACAAAATGTTCGAGAATGCACACCCGGCCGGGGGGCGGTCCATTCAGGAATTCAGATAAGTGAGCACCGCCAGAACGCGGCGGTGATCGCCGGGGCTCTGCGCCAGGCCGAGCTTGAGGAAGATGTTGCTGACGTGCTTCTCCACCGCCCCCTCCGACACGACCAGCTGCTTCGCCACTGCGGTGTTGGTCCGCCCCTCGGCCATCAGCCCCAACACCTCGCGCTCGCGGGGCGTCAGCCCGGCCAGCACGTCGCCCTTGCGGCTGCGGCTGAGCAGCTGCTGCACGACCTCGGGGTCCAGGGCGGTTCCGCCCTCGGCCACCCGGACCACCGCGTCGACGAACTCGCGGACCTCGGCGACCCGGTCCTTCAGCAGGTAGCCGACGCCCCGGGTGGATCCGGCCAGCAGTTCGGAGGCGTAGCGCTCCTCGACGAACTGCGACAGCACCAGCACGCCCAGGGCCGGGTAGAGACCACGGAGCGTGACACAGGCGCGCAGGCCCTCGTCGGTGTGGTCGGGCGGCATCCGGACGTCGGAGACCACCACGTCCGGCAGCGCGTCGGCGGCGGCGAGGTCGTGGATGGTCTTGATCAGGGCGTCGCCGTCCCCGACGCCCGCCACGACCTCCAGGCCGCGGTCGGTGAGCAGCCGGGTCAGGCCCTCCCGCAGAAGTACGGAGTCCTCGGCGATGACGACGCGAAGCATGGCGGCCTTCCGGATGGGCGAAGTGCGGGCGGAGCTGACGAAGGTCAGTCTCCCCCATCCGCGCGCGCCCCGGGGCGGCCGGTCGGGAATTCGCGCCGACCGCGGGGGCAACGGACGCCGGCCGTACGGGCAAGCCCGCACCGGCCTCACATGGTGCGGATGGCCACCGAGTCGCAGAGCGCCTGGAGCGCTTCCTTGGCCGGGCCGTCCGGCAGCGGGTCGAGCAGCGCGCGGGCCTCCTCGGCGTGCCGCAGCGTCTCCCGGCGCGCGCGCTCCAGCGCCGGATGGCGGCGCAGCAGCCGCAGCGCCTCGGCGTGCAGCTCGTCGTCACCGCTGAGGTCGCGGTTGAGCAGCTCGCGCAGTCGTGCGTCGGACGGGTCGGCGCCGTCGGCCGGCATCTGGCGCAGCAGCAGGGTCGGCAGGGTCGGCACGCCCTCGCGCAGGTCGGTGCCGGGGGTCTTGCCGGACTCGTGGCCGTCGCTGGCGATGTCCAGGACGTCGTCGGCCAGCTGGAAGGCGATGCCGATGCGCTCGCCGTAGGCGCTGAGGGTGTCGATCACCCAGGGCTCGGCACCGGCCAGCAGTGCTCCTATCCGGCAGGCGACGGCGATCAGCGAACCGGTCTTGCCGGCCAGTACGTCGAGGTAGTGGCGGAGCGGGTCGGCGTCCGCGGCCGGGCCGACCGTCTCCAGGATCTGACCGGTGACCAGCCGCTCGAAGGCGTCGGCCTGGACGCGGACCGCCTCGGGGCCGAGGTCCGCGAGCACCTGCGAGGCGCGGGAGAAGAGGAAGTCGCCGGTGAGGATGGCGACCGAGTTGTCCCAGCGCGAGTTGGCGCTGGCGGCGCCGCGGCGCACCGGGGCCTCGTCCATGACGTCGTCGTGGTAGAGCGTGGCGAGGTGGGTGAGCTCGACGACGACGGCGGCCGGGACGACACCGGGGGCGTTGGCGTCGCCGAACTGGGCGGCGAGCAGCACCAGCAGCGGGCGGAACCGCTTGCCGCCGGCGGCCATGAGGTGGCTGGCGGTGACCGTGATGAACGGGACGTCGCTCTTCACTGCCTCGGCGAGCGCGACCTCCACCGCGTCCATCCCGGCCTGGACGTCGCGGGTCAGATCGCGGTCCTGCACGCTGAGCCCAAAGGGTCCCACGACGGTCACGAAGACCACTCCTCTGTCCCTGGTCGATCTAGCGGCCTGGTCCCTGAGTGCCGCCGCTGGCCATACAGGCAGGGTATCCGGTCGCGAGTGGATCACTGCACGGGCGTGCGGGTCTGTCATGGTCGGGGCGTCCGCGCTGGCCAGCGGGGATGCCGGGACGACGCGTCCGGGCCGCGCGCAAGGGGCGCGGCCCGGACGGCCGGTGAGCGCTCGGTGCGCGCTCAGCCGACGAAGATCGAGGCCTTCGACGCCAGGTCCAGGAAGTACTGCGGGAGCAGTCCGAGGCCGAGCGTGGCGAGGACCCCGATGGCGATCGCGGTCGCCGTGAAGGCGCTCGGGATGGCGACGGTCGGACCGCCCGGCTGCGGGTCCGAGAAGAACATCAGCACGATGACCCTGATGTAGAAGAACGCGGCCACCGCGGAGCTGAGCACACCGACGATCACCAGCGGGGTGGCCCCGCCGGCCGCGGCGGCCTGGAAGACCGCGAACTTGCCGGTGAAGCCGGAGGTGAGCGGGATCCCCGCGAAGGCCAGCAGGAAGAGCGCGAAGACCGCCGCGACCAGCGGCGAACGCCGGCCCAGGCCGGCCCAGCTCGACAGGTGGGTCGCCTCGCCCTTGGAGTCGCGCACCAGGGTGACCACGGCGAAGGCACCGAGCGTCACGAAGGAGTACGCCAGCAGGTAGAAGAGCACCGAGCTCAGGCCCTGCTTGTTGGTGGCGATCACGCCGGTGAGGATGAACCCGGCGTGCGCGATCGAGGAGTAGGCGAGCAGCCGCTTGACGTCCTGCTGGGTGACGGCCAGGACCGCGCCGACCACCATGGTGAGGATCGCCACCCCCCACATCACCGGCCGCCAGTCCAGCCGCAGGGCGGGGAAGGCCACGTAGAACAGCCGCAGCACCGCACCGAACGCGGCCACCTTGGTCGCGGCGGCCATGAAGCCGGTGACCGGGGTCGGCGCGCCCTGGTAGACGTCCGGGGTCCAGGAGTGGAACGGCACCGCGCCGACCTTGAAGAGCAGGCCGACCGCCAGCAGCGCCAGGCCGACCAGCAGCAGCGCGTCGTTCTGGGTGGTGGAGAGCAGCGCCGGGGTGGCCAGTGCCTTGCCGGAGATGACGTCCGAGATCTCGCCGAGCCGCACGGTGCCCGCGAACCCGTACAGCAGGGCGGTGCCGAACAGGAAGAACGCCGAGGCGAAGGCGCCGAGCAGGAAGTACTTGACCGCCGCCTCCTGGGAGAGCAGCCGGCGGCGCCGGGCCAGCGCGCAGAGCAGGTAGAGCGGGAGGGAGAAGACCTCCAGCGCGACGAACATGGTCAGCAGGTCGTTGGCGGCGGGGAAGAGCAGCATGCCGCCGACCGCGAACATGGTGAGCGGGAAGACCTCGCTGGTGGCGAAGCCGGCCCGGATCGCGGCGCGCTCCTGCTCACCGCCGGGGGTGGCGGAGGCCTGGGACGCGAACGCGTCGGCCGGTTCGCCCCCGGCCTTCGGCTCCAGGCCGCGCTCGGCGTAGGTCAGCACCGCGACCACCGCGACGAGCAGGATCACGCCCTGGAGGAAGAGCGCCGGGCCGTCCAGGGCCACCGCGCCCATCGCGAGCAGGTCGAACTTGGTGGAGCCGTAGCCCTGCGAGGCGAGCACCACCACGGCGGTGAACGCGCCGGCCAGACCGACCAGGGCGAGGACGACCTGGGCCCGGTGCCGGTACCGGCGGGGCAGGAAGGCCTCCAGCAGGATGCCGGCCACGGCGGTGCCGAACACCACCAGCATCGGCGAGAGCTGGCCGTACTCGACATGCGGCGCGGGGATGCTCTGGGTGTTGCCGCCGGCGGCGGCGAGCCATCCGGTGGTGCTCACTTGTGCTCACCTCCTGGGGTGGCGGACCCGCTCCCGGGTGCCCCGTTGCCGGAGGTCCCGTGGCCGGTGGCGTTGTCGGCGGCGACCGGGTGGACCGGCGCCGGGTCGGTCTGGTGGACCTGCGAGAGGGTCGCGTCGACCGCCGGGTTGACGATGTCGGTGAGCGGCTTCGGGTAGACGCCGAGCAGGACGGTCAGTGCCAGCAGCGGCGTGACGACGACGAGCTCGCGCACCTTGAGGTCCGGCATGCCGCCCACCCCGGCCTTGACCGGGCCGGTCATGGTGCGCTGGTACAGCAGCAGCGCGTACAGCGCGGCGAGCACGATGCCGAAGGTGGCGACGATGCCGACCGCGGGGTACCGGGCGAAGGTGCCCACCAGGACGAGGAACTCGCTGACGAAGGGGGCGAGTCCGGGCAGCGAGAGGGTGGCCAGGCCGCCGATCAGGAACGTCCCGGCGAGCACCGGGGCGACCTTCTGGACGCCGCCGTAGTCGGCGATCAGCCGCGAGCCGCGACGGGAGATCAGGAAGCCGGCCACCAGCATCCACGCGGCGGTGGAGATGCCGTGGTTGACCATGTAGAGGGTGGCGCCGCTCTGGCCCTGGCTGGTCATCGCGAAGATGCCCATGATGATGAAGCCGAAGTGCGAGATCGAGGCGTAGGCGACCAGCCGCTTGATGTCCTTCTGACCGATCGCCAGCAGCGCGCCGTAGATGATCCCGATCACCGAGAGGACGAGGATCGCCGGGGCGAAGGTCTTCGAGGCGTCCGGGAAGAGTCCGAGGCAGAAGCGGAGCATCGCGAAGGTGCCGACCTTGTCCACCACGGCGGTGATCAGGACGGCCGTCCCGGCGGTGGACTCGCCCATCGCGTTCGGCAGCCAGGTGTGCAGCGGCCAGAGCGGGGCCTTCACGGCGAAGGCGAAGAAGAAGCCCAGGAAGAGCGCCTTCTCTGCGGTGCCGCTGAGCTGGAGCCGGCCCTCGGCGATCGCGCCGGTCAGCGTCTGCAGGTCGAAGGTGCCGAAGCCCTGCTCCTGTGCGATCACGTACAGGCCGATCACCGCGGCCAGCATGACCAGGCCGCCGAGCAGGTTGTACAGCAGGAACTTGACGGCCGCGTAGGACCGCTGGCGGGCGGACTCGGGTCCGCCCGCCCGGTCGCCGAAGCCGCCGATCAGGAAGTACATCGGGATCAGCATGGCTTCGAAGAAGACGTAGAACAGGAAGACGTCGGTGGCGTAGAAGGAGACGATGACCATCGCCTCCACCGCCAGGATCAGGGCGAAGAAGCCCTGGGTGCGCCGCCTGTTCTCGAAGGTGCCGTCCGGGCCGGCGGGCGCCGGGTCGGCGTCGTGCCAGGAGGCGAGCATCACGATCGGCACCAGGACGGCGGTGAGCAGGGCCAGGACCGCGCCGATGCCGTCCACGCCGAGCGAGAAGGTGATGCCGAAGGAGCGGATCCAGCTGTACGACTCGGTCAGCTGGTAGCGCGCGCCGTCCGGGTCGAACTGCGCGGTCACCGCGACGGCCAGCGCCAGGGTGACGGCGGAGACGACCAGCGCGACGGACTTGGTGGTGCGCCGCCTGGCGTCGGTGGACCCGGCGGGCAGGGCGGCGGTGAGCACCGCGCCGGCCGCCGGGACGGCACACGTGGCGGTGAGCAGGGCGCTCATGTCCGGACCTCCCGACGGTGTGTGTAATCCCAATCCATCAGACGGACCTCATCAGGAGAGTCGTGGCGACCAGCACCAGCGTGCCGCCGAACATGGAGAGCGCGTACGACCGGACGTAGCCGTTCTGGATCCGGCGCAGCCTGCTGGAGATGCCGCCGATGGTGGCGGCCAGGCCGTTGACGAAGCCGTCCAGGCCGCGGCTGTCGAAGTAGACCAGCGCCGCGGTGAGCGCCGAGCCGGGGCGGACCAGGACGGCGTGGTTGAAGTCGTCCTGGAGGAGGTCCCGACGGGCGGCCCGGGTGAGCGGGGAGCCGTACGGCGGCACCACCGGGACGGCGGAGCGGCCGTACACCAGGTACGAGACCGCGACGCCGACCACCATGCAGGCGGTGGTGAGCAGGGTGACGGTGAGCTCGCCGAGCGGCGAGTCGCCGTGGGAGTGGCCGGTGACCGGCTCCAGCCAGGTGACGAAGGAGCTGTTGTAGGCGAAGATCGCACCGGCGAAGACCGAGCCGAAGGCCAGCACGATCATCGGGGCGGTCATGGTCTTCGGCGACTCGTGCGGGTGCGGGTCGTTGCCCTCGGTGTCCGGCTGCCAGCGGCGCTCGCCGAAGAACGTCAGGATCATCACCCGGGTCATGTAGAACGCGGTGACGGCGGCGCCGAGCAGGGTGCAGAGACCGAGGATCCAGCCCTCGGTGCCGCCCTTGGCGAAGGCCGCCTCGATGATCTTGTCCTTGGAGAAGAACCCGGAGAGGCCGGGGAACCCGATGATCGCCAGGTAGCCGAGGCCGAAGGTCACGAAGGTGATCGGCATGAACTTCCGCAGACCGCCGTAGTGACGCATGTTCACCTCGTCGTTCATGCCGTGCATGACCGACCCGGCGCCGAGGAAGAGCCCCGCCTTGAAGAAGCCGTGGGTCACCAGGTGCATGATCGCGAAGGCGTAGCCGATCGGGCCGAGGCCGGCCGCGAGGATCATGTAGCCGATCTGCGACATGGTCGAGCCGGCCAGCGCCTTCTTGATGTCGTCCTTGGCGCAACCGACGATCGCCCCGAACAGCAGGGTGACCGTGCCGACCACCACCACGGCGGTCTGGGCGTCCGGCGCCAGGTTGAAGATCGCCCCGGAACGGGTGATCAGGTAGACGCCGGCGGTCACCATGGTGGCCGCGTGGATCAGGGCGGAGACCGGGGTCGGACCCTCCATGGCGTCCCCGAGCCAGGACTGCAGCGGCACCTGGGCGGACTTGCCGCAGGCGGCGAGCAGCAGCATCAGGCCGATCGCGGTCAGCTTGCCCTCGCTCGCCTGGTCCGCGGCGCCGAAGACCGGCTCGAACGCGAAGGAGCCGAACTCGACGAACATCAGCATGATCGCGATCGAGAGGCCCATGTCACCGACGCGGTTGACGATGAACGCCTTCTTCGCGGCGGTGGCGGCGCTCGGCTTGTGCTGCCAGAAGCCGATCAGCAGGTACGAGGCGAGCCCGACGCCCTCCCAACCGAAGTACAGCAGGAGGTAGTTGTCGGCGGTCACCAGCAGCAGCATGGCCGACAGGAAGAGGTTCAGGTAGGCGAAGAACCGGCGCCTGCGCTCGTCGTGCGCCATGTAACCCACCGAGTAGAGGTGGATCAGGGTGCCCACGCCGGTGATCAGCAGGACGAAGGTCATCGAGAGCTGGTCGAGCCGGAAGGCGATGTCGGCCTGGAAGCCGTTCACCGGGATCCAGCTGAACAGGTGCTCGGTGAGCGCGCGGTCCTCGGCCTCCCGGCCCAGCATGTCCGAGAAGAGGACGACGCCGAAGCCGAAGGAGAGGGCGGCGAGCGCGGTGGCCAGCCAGTGGCCGAACCGGTCGAATACCCGGCCGCCGAGCAGGAGCAGGGCGGCGCCGGCCAGCGGAGCCGCGACCAGCAGCGGAATGAGTGAGTTCACCGAAGGCCCTCCGCCTACAGCTTCATGAGGTTGCTGTCATCGACCGAAGCGGAGTGCCTGGTCCGGAAGATGGAGACGATGATGGCGAGGCCGACGACGACCTCGGCCGCCGCGACCACCATGGTGAAGAACGCGATGATCTGGCCGTCCAGGTTGCCGTGCAGGCGGGAGAACGTGACCAGCGCCAGGTTGGAGGCGTTGAGCATCAGCTCGACGCACATGAACAGGACGATCGCGTTCCGCCGGAGCAGTACACCGGAGGCGCCGATGGTGAACAACAGGGCGGAGAGATAGAGGTAGTTGACCGGATTCACTCCGCCCCCTCCTCGTCGTGGTCGGGTGCCGGGTGGTTGTTCGGGACCGGCTCAAGGGTCTTGCGCCGGTTCTCCGGCTGCTCCAGCGCCTTGCGCGGGCCGGTCACCGGCGGGCGCTCGGACGGCGGGCGGCCCAGCCAGTCGGCGGTGGCGGACTCCAGCTCGGCCATCCGCGCCAGCATCTCGTGGCTGACGTCGCGGATCTGGCCGCGCTCGCGGAGGGTCGCCATCACCGAGTCCTCGGCGATGGAACCGTCCGGCAGCAGGGCCGGGATGTCGACCGCGTTGTGCCGGGCGTAGACACCGGGCGCCGGCTTCGGCGGGAGCTGGAGGTTGTCCCTGACCCGCTGGTCGGCCAGCTCGCGCTGGGTCTTCGGCGGCTTCACGTGCTCGCGGTGGGTCAGCACCATGGCGCCGATCGCGGCGGTGATCAGCAGTGCGCCGGTGACCTCGAAGGCCCAGACGTACTTGGTGAAGATCAGCCGGGCCAGGCCCTGGACGTTGCCCTCGGCGTTGGCCTCGCCGAGGCCGACGAAGGTGTCCAGCTTGGCGTTGGCGACGCCGGCGAGCAGCAGCACCCCGAAGCCCAGGCCGCAGAACACGGCGGCGAACCGCTGGCCCTTCAGCTGTTCCTTCAGCGAGTCCGCGCTGGTGACGCCGACCAGCATCACCACGAAGAGGAAGAGCATCATGATCGCGCCGGTGTAGACGACGATCTGCACCACGCCCAGGAAGACCGCGCCCTGGGCCATGTAGCAGACCGCCAGGGCGAGCATGGTGGCGGCCAGGCAGAGCGCGCTGTGCACGGCCTTCTTCATCAGCAGCATGCCGAGCGCGCCGCCGACGGCGATCACCGCGAGGACCCAGAACTGCACGGCCTCGCCGGTGGAGGTCGCGCCCGTGACGGCGGCGAGAGTGGCGGGGGCGGTGGTCACGACAGCTCCTCCCTCTCCCGGTCGGTGCGCTCCTGCTGGACCGTCCCGGGCGCCGCCGCGGTGATCTCGCCCCGGTAGTACGCACCCTCGTCGGTGCCCGGGAAGATCGAGTGCGGGCTGTCGACCATGCCCTCGGAGAGGCCGACCAGCAGCTGTTCCTTGGTGAAGATGAGGTCGGCGCGGGAGGAGTCCGCCAGCTCGTACTCGTTGGTCATGGTGAGCGCACGGGTCGGGCAGGCCTCGATGCAGAGACCGCAGAGGATGCAGCGCGCGTAGTTGATCTGATAGACCGCGCCGTACCGCTCACCGGGCGAGTAGCGCTCGTCGTCCCGGTTGTCGGCGCCCTCGACGTAGATCGCGTCGGCCGGGCAGGCCCACGCGCAGAGCTCGCAGCCGACGCACTTCTCCAGACCGTCCGGGTGCCGGTTCAGCTGGTGGCGGCCGTGGAAGCGCGGAGCGGTGGGCTTCTTCTGCTCCGGGTACTGCTCGGTGAGCCGCTTCTTGAACATGGCCTTGAAGGTCACGCCGAAGCCGGCGGCCGGCCCGAGGACGGACGGCTTCTCGGTCGGTTCGGGCCGGTCGGCCCGGGCGTTCTGGTCGGACGACATCTCGGTTCAGCTCCCTTCGGAATGGTCGGCCCCGTTGAGGGCGTCCTGGAGTTGCTTCGGGGCGCGGCTGCGCCGGCGCGGGACCGGCGGAAGCTGCTGACCGGGCAGCGGCGGCACCGGGTACCCACCCGCCATCGGGTCGAACACGGGTTCCGGGGCGGCCTGTTCGGGTTCGGGCTTGCGCTGCACGACGTCCCGGAGCAGGCCGAGCAGCAGGAGGACGCCGACCGGGGCTCCGACGTAGAGCACCACCTGGCCGAACTCGTAGCCCTCGTTGCGCAGGGCCCGGACACTGGCCACCATCACCAGCCAGACCAGCGAGACCGGGATCAGCACCTTCCAGCCCAGCTTCATGAACTGGTCGTAGCGGAGCCGGGGCAGGGTGCCGCGCAGCCAGATGAAGAAGAAGAGCAGCAGCTGGATCTTGAGGATGATCCAGAGCATCGGCCACCAGCCGTGGTTGGCGCCCTCCCAGAAGGTGGAGACTGGCCAGGGAGCCCGCCAGCCACCCAGGAACAAGGTGGAGGCGACGGCCGACACGGTCACCATGTTCACGTACTCGGCGAGCATGAACATCGCGAACTTCAGCGAGGAGTACTCGGTGTTGAAGCCGCCGACGAGCTCGCCCTCGGCCTCCGGGAGGTCGAACGGCGCCCGGTTGGTCTCCCCGACCATCGCGATGATGTAGACGATGAACGACACCGGCAACAGCACCGCGAACCAGGTCGGCTGTTGCGAGGAGACGATCTCCGACGTGGACATCGAGCCCGAGTAGATGAACACCGCCGCGAAGGACAGGCCCATCGCGATCTCGTAGCTGATCATCTGGGCCGAGGAGCGGATCCCGCCGAGCAGCGGGTACGTCGAGCCGGAGGACCAGCCCGCCAGCACGATGCCGTAGATACCGACCGAGGCGGTGGCCAGGATGTAGAGCAGCGCCACCGGGAAGTCGGTCAGCTGGAGCGGCGTCCGGGTGCCGAAGATCGACACCTCGTCACCGGCCGGGCCGAACGGGATCACCGCGAAGGCCATGAAGGCGGGGATGGCGCAGACGATCGGGGCCAGGATGTAGACCGCCTTGTCGGCGTTCTTGACCACCAGGTCTTCCTTGAGCGCCAGCTTCACCCCGTCGGCGAGCGACTGCAGCAGGCCCCACGGGCCGTGCCGGTTGGGCCCGATGCGCAGCTGCATCCAGGCCACCACCTTGCGCTCCCAGACGATCGCCACAAGCACCGTGCCGACCAGGAAGGCGAAGCAGAAGACCGCCTTGAGCAGCACCAGCCACCAGGGGTCGCGCCCGAAGAAGCCGAGCGTCCCGTACGCGGCGACCTCCTGGGCCGCCGCCGCGGACGCGGTGACGTCGTGGGACGCGAGCAGGGACGCGGCGGCGTCGAACGCCGAGACGTCGAGTGCGGCGAGACTCACTTCTCCTCCTCGTCGGGCTCGATGGCCTCCGCCGCGGCGATGGTGACCAGGTGGCCGATGGTGGTGCCGAGCGCGCGGTAGGCGCCGCCCGGGGTGGAGTTGAGCGGGATCCAGACCGTGCGGTCCGGCATCTCCTTGGTGATCTCCAGCGGCAGGACGAGCGAGCCTGCCGGGCCGGTCAGCCGCAGCGCGACGGGCGGGCCGTCGGCGCCGAGCTCCTCTGCGGTGGTCGGCGAGATCCGGGCGACCGCCGGGTGCCGGGTGCCGGCCAGGTGCGGGTCACCCTGCTGGAGGGTGCCGCGGTCGAGCAGCAGCCGCCAGCCGGCCAGGACCGCCTGGCCGGCGGCCGGCCGCGGCAGCAGACCCGGGTGGGCCGCCGGGGCGGCCGGACGGTCACCGGTCCAGGGCGCGAACCGGTCCAGCTCCGACCGGACGGCCCGGACGTCGGGCAGCCCCAGCCGGTGGCCCAGCGCGTCGGCGAGCATGGTCAGCACCCGCAGGTCCGGGTGCAGGTGGTGGCCCATCTGCTGGTCCGGCTTGAGCGCGGCCTCGAACATCCGCACCCGGCCCTCCCAGTCCAGGAAGGTGCCGGCCTTCTCGGCGACGGCGGCGACCGGCAGCACCACGTCCGCGTGCGCGGTGACGGCGGACGGCCGCAGCTCCAGCGACACCACGAACCGTGCGGCGGCCAGCGCCTCCTCGGCCAGCGCCGGGTCGGGCAGGTCGTCCGGGTCGACGCCGCCGACCAGCAGCGCGTCCAGCTCGCCGTGGGCGGCGGCCGCGAGGATCTGCTCGGTGTCCCGGCCCAGCCGGGAGGGGAGTTCGGCCACTCCCCAGGCGGCGGCGGCCTCGGCCCGGGCCGCCGGGGCGGCGACCGGACGGCCGCCCGGCAGCAGACCGGGCAGCGCACCCGCCTCGACCGCACCGCGCTCGCCGGCCCGACGCGGGACCCAGGCGATCCGGGCACCGGTGGCGTGCGCCAGCCGGAGCGCCGCGGTGAGCGCGCCGGGGGCGGCGGACAGCCGCTCACCGACCAGGATGACCGAGCCCGGGGTGCGGAGCAGTTCGGCGGCCCGGCCCGCGTCGTCGTTGAGCGGCTCGTCGGCGGCGAGCGCCGCCAGCCACTCGGCCTCGGTGCCGGGGGCCGCCGGCAGCAGCGCACCGCGCAGCTTGGCCAGGCCCCGGGACGCGTGCGTGGCGATCGAGAAGACCCGCAGTCCGCGGGCAATGCTCGCCTTGCGCAGCCGCAGGAAGACGATCGGCGACTCCTCCTCCGGCTCCAGGCCGGCGAGCAGCACGCCCGGCGCCGCCTCCAGCTCGTCGTAGGAGACGCCGGTGCCGTCCACGTCGACGCCGCGGCCGGCGACGGCGGCGGCCAGGAAGTCCGCCTCCTCACCGCTGTGCGGGCGGGACCGGAAGTCCACGTCGTTGGTGCCGAGCACCACGCGGGCGAACTTCGCGTACGCGTAGGCGTCCTCGACGGTGACCCGGCCGCCGGTCAGCACGCCGGCCCGGGCGCCGCGCAGTCCCTCGGCCGCCCTCGCCAGCGCCTCCGGCCAGGAGGCGGTGACCAGTTCGCCGTCCTTGCGGACCAGCGGGGTGGTGATCCGGTCACGCTGCTGGGCGTAGCGGAAGGCGAACCGGCCCTTGTCGCAGTTCCACTCCTCGTTGACCGCCGGGTCCTCGCCGGCCAGCCGGCGGAGCACCTTGCCGCGCCGGTGGTCGGTGCGCTGGGCGCAGCCCGCCGAGCAGTGCTCGCAGACGCTCGGCGACGAGACCAGGTCGAACGGGCGGGAGCGGAAACGATAAGCCGCCGAGGTGAGGGCGCCGACCGGACAGATCTGGATGGTGTTGCCGGAGAAGTACGACGCGAAGTCGTCACCCTCACCGGTACCGACCTGCTGGAGCGCGCCGCGCTCGACCAGGTCGATGAACGGGTCGCCGGCGATCTGCTGGGAGAAGCGGGTGCAGCGGGCGCAGAGCACGCACCGCTCGCGGTCCAGCAGCACCTGGGTGCTGATCGGGACCGGCTTCTCGTAGGTGCGCTTCATCCCCTCGAAACGGGAGTCGGTGTCACCGGTCGACATCGCCTGGTTCTGCAGCGGGCACTCACCGCCCTTGTCGCAGACCGGGCAGTCCAGCGGGTGGTTGATCAGCAGCAGTTCCATCACGCCGCGCTGCGCCTTCTCGGCGACCGGCGAGCTGACCTGCGTCCGGACCACCATGCCCTCGGCCACCGGGATGGTGCACGAGGCGACCGGCTTGCGCTGGCCCTCGATCTCGACGATGCACTGGCGGCAGGCGCCGGCCGGGTCGAGCAGCGGGTGGTCGCAGAAGCGCGGGATCTGGGTGCCCACCTGCTCGGCGGCCCGGATCACCAACGTCCCCTTGGGGACCTGCACTTCGACGCCGTCGATGGTGAGCGTGACCAGTTCGACCGCGGCCTTGGAGGTGGCTGGCTCTGTGATCGTCACGCGTGCACCTCCCTTTCGGTGGCGGACTGGTGGCCGGGGCGGGGGCCGTCGGCCCAGACGGTGGAGGCGGTCGGGTCGAAGGGGCAGCGGCGCTCCGCGAGGTGCTGCTCGTACTCGGCCCGGAAGTGCTGGAGCGAGGAGACGATCGGGCTGGCCGCACCGTCCCCCAGCGCGCAGAAGGACTTGCCGTTGATGTTGTCGGCGATGTCGAGGAGCTTGTCGAGGTCCCCCGCGACGCCTTCGCCGGCCTCGATCCGCCGGAGCAGCTGGACCAGCCAGTAGGTGCCCTCGCGGCAGGGGGTGCACTTGCCGCAGGACTCGTGGGCGTAGAACTCCGTCCAGCGGGTGACCGCACGGACCACGCAGGTGGTCTCGTCGAAGATCTGCAGCGCCTTGGTGCCCAGCATCGAGCCGGCCGCGCCGACCCCCTCGTAGTCGAGCGGGACGTCGAGGTGCTCGTCGGTGAACATCGGGGTGGAGGAACCGCCCGGGGTCCAGAACTTGAGCCGGTGGCCGGACCGGATGCCGCCGCTGATGTCGAGCAGCTGGCGCAGGGTGATGCCCAGCGGGGCCTCGTACTGGCCGGGGTTGGTGACGTGGCCGGAGAGCGAGTAGAGCGTGAAGCCGGGGGACTTCTCGGTGCCCAGTCCCTTGAACCACTCCTTGCCCTTGGCCAGGATCGGCGGCACCGACGCGATCGACTCGACGTTGTTGACCACCGTCGGGCAGGCGTAGAGACCGGCGATGGCCGGGAACGGCGGGCGCAGCCTCGGCTGGCCGCGGCGCCCCTCCAGCGAGTCGAGCAGGGCCGTCTCCTCGCCGCAGATGTACGCGCCGGCGCCGGCGTGGACGGTGATGTCCAGGTCCAGGCCGGGTCCGAGGGCGTCCTTGCCGAGCAGTCCGGCCTCGTACGCCTCGGCGACGGCGGCCTGCAGCCGGCGCAGCACCGGGACGACCTCGCCGCGCAGGTAGATGAAGGCGTGGTCGCAGCGGATCGCGTAGGACGCGATGATCATGCCCTCGATCAGCGAGTGCGGGTTGGCGAAGAGCAGGGGGATGTCCTTGCAGGTCCCCGGCTCCGACTCGTCCGCGTTGACCACCAGGTAGTGCGGCTTGCCGTCGTTCTGGGGGATGAACTGCCACTTCATGCCGGTGGGGAAACCGGCGCCGCCGCGACCGCGCAGGCCGGCGTCCTTGACCAGCGCGATCACCTCGTCCGGGGCCATCGCGAGGGCGGCCTTCAGCCCCTCGTACCCGGCGTGGCGGCGGTAGGTGGCGAGGGTCCATGGCCTGGTGTCGTCCCAGGAGGCGGAGAGCACCGGGGTGAGCAGCTTCTCGGCCGGCTCGGCGGAGGTCATCACGCTTCGGTCCCTTCGTGACGGGGCGAGACGACGCGGGTACCGCCGGTGCCGGGCAGGGCCTCACCGCGGGCCAGCCGCAGGCCGGCCAGCGAGGGGGCGCCGCCGGCGCCGGACTCGTCGACGGCCCCGGTGCGCTCGTCCGGGAAGCCGGCCAGGATGCGGGCGGTCTCCTTGAAGGAGCAGAGCTTGGCACCGCGGGTGGGCCGGGCCTCCCGGCCCGCCCGCAGGTCGTCGACCAGCTGCTTGGCGCTCTCCGGGGTCTGGTTGTCGAAGAACTCCCAGTTGACCATCACCACGGGCGCGTAGTCGCAGGCCGCGTTGCACTCGATGTGCTCGATCGAGATCCGGCCGTCCTCGGTGGTCTCGTTGTTCGTGACGTCGAGGTGCTGCTGGAGCTCCTCGAAGATCTGGTCGCCGCCGAGCACCGCGCAGAGCGTGTTGGTGCAGACCCCGACGTGGTACTCGCCCGCGGGCCGGCGCCGGTACATGGTGTAGAAGGTGGCGACGGCGGTGACCTCGGCGGTGGTGAGGTCCAACTGCTCGGCGCAGAACCGGATGCCGGTCGGGCTGACGAAGCCCTCCTCGGACTGCACCAGGTGCAGCAGCGGCAGCAGCGCGGACCGGGCCACCGGGTAGCGCCCGATCAGCTCCTTCGCGTCGGCCGCCAGCCTGGCGTGCACCTCCTCGGGGTACGGCCCGGCCGGCAGCGCCGGCATCCCCAACTGGACGTCTGTCACCGGTCCACGCCTCCCATCACCGGGTCGATCCCGGCCACCGCGACGATCACGTCGGCCACTTGGCCGCCCTCGCACATCGCCGCCATCGTCTGCAGATTGGTGAACGACGGGTCCCGGAAGTGAACCCGGTACGGCCTCGTCCCGCCGTCGCTGACCACGTGCACGCCGAGCTCGCCCTTGGGTGACTCGACGGCCGCGTACGCCTGGCCGGCCGGGACCCGGAAGCCCTCGGTGACCAGCTTGAAGTGGTGGATCAGGGCCTCCATCGAGGTGCCCATGATCTTCCGGATGTGGTCGAGCGAGTTGCCCATCCCGTCCGGGCCGACGGCGAGCTGGGCCGGCCAGGCGATCTTCTTGTCGGCCACCATGACCGGGCCGGGGCGGAGCCGGTCCAGGCACTGCTCGACGATCCGCAGCGACTCCTTCATCTCCTCCAGGCGGATCAGGAAGCGGCCGTAGGAGTCGGCGCCGTCGGCGACCGCGACCTCGAAGTCGTAGTTCTCGTAGCCGCAGTACGGGTCGGTCTTGCGCAGGTCGTGGGGCAGGCCGGTGGCCCGCAGGATCGGACCGGTGGCGCCGAGCGCGAGGCAGCCGGGCAGGTCGAGGAATCCGACGTCGACCAGGCGGGCCTTGAAGACCGGGTTGCCGGTGGCGAGCTTGTCGTACTCGTGCATCCGGGAGCGGATGGTCTTCACGGCCTCGCGGATCTGGTCCACCGCGCCGGGCGGGAGGTCCTGGGCGAGGCCCCCGGGGCGGACGTACGCGTGGTTCATCCGCAGGCCGGTGACCAGCTCGAAGACGTCCAGGATCAGTTCGCGGTCCCGGAAGCCGTAGATCATCAGCGTGGTGGAGCCGATCTCCATGCCGCCGGTGGCCAGGCAGACCAGGTGGGAGGAGATCCGGTTGAGCTCCATCATCAGGACGCGGATGACGCTGGCCCGGTCCGGGACGTCGTCGGTGATGCCGAGCAGCTTCTCGACCGCCAGGCAGTAGGCGGTCTCGTTGAACAGCGGAGTCAGGTAGTCCATGCGGGTCACGAAGGTGGTGCCCTGGACCCAGTTGCGGAACTCCATGTTCTTCTCGATGCCGGTGTGGAGGTAGCCGATACCGCAGCGGGCCTCGGTCACCGTCTCGCCGTCGATCTCCAGGATGAGTCGCAACACGCCGTGGGTGGACGGGTGTTGGGGACCCATGTTGACGATGATGCGTTCGTCGTCGGCCCGGCCGACGGCCTCGACCACCTCGCCCCAGTCACCGCCGGTGACCGTGAAGACCCGGCCCTCGGTGGTCTCCCGGGCTGCGGCCTCCGCCGCCTCCTGGTGCGCCTCTTCGTAGTGCTGGGTGCTCATCAGCTGTACGACCTCCGCTGGTCGGGCGCCGGGATCTGGGCGCCCTTGTACTCGACGGGGATGCCGCCGAGCGGGTAGTCCTTGCGCTGCGGGTGGCCCAGCCAGTCGTCCGGCATCATGATCCGGGTGAGCGCCGGGTGGTCCTCGAAGACCAGGCCGAAGAAGTCGTAGGCCTCGCGCTCGTGCCAGTCGTTGGTCGGGTAGACGCTCACCACGGACGGGACGCGCGGGTCGGCGTCCGGTGCGGCGACCTCCAGCCGGATCAGCCGGCCGTGGGTGATCGAGCGCAGGTGGTAGACCGCGTGCAACTCGCGCCCGGAGTCGCCCGGGTAGTGCACGCCGCTCACACCGAGACAGAGCTCGAACCGGAGGGCCGGGTCGTCGCGCAGGGTGCGGGCGGTGCGGAGCAGGTGCTCGCGGGCGATGTGGAAGGTGAGCTCGGCACGGTCGACGACGGTCTTCTCGATCACGTCGGCCGGGTCGAGCCCCTGCTCCTCCAGTGCGCCCTCCAGCTCGTCGGCCACCTCGTCGAACCAGCCGCCGTACGGGCGTCCGCCGGCCGGCGGCAGCGCGATCGGGGCGACCAGCCCGCCGAAGCCGGAGGTGTCACCGCTGCCCTGGGCGCCGAACATGCCCTGCCGGCGCCCGACCACCTCGACCGGGATCTCGCGGCGCGGCTCCTCGCGCCGGGTCTCGGGTACCTGGTCGCTCATCGCAGCAGCCCCCGCATCTCGCTCACCGGGGTGGCCTGCAGCGCGAGCGCCTCGCCCAACTCCTCGGCACGGCGCTTGTTCGCGCCGAGCGGCTCGTGCTGGATCTTGTCGTGCAGCTTCAGGATCGCGTCCATCAGCATCTCCGGGCGGGGCGGACAGCCCGGCAGGTAGATGTCGACCGGGACGATGTGGTCGACGCCCTGCACGATCGCGTAGTTGTTGAACATCCCCCCCGACGAGGCGCAGACGCCCATCGAGATGACCCACTTCGGGTTGGCCATCTGGTCGTACACCTGGCGCAGCACCGGGGCCATCTTCTGGCTCACGCGACCTGCCACGATCATGAGATCGGCCTGCCGGGGCGAGCCCCGGAAGACCTCCATGCCGAACCGGGCCAGGTCGTAGCGGCCCGCGCCCGTGGTCATCATCTCGATCGCGCAGCAGGCGAGCCCGAAGGTGGCCGGGAAGAGCGACGCCTTGCGCACCCAGCCGGCGGCCGTCTCCACGCTCGTGAGCAGAAAGCCGCTCGGCAGCTTCTCCTCGATTCCCATCAGATCCCTCTCAATGCCCTCAAGTCCTGTGGTTCATCCGCCCGTTCAGGCTTTGTCCGCCCGTTCACAAGCTCCGGCGGCCGCCCGGCACCCGGTCCCGCTCCAGGCTCAGTCCCACTCCAGACCGCCGCGCCGCCAGACGTAGGCGTACGCAACGAAGACAGTGGCGATGAACAGGAGCATCTCGACCAGTCCGAAGATCCCCAGGGCGTCGAAGCTCACCGCCCACGGATAGAGAAAGACGATCTCGATGTCGAAGACGATGAAGAGCATCGCCGTCAGGTAGTACTTGATCGGGAACCGGCCGCCGCCCACGGGCTGCGGGGTCGGTTCGATGCCGCACTCGTACGCCTCCAACTTGGCCCGGTTGTACCGCTTGGGCCCGGTCAGTGAGGCCATCACGACGGAGCCGACCGCGAACGCCGCCGCGATGGCACCGAGTACGAGGATCGGCGCGTAGGCATTCATAGCCCCCGCTCCCTCCGTCCAGTCGTCCTTGACTGCAGATCGGAACCGACGGGTCACACTGCGGTGAACCCGGTGTTCCAGTTCCCGTGATCCACCTCATGTGAGGCAGTTCACAAAGCCTGGAACGAGCGCATCCTATGCCCGTCAGCTTGTGATCTGCGACACGCAGTTCAAGACGATCTTTGTGATCTCCGCCACCTCTCGAATGGTGGCGAAAGTGAACATGGCGAGAGTTGTCGACACAAAGAAGTCAAACGATCACAACCCGTCGCATTTATCTGCGAAGCGGCAGGTCAGAGCCGCGCTCCTATATCAACTATGCGCGGTCCGGGGCAAATTTCAGAGCGCCGGGTTGACGTGTTATGTCGGCTCACCCGCAGGGGTGGCGGCCTCCCGAACGCCCGCTTGACCCTTCGTTCACAAGCGCGCGAACGGGAAGCCGAGTTGGGGCGCGGACGGTACCGGCGGGCGGGCACGGAGACGTGCGGGCGGGCACCGGAAGGTGCCCGCCCGCACGGTGTGCGGCGGTGTACGGCGGCGGGCGGACGTCCGCGGCCGCGCCCGTCGGTCAGGCCGAGGCCCGCTCCGGCGCCGTCTCCACGCCCGGCCCCGCCGCACCCGGCTCCCCCGCGCGTCCCGCAGGCGCACCGTCCCGGAGCGGTGCCACCGCGGTCCGGCGCCCCCACTCGGTGGCGACCAGGACGAGGGCGCCGCCCGCCAGGGCGAGCGGGCCGAGGTGGTTGCCGGCGAGCGTGATCCCGAAGACCGCCGCCCAGAGCGGTTCGGTACCGAGCAGCAGGCTGACCCGCGAGGGCGAGGTGGTGCGGACCGCCCACATCTGCACGAAGAACGCGAACAGCGTGCAGAGCAGCGCGAGATGCAGCAGCCAGCCCCACTCGGCCGGCCCGTACGCGGCGGCGACCGTCCAGGGCAGCGGCCCGGTGAAGGGCGCGACGACAGCGAACACCAGGGTCGCGGTGGCGAGTTGCACCCAGGTGACGGCCAGCGTGTCGGTGTCCCGGATCGCCCGGACCCGGGAGGTGGCCAGGACGTTGACCGTCCGCACCACGGCCGCGCCGAGCACCAGGAGGTCACCCGACGCCGGCGCCCGCAGCCCGCCGTCCCCGGTGAGCAGGGCGATGCCCACCACCGCCAGTCCGGCCGCCGCGACGAACGGGCGCGGCAGCGGCGTCCGGGTGAGCACGCTCTCCGCGAGCGGGGTGAACACGATCGTGAGGCTGATGATCAGGCCGGCGTTGGTCGCCGAGGTGTGGACCGCGCCGAAGGTCTCCAGGAGGAAGATCGCGCCGAGCACGAGGCCCAGGGACGCCCCGCCCGCCCACTCCGCCCGCCCCATCCGCCGCAGCCCCCGCCAGGCGAACACCCCGAGCAACGGCAGGACGAGGCCGAACCGCAGCACCAGCATGGCCACCACCGTCCCCGGCTCGGCCACCCGCTGCACCGCCAGGAAGCTCGACCCCCACACCACCGCCACCAGCAGGACCGGCACATCTCGGAGAACGGACGACGAAACACGCATGGGCAGGACCTCTTCGGAGCGAACGGGAACCGGCACACGAGAGTCCCGCACGACGTCGGACGGATCCCGGGGCTGAGCAACGAGCCGAGCAGGCGACCGGGCGCGGGGCCCGGTCGGGGCGGAACAGGGGTCCGCCATCCTCGCGCACCGGAGGCCGGACGATCAACGGCATTCCACCCCTACCGGATCCCCACCCCGCCATGGATGATGTCGCCATGACAACACAGCCGTCCCCCATCCACCGGAAGGCCCGTCAAGTGAAGCGGAAACACTGGGCGTTGATCGCCGCCGCCACCGTCCTGCCGCTCGCCGTGAGCACCGGCACCGCCGTCGCGGAGACCCCGTCGACCGGCACCGCCGCCGGCGCCGCCTGCACCTACACCCCGGCGGTCCCGGCCGACAACTTCAAGGGCATCCCGGTCTTCGACGCCAAGAGGGCCGCCAAGCCCTACAGCGCGACGCTGAGGACCTCCCAGGGGGCGATCACCTTCCAGGCGCTGACCGACAAGGCCCCCTGCACCACGTTCTCGTTCCGGTTCCTCGCCGAGCACGACTACTACGACCGCAGCCACTGCCACCGGCTCACCACCCAGCGGATCTTCGTCCTGCAGTGCGGCGACCCGACCGGCACCGGCAGCGGAGGCCCGGGCTACTCGTTCCCCGACGAGAACCTGGAGGGCGCCACCTACCCCGCCGGAACCGTCGCCATGGCCAACGCCGGGCCGAACACCAACGGCAGCCAGTTCTTCTTCGTCTGGAAGGACACCAAGCTCTCCCCCGCCTACACGCCCTTCGGCCGGATCACCGCGGGGCTGGACGTCCTCCAGAAGATCGCCGCCGCCGGCGAGGACGACCAGAACAACCCCGGCGACGGCTACCCGAACCTCTTCGTCAAGATCCGCGACGTCCGGATCGCCAAGCGCTGACCTCCCGCCGGGGCCCCGTCCGCAGCCCCGGCCCCGCCCGGCCCCCACCGCGGTCGGCCGCCGCACGCCACCGCTCCCGTACGGTGGACCACGCCATCGACACCGTACGGGAGCAGCACCGCATGGACAGCAGGATCTGGGAGAGCGTCGACCACCTCGTCACCTGGCTCGACGAGGAGAGCCCGCTCCCTCCGCAGGAGGAACGGCTGGCCCGGATCCTCAAACTCTCCGAGGAGGTCGGTGAGGTGAGCGCCGCCGTGATCGGCGCCACCGGTCAGAACCCGCGCAAGGGGGTCACCCACACCTGGGACGACGTCCAGCACGAGCTCTGCGACGTCGTCTTCTCGGCCCTGGTCGCCCTCCGGACGCTCACCCCCGACGCGGCCCGGGTCTTCGCCGAACGCCTCGCCTACGTCGAACGCCGCTCCGCCGCCGGCCGGCGGCCCGCGACAGGTCAGCCCGCGACAGGTCGACCGGAGACGGCTCGACCGGACGCGGACCGGCCCGAGGCCGATCGGCGCTGACCCCGGGGCGGCCCACGGCGCCGGAGCCTTCGGGCTCCCGGCCGCCGGGGCCCGGGTCCGGTACCGCCGGGGTCAAGGGCCGCCGGGGTACGATGCCGCCGGCCCGTGGGTCAGGCGTTGGGGGCGGCCTTGGCGAGGCCGTTGATGATGCGGTCCATCGCGTCGCCGCCCTGGGGGTCGGTGAGGTTGGCCAGCATCTTCAGGACGAACTTCATCAGGACGGGGTGGGTCAGGCCCCGCTGGGTGGCGAGCTGCATGACCTTCGGGTTGCCGATGAGCTTCACGAAGGCGCGGCCGAGCGTGTAGTAGCCGCCGTAGACGTCCTTGAGGATGCGCGGGTATGCCTGGAGGGCGCGCTCGCGGCCGGCGTCGGTCAGCCGGGCGTGGGCCTGCACGATGACTCCGGCGGCGATCTGGCCGGATTCCATCGCATAGGCGATGCCCTCGCCGTTGAACGGGTTGACCATGCCTCCGGCGTCGCCGACCAGCAGCAGGCCGCGGGTGTAGTGCGGCTGGCGGTTGAAGGCCATCGGGAGCGCGGCACCGCGGATCGGGTCGGTCATGTTCTCGGGGGTGTAGCCCCATTCCTCCGGCATGCTGGCGCACCAGGCCTTGAGGACCTCGCGCCAGTCCAGCTCGCCGAAGGCGGGCGAGGAGTTGAGGATGCCGAGGCCGACGTTGGAGGTGCCGTCGCCCATGCCGAAGACCCAGCCGTAGCCGGGCAGCAGCTTCCGCTCGGCGCCGCGGGTGTCCCACAGCTCCAGCCACGACTCCAGGTAGTCGTCGTCGTGGCGCGGGGAGGTGAAGTAGGTCCGGTAGGCGACGCCCATCGGCCGGTCCTCGCGGCGGTGCAGGCCCATGGCCAGCGAGAGCCGGGTGGAGTTGCCGTCGGCGGCCACCACCAGCGGGGCCCGGAAGGTCACCGGCCGCTTCTCCTCGCCGAGCCGGGCGGTGACGCCGATGATCCGGCCGGTCCGCTCGTCCAGCACCGGGCCGCCGACGTTGCAGCGCTCGTAGAGCCGGGCACCCGCCTTCTCGGCCTGACGGGCGAGCAGCTCGTCGAAGTCGGCCCGCTTGCGGACCAGTCCGTAGTCGGGGAACGCCGACAGCTCGGGCCAGTCCAGCTCCAGCCGGACGCCGCCGCCGATGATCCGCAGCCCCTTGTTGTGCAGCCAGCCGTTCGCCGTCGACACGTCGATGCCCATGTCGACGAGCTGCTTGGTGGCGCGCGGGGTGAGTCCGTCGCCGCAGACCTTCTCCCGGGGGAAGGAGGTCTTCTCCAGCAGCAGCACGTCCAGGCCCGCCTGGGCCAGGTAGTACGCCGTGGCGGAGCCGGCCGGGCCCGCGCCGACCACGATGACGTCCGCGGTGCTCTCCACAACGCCTGCGTTCAGGTCGACGGCGGTCTCGGACACGGTGGGCACACTCCTGCTGGGGTCGGCCGGCCGTCGGGGGCCGGCGCGGCTGGGCTTGGACGAGTCTACGAGCTGCGGACCGGGCCCCGGCCGGAACCGCGGTCGGCTCCGGCGGGTCCGGGGCGGCCCGACCCGGGGATCAGACCCTGTACGCCCGGTGCAGGGCGACGATCCCGCCGGTCAGGTTGCGCCAGGCCACCTTGGACCAGCCGGCCTCCTGGAGCAGCCCCGCCAGAGCGGGCTGGTCGGGCCAGGCCCGGATGGACTCGGCGAGGTAGACGTAGGCGTCCGGGTTGCTGCTGACCGCGGTGGCGACCGGCGGCAGCGCGCGCATCAGGTACTCGGTGTACACCGTCCGGAACGGCGTCCAGGTCGGCGTGGAGAACTCGCAGATCACCAGCTTGCCGCCGGGCTTGGTGACCCGGTGCATCTCGCGCAGCGCCGCCTCGGTCTCGTGGACGTTGCGCAGCGCGAAGGAGATCGTCACCGAGTCGAAGGTGCCGTCGGCGAACGGCAGCCGGGTGGCGTCCCCGGCCGTCAGCGCCAGCTCGGGGTGGCGGCGCTTGCCCTCGGTCAGCATGCCGACCGAGAAGTCGCAAGGGACGACCTCGGCCCCGGCCTCCCGGAACGGCAGCGAGGAGGTGCCGGTGCCGGCCCCGAGGTCGAGGACGAGGTCCCCCGGCCCGGCGTCCACGGCCTCGGCCACCGCCCGGCGCCAGGCGCGGGCCTGGCCGAGGGAGAGCACGTCGTTGGTGCGGTCGTACTTGGCCGCGACGTCGTCGAACATGGCGGCGACTTCGTGCGGCTGCTTGTCCAGAGAGGCTCGGGTCACGACCCCATTGTTCACCCTGGCCCGGACGATCCGGGCAACGGGGCACGTCCGGCGCGATCCCGGACGGTGCGGCCGGGCCGCGGCCGGACGGGGCCTGCGTCGTCGTGGTCCGGCGCGGTCCTCGCCCGACACGCCCTCACCCCGGCGCGGGCGGAGCGTCAGTGCAGGCCGCGCCGCCCGCCGGAGCGGCGCTTGCGGCGCGAGCGCTTGCCGTGGGTTATCGCCGGCATCCCCTCGGCCAGCGCGCCGGTCGCCATGGCCACCGTGGTGGCGATCCGGTTCTGCCCGCTCCGGACGGCGAGGTCGCGCCGGTGCCTGCGGATCCTCAGCATGCAGACGGCGAAGAGCACCACCGCCACCGGGACGCTGAACCGGGCCAGCCCGACGCCGACCGGTTGCGGGTAGGTGTCGCCGCAGACCCGGACCGCGCCCGCGTCGTCGGCCGCGTGCTCCAGGCAGACCGTGTCACCGACCTTCACGCCGTCGGCGAGCGGCAGCGCCGCCGCGGTGTGCTGCTGGCCGACGGCCCGGTAGCTGACGGTGCTGTAGGAACCGCCGCCGGCGGGGAGCTGGGTGACCGTGCCCTCGACCGTCACCGGGTGCGCGCCGATCCGGTCGGCCTGCTCGGCCTGACGCCAGCCCAGCAGGCACATGCCGACGGCCAGTACGGCGCTGAGCACGGCGGTGAGGTACCAAACACGGCCCAACCGCGGGGTGCGCGGCGGGGGGACGGTCGCGGATCGCATGGTTCCTGTCCTGGCTTGCGTTCGGGGCCTGGGACGGGGCCCCGCCGCCCGAGGGCACGGGCGGAGTGTGGTGAGGGTACGGACTGAGCTGAGCGGGATGCTATCCGCTGGCGGGCCCTCAGGTCACGGCGAAGGGGGAATCAGACACCCTCGCCGGGGGTGCAGTTCGACTGCACACGAAGCAACTCCCCTGCGGCACAAGGGGGGATCACCGGGAAGTGGAAAACAGCAGTATGACGGTATGACTACCAATGAGTAGCATCCGGGCGTCCACCCCGTGCCGGTCCCCGGAGCCGGGTCGCGGCGGGCAGCTCACCGTCGGCGGAACACCAGTCGACCGGCCAGCACCGTGGCCAGGCAGCCCCCGGCCCGCGGGCCGTCCGCACCGGGTGCGAACACGGCGAAGTCGGCCCGGCCCCCGACCCCCAGACGGCCGTGCACGGCCTCGACGAACGGGAGCACCGCGAGCGGGTCCAGCGGACCCTCCTCGACCCCCGCACCGCCCGGTACGCCCAGCCCCGACCGGGCCACCGCCGTCCGCACCGAGGCGCGTTCGAACGGCCCGGCCACCGCGGTCACCCCGAACCCGAGCATCCGCTGGAGCCCGCGCCGGGCGCTCGCGCCGCACCGCGCCTCGTCGGCCGGTCCCCCGAGCCCCTCCGGCCCTCCGGGCACCGGCTCGTCCCCGATCCCCTCACGCGGGTCCGGATGGTACGCACACTCCAGCAGCCAGCGCCCGTACGGGTTGCGGAGACCGGGGGTGAGCAGTCCGTCGCCCCAGTCCCGCACCCGGGCCGCCGGGTGCTCCGCCGCCAGTCCGTCGTACGGGCCGACGGCCTCGATCAGCTCGCCACGCACGAGCACCGCCCCGTCGGCGTAGGACGGGGCGGTGGGATCGGCCGGGTCGGGCAGCACACGGGCCGCCCGGTGCAGGGTCAGCACGGCAGTGGAGGCGCTCAGCCGTTGTCGAGGATCTTCAGCTCGGGGTGCGCCGTGCCGCCCTCGATCGCGGTGGAGGCGATGTGCGAGGCGACCCGCGGGTCGACCGGGTCGTTGGCCGGGTCGTCCAGCACCCGCAGGTGCTCGTAGGTGGTCGAGCGCTGCGCGGGGACGCGGTCCGCCGCCCGGATCAGGTGGATCAGCTCGGTGAGGTTGGAGCGGTGCTTGGCGCCGGCCGCCGAGACGACGTTCTCCTCCAGCATCACCGAGCCCAGGTCGTCCGCGCCGTAGTGGAGCGACAGCTGGCCGGCCTCCTTGCCGGTGGTCAGCCAGGAGCCCTGGATGTGGGCGATGTTGTCCAGGAAGAGGCGGGCGATGGCGATCATCCGCAGGTACTCGAAGACGGTCGCCTGGGTCGACCCCTTCAGGTGGTTGTTCTGCGGCTGGTAGGTGTACGGGATGAAGGCGCGGAACCCGCCGGTGCGGTCCTGCACCTCGCGGATCATCCGCAGGTGCTCGATCCGCTCGGCGTTGGTCTCGCCGGTGCCCATCAGCATGGTGGAGGTGGACTCGACGCCCAGGCCGTGGGCGGTCTCCATGATCTCCAGCCAGCGCTCGCCGGACTCCTTGAGCGGGGCGATCGCCTTGCGCGGACGCTCCGGCAGCAGCTCGGCGCCGGCACCGGCGAAGGAGTCGAGACCTGCCTTGTGGATCCGGGTGACGGCCTCCTCGATCGAGACGCCCGAGATCCGGGCCATGTGCTCGACCTCGGACGCGCCCAGCGAGTGGATCACCAGCTGCGGGAAGTCCGTCTTGATCGCCGAGAAGGCGCGCTCGTAGTACTCCACGCCGTAGTCCGGGTGGTGGCCGCCCTGGAACATGATCTGGGTGCCGCCCAGCTCGACCGTCTCCGCGCAGCGGCGCAGGATCTCGTCGAGGTCGCGGGACCAGCCCTTGGTGCTCTTCGGCGCCACGTAGAAGGCGCAGAACTTGCACGCCGTCACACAGACGTTGGTGTAGTTGATGTTGCGCTCGATGATGTACGTCGCGATGTGCTCGGTACCGGCGTAGCGCCGGCGGCGCACCGCGTCGGCCGCCGAGCCGAGCGCGTGCAGCGGGGCCGAGCGGTAGAGCTCCAGCGCCTCCTCCGGGCTGATCCGGCCGCCGCCGGCCGCCCGGTCGAGCACGGCCTGCAGGTCGGTGCTGGGCGCATCGAGGGTGGTCGCTGCGAGCTCGGACACCTGACGGCCTTCTCTCTCTCGGGTACTGCTGGTCTTGCGGGCCCTGCCGGACGGGCACGGTTCCGGGTTGCGCCCCGGGGTCGTGCCGGCGGATCGAACCGCCAGGTCGGACCCCCGCCGCATCCGGTTCAGCCTACGCCAGCGCCTCCGCCGCCCCGCGTCAGCCCGCCCGCCGTAGCGTCCCGGACGGGTTCCCGGCCTTCGGGTCGGCCGAGGTGAAGAGGATCGCGCCGTCCTTCTGCAGGGTGAGCGTCTCGGAGTACGAGCCGCCGGTGCAGGCCCCGGGCAGTGAGGAGCGGACCAGCCGGGAGGTGAACACCAGCTTCTCCGGTTCGGCCGAGGTGAGCGTCCAGGCGCCCTCGCAGCTCACCGAGAGCAGCCCGCTGAGCTCGTTGCGGCTGGTGGTGGCCTCCTGACCGAGCGCCGCCTTTCCGATGACCAGGGTGGTGGTGCCGGCGGGCACCCCCTTCTGGGTGTTCATCTCCCCGCGCCAGGTGCCGAGGAAGCGTTCCGGGACGACGCTCGGCCCGGTCGTCGGGGCACCGCTCCCGGATGCGCCAGCGGACGGCATCCCCCCGGTCGCCGTCCCGCCCGAGGGCCCTCCCGACGGCGACGGCCCGCCGGACGGCCCGCCGGTCACGGTCGACGGCGGCGGCCGGGTGGCGCCCCCGGTGGCCGGGGCGCTCGGCGAGCCCGTCCCCGTCGCGGTGACCACGGCGGGCGGGTCCTCCGGCCCCCACACCCGGTAGGCGCCGTAGCCGGCCCCCGCCGCCAGCAGCAGCGCACCCGCCAGGAGCCAGGGCCCGTACCGGCGCCGGGAGGCGGCCCCGACCGCCGGGGTCTCCCCCGTACCCGGCCCGCCGCGCACGTCGGCCCCCGCGCCGGGGACGTAGGTCGGCGTCCGGTCCGCTCCCGGCGCCCCCGGAAACGGCGGGCCCGCTCCCACCGAGGAGACCTCGGCCTCCAGGTCCAGCAGTTGCACCGCACTCCGCCCGACCGCCGCCGCCAGCGCCGCCGGCAGCCAGCCGCCCCGCCCCAGCCGGGCGGCGGCCGAGCCGTCCGGGTCCAGCCAGGCGCGCAGCTCGCGCGGGGTCGGGCGGGCCGCCGGGTCCTTGGACAGGCAGGCGAGCACGGCCGAACGCAACGAACCGTCGGTCAGCCCGGAGAGGTCCGGTTCCTCGTGCACCACCCGGTAGAGGAGGACGGCGGCGCTCACGCCCTCGCCGAAGGGGTGCACCCCGGTCGCGGCGTAGCCGAGCACGGCGCCCAGCGAGAAGACGTCGCTGGGCGGTCCGGCGAGCTGCCCGTTCGCCTGCTCGGGGGACATGAAGCCGGGTGAGCCGACCACGTAGCCGGACTGGGTGAGCCCGCTGGCGGCGTCCAGCGCGCGGGCGATGCCGAAGTCGATCAGCCGCGGACCGTCCAGGGTCAGCAGCACGTTGGACGGTTTGACGTCGCGGTGGACCAGCCCGAGGCCGTGGACGTGGTCGAGCGCCTCGGCGAGGCCGGCCCCGAGGGTCCGGACCGCCGGCTCGGGCAGCGGCCCGTGCTCCGTGACGGCGGCGCCGAGCGCGGGGCCGGCGATGTAGCCGGTGGCCACCCAGGGGCGTTCGCCCTCGGTGTCCGCGTCCAGGACCGGTGCCGTCCAGGAGCCGCCGACCCGTCGGGCGGCGTCCACCTCCTGCCGGAACCGGGCGCGGAACTCGGCGTCCTCGGCCAGTTCGCCGCGGACCACCTTGACCGCCACCGTGCGGCCGCCCGCGGTCCGGCCGAGGTAGACCCGGCCCATGCCGCCCGCACCGAGCCGGCGCAGCAGCCGGTAGGCGCCCACCCGGCGCGGATCGTCCGATCCCAGTGCCTGCATCCCCCGCACGCTCCCCTCGCCGCATGGCCCCGCCTCCGGGACACGGATACCGGGTGCAGACGCTACCGGGCGGCGGGGCAGTGGAGGGCCACAACCCGGGCCACGATCCGGGCCACGATCCGGGGCGCGGGCGAGGAGACCGGCGGTCAGGCCACGACGGGCGCCGGTTCCAGCAGCCGGACCGCCACGTCCGGCGCGAAACCGCTGTCGGACGCGACCCGGCGGGCGAACTCGGCCAGTCCGGCCAGCTGCCGCTCGCCGAGCGAGAAGTCCAGCGCCTCGCTGAAGTACCGCTCCAGCACGCCGGCGTCGAACGTCTCCCAGCGGGCCGCGTGCGCGGCGACCTCGCGGGCCTCCACCAGGGAGAGGTCCCGGGACTCCAGGAAGGCCCGGTGCACCGCCGCGGTCAGCTCGGGCCGGCGCTCCGCGAAGTCGCGGCGGGCGGCCCAGACCGCGAAGACGAACGGCAGTCCGGTCCACTCCTTCCACATCTCGCCGAGGTCGTGCACGGCCAGGCCCTGCGCGGCCGCCTGGCCGAGGTAGGCGCGCAGCGCCGGGTCGCCGATCAGGACGGCCGCGTCGGCCTCGGCGAGCATGGCGTCCAGGTCGGGCGGGCAGCTGAAGTACTCCGGGCGCACGCCTTCGCGCTCCTCCAGCAGCAGCCGGGCGAGCCGGACCGAGGTCCGGCTGGTGGAGCCGAGGGCGACCCGTCGGCCGTCCAGGTCGGCCAGCGGCACCTTGCTGACGATCACGCAGGACATCACGGGGCCGTCGCTGCCGACCGCGATGTCGGGCATCACCAGCAGTTCGTCCGCGTGCCGGAGGTACTCCACGCAGGTGATCGGCCCGATGTCGAGCGAACCGCGGACCAGTTGGTCGCTGAGCTTCTCCGGGGTGTCCTTGGTGAGGTCGAGGTCGAGCAGGTTCCCGGTCCTGGCCAGTCCCCAGTAGAGGGGTACGCAGTTCAGGAACTGGATGTGCCCGACCCGCGGCCGGACCGGGGGGTGCCCCTCGGGATCCCGTGTTTCCGCATCCGGTGGTGCCACTGCGCCGCTCCCTTGCTGTTCGTGCGCCTCCCCGCAGGGTATGCCCGAGGTTCCGGAAGCCCGGCACCGGCCTTCCGACACGCGCGCACGGCGTGCCGGCCCGCTCCGCGTCCGCTGCCGCGACGGGCCGCGTCCACCGGTCCCGACGGGCCGTGCGCGACGGGCCCAACAGCCCGGCGGACACCGCTGATCCGGGCTTTCGACACGTGCGGTCCGGCCCGCAAGTCACCCCTGGTCGTCACAGCAGCCGCATGCTAGCGTTGCCCTCAGTTGCAGTTTGATTCCCCTTGCAGTACTTGAAGCCTGCGGAGCATGTAACCGCAGGCTTTTTGTAGTTTTTCAGCAATATCGAAAAACTCCGGACCCGTCCGGAGGCAGGGCGATCAGCGCAGCGGACCGGGTGCCACACGGTGTGGTCCCCGACACGTCCCTCGCAAGGAGAACGGCATGGCTCAGGGAACCGTCAAGTGGTTCAACGCTGAGAAGGGCTTCGGCTTCATCGCCCAGGAGGGCGGCGGCCCCGACGTCTTCGTCCACTACTCCGCCATCAACGCGAGCGGTTTCCGCTCGCTGGAGGAGAACCAGGCGGTCAGCTTCGACGTCACTCAGGGCCCGAAGGGCCCGCAGGCGGAGAACGTCACCCTTATCTGACCATCCTCACGATGTTCTGATCGCTCGGGACCCCTCGGGTCCGCCGACGGCCGCCGGCCGTCACCAGAGCACAAGAGAGCAACACCCAAGGGGGCCCGCCGTTTTCGGTGGGCCCCCTGCCTTTTCCGGCGCCGGGGGCTGTGCCGCACCCCCTCCGCGGGCATGCGCAGGGCCCCCTCCCCGGCGGGGAGAGGGCCCTGCGTGGAACCGGTCAGGCCGTGGCCGCGGCCTTCGGGCCGGACTGCGCCGGGACGACGGCCGCCGGGGCGTCCGCGTAGAGGTCGCCGGTGGGGTTGTTGTAGGCCACCAGGTCGAGGGTCTTCTCCCGGGCGGCGACCACGATCGGCACGAGAGCCTGGCCGGCGACGTTGGTCGCGGTGCGGATCATGTCGAGGATCGGGTCGATCGCCAGCAGCAGGCCGACGCCCTCCAGGGGCAGGCCCAGGGTGGAGAGGGTCAGGGTCAGCATCACGATCGCGCCGGTGAGACCGGCCGTCGCGGCCGAGCCGATGACCGAGACGAAGGCGATCAGCAGGTAGTCCTTGATGCCGAGGTCGATGCCGTAGACCTGGGCGACGAAGATCGCGGCCAGCGACGGGTAGATCGCGGCGCAGCCGTCCATCTTCGTGGTGGCACCGAACGGCACCGCGAACGAGGCGTACTCGCTCGGCACGCCGAGGCGCTCGGTGACGCGACGGGTGACCGGCAGGGTGCCGACCGAGGAGCGGGAGACGAAGGCCAGCTGGATGGCAGGCCAGGCGCCCTTGAAGAAGTTCAGCGGGTTGAGGCCGGCGGCGAACTTCAGCAGCAGGGAGTAGACGACGAACAGCACCAGCGCGCAACCGACGTAGATGTCGACGGTCAGGACGGTGAAGGGCTTCAGCAGGTCCCAGCCGTACTTGGCGACGGACTTGCCGATGAGGCCGAGGGTGCCGAGCGGCGAGAGCCGGATGACCCACCACAGGGCGGTCTGGATCAGCTCCAGGACGGACTCGCTGAGCTTGAGGACCGGCTCGGCCTTCGCGCCGAGCTTGAGGATCGCCGCGCCGGCCACGACCGCCAGGAAGACGATCTGCAGGACCTCGACCTCGGTGAACGCGGTGACGATGTTGGTCGGGAAGATCCCGGTCAGGAAGTCGATCCAGCTGCCGGTGGACTTCGGCGCCTTGAGGCCCTCGGTCTTGAGGTCGGTGCCCTCGCCCGGGTTGGTCAGCAGGCCGAGGCCGAGGCCGATGGCCACCGCGATCAGCGAGGTGATCAGGAACCAGAGCAGCGTGCGGACGGCCAGGCGGGCCGCGTTGGTCACGTTGCGCAGGTTGGCGACGCTCACCAGGATCGCGGTGAAGACCAGCGGGGGGACGGCGAGCTTCAGCAGCTGGACGAAGATCTTGCCGATCGTCTCCAGGGTGGTGGCCAGCCAGGAGATGTCGGCCGCGCGGGCCAGGTAACCGAGCCCGATGCCGAGCACGAGGCCGGCGACGATCTGGACCCAGAAGGGGGTCTTGCGGATTCTGGCGAGCACGGACGGCGACGAGGTCGCCTCGGGCGCTGTGGACATGACGGTGCGGCTCCGGGGGAGGCGTTGCTGACGGTGAGGCGGGGCGGGGAAGGCGACACGGCGGGGGCCGGGGGAGGAGGACCGGCTCCGGTCAGGGGCGTGCCGCCGGAATACAGCTCATCGCGCGACAACGGCGCGGGCTGTCCACAGCACCGGGCAGACGGCACCCGCGGGCGGCGCCGGGCTGCGAGCCCAGGCCGTGCATCCGGAGTGCGTCTGAGGTGGTCATGGCCGATACGTTAGCAGTAAAGGTTTGAGATGTTCAAAGTAGTTGTTTGAGTTCCGGACACGCGCCCACGCGCGACCCGGGCGGAGTCCGGACACGAACGAAGCTGACGCCCCATCAGATCGATCGTCCGCCCCGATTGACCGCCTGCCGGTTATACGTATAACTTGGATGGCGCCCCCTCCACGCCCACCGCCCAGACCGGAGAACCCCGCCCATGGGCTACCTCGCCCTGCTCCGCGCCCCGCACGTCGGTCGCCTGCTCCTCGGTACCCTGCTCGGCCGCCTCCCGGCCGGCATGACCGCCCTGGTGATCGCGCTCGCCCTGCGCGAGGCCGGCGCGCCGTACAGCCGGATCGGCCTGGCCACCGCCGCGTACGCGATCGCGGCGGCGGTCGGCGGACCGGTGCTCGGCCGGATCGTGGACCGGACGGGGCAGCCCCGCGTCCTGCTCCTCTCCGCCGTGGTCGCCGGCGGCGGGTACACCCTGCTCGCGCTGGCTCCCGGATCGGCCCTGGCCGCGCCGGTCGGCGCCGCGATCGCCGGCCTGGCCATGCCGCCGCTCGAACCCTGCCTCCGCTCGCTCTGGCCGGACGTCGTCGAGGACGAACAGCTCGACACCGCTTACGCGTTCGACTCCGCCGCCCAGCAGATCCTCTACGTCGCCGGTCCGCTCGCGGTGGCCGGGATCGCCGGTGCGGTCAGCCCGGTCGCGGCACTCTGGGTGGCGGCCGGGCTGGGGCTGGCCGGGGCCCTGATCGTGGCCACCACCGCACCGGCCCGGGCCTGGCAGGCGCCGCCGCGCGAGCACTCGGCGGGCCTGCTCGGACCGCTCCGCTCCCCCGGACTGGTGCTGCTGCTGGTCGGCCTGGCCGGCGCCGGCTGGGCGGTCGGTGCGCAGAACGTGCTGTTCATCGCCTACGCGGAGGCCCACGAGCGGACGGACGGGCTCCCGGGCGGCGCGGGCACCCTGCTGGCGCTGGCCGCGCTCGGCGGGCTGCTCGGGGCGCTCGCCTACGGCGCAGTGAAGTGGCGCAGCTCCACCGCCACCCGCACCGGGCTGATGGCGCTCGGCATGGCCGCCTCCTACCTGCCGCTGCTCCTGGTTCCGGGACCGGCCGCGATGGCCAGACTGGCGTTCGTCTCCGGGATCGCCCTCGCCCCGCTGCTGGCGGCGGCGTTCGTCCTGGTCGCCGAGCTGGCCCCGGTCGGCACCGTGACCGAGGCCTTCGCCTGGCTGGTCACGCTCTTCGCGACCGGCAACTCGCTCGGCTACGCGGTCTCGGGCCACCTCGCCGAGGGATCGCTGCGCTCGGTGGCGCTCTGTGCGGCGGGCGGCATCGGCCTGGGCGGGCTGCTGCTGTTCGGCGCCCGCCGCTGGTTCCGGGTCGTCCCCGCCGCCGGCCCGGCGGGCTCCGGCGCGCCCGCCGACGCCGGACCGGTGCCGGTGCCGGTGGGCTGAGCCCGCCCCGAAGACGTGGCTGCGCCCGTCGGGCCGGTGGTCCGGCCGACGGGCGCAGTCACTTTCTCCTGGCCGGTGCCTCAGCTGTGGCGGCCTCGGCCTCCCCAGACGATCAGGGCGAGCAGCAGGCCGGTACCGAGCACGGCGGCCGCGAGGATGCCGATCAGGGTTCCCGGTCCGCCGCCGGTGTCGGGCAGCTCACCGCCGTGGCCGGACGAGTGCGTCGGCTTCGGATGGTGGGTCGTGGGGTGGTGCGTCGGCGAGTGCGTCGGCGACGGGGGCTCGACCGTCGGCGACGGCGAGGGAACGGCCGTGGACGTCGACGAGGTGGGCGACACCGTCGGGGACGGGGAGACCGTCGGGGACGGCGAGACGGTCGGGGACGGCGACACCGTCGGGGACGGGGAGACCGTCGGCGACGGCGAGACGGTCGGGGACGGCGAGGGCGAGGGCGAGGGCGAGGGCGAGGGCGAGGGCGAGGGCGACGGCGTGGGAAGCACCAGTCCCAGGTCCAGGCCGAGGTCCCGCGTCCCGCCGGCCAGCGTGACCGTCTGGGTCACTCCGGTCGTCGGGTCCGCGTCCGAGTCCAGCTCCCGGTCCGCCCCGGCGGCCCGCCGGGTCACCGTGGCCCCCTCGGGCAGCGTGGTCAGGTCGAACCGCACCGCGTACACCCCGTCCGGCAGCTGCTCGAACAGGTAGTGCCCGCTCGCGTCCGTGACCGCGGCGACCGGCCGGCCGCTCTTGTCCCGGACCGCCCGGCCCTCGCCGTCCAGCAGCTCGACCCGCACGCCGGGGACGCCGGGTTCACCGGGCTGCTGGACGCCGTCGCCGTTGAGGTCGTTCCAGACGAAGTCGCCGAGCGCGTTGGCCGGCGGGACGGCCTGCTCGACGCCGACCCCGACCTTGGCCGGTTCGGCGGGCAGGAACGGACGGCCGGAGGCGTCGGTGGCGGAGTAGGCGAAGCTGTTCCAGGCGAACTCGTCCGCACCCGCGTCGAACGAGGCGACCATGGGCCAGGTCAGGGTGAACAGTGCGCCGGGGGCGAGGGTGCCGGGGCGGGCCACCCGGAACCAGGTGGCGGTGCCGGGGCCGGGGAAGGCCGTGCTCCACTGCGCGCCGGCGTCGCACGGCCCGGGCACCGCGAAGTCGGCGGGCAGGCAGGGATCGGGCGAGGTGGTGTACTCGATCACCACGGTCGGGTCGCTGGAGGTCAGCGGCTCCACCAGGGAGGGTGTCCAGGCCGAGCTGCGCGGGGTGTCCGGCCGCAGCACGTACCCGTCGCCGGGGGTGGGCAGCTTGTCGTACGCGACGAACTCGGTGACCGGGTCGGCGGAGTCGTTGCGGACGGTCAGCCGGTAGGAGATGCCGCCGCCGGGCCGGGTGGTTCCGGTGGTGGTGTAGTCGGGGTCGAGGTCGCCCCTGACCTCCTTGTAGGACCGCAGCACGGCCGGTACCTGCACCTCGACCTGCGAGGAGGCATGGCACAGGGTCTCGGTGGCGTCGCCGTCCTTGTCGAGGTCCTGGGCGTCCTGCACCCCGCTGTCACTGCCGAAGTAGAAGCAGGCGACCGGGGGGCCGCTGCCCTCGGTGGTGACGTACACGTCGTTGGTCAGGGTGCCGGGGCGGGCGCTGCCGGCCACCTGGACGTCGATCAGGGTCCGGTAGGCCCGGTGGTCGTTCAGGTACATCATGTCGGGGCTTCCGGCCGGCCAGGTCAGCTTGAGCAGCTGCCGCCCGTCGGGACCGGGCAGCACCGCGACGGACTCCGGGGCGACCGACTCCGCGTAGGCGGGGTCAGGGCGCGCACTGCCCTCGACGTAGACCATGCCGGGCGGCAGCAGGTCGTAGAGGACGAGCGGACGGTCGAGGGTGCGGCCGGTCCGGTTGTACGGGGTGATCTGGAAGGTGGCCACCCCGCCGGGGGAGAGCACGGCGCCGGCCACGGTGGTCTTGGCGGCACCCAGGTTGGTGGCGGCGGTGACGGTGGAGTCGGCGCAGTCGTTGGCGGCCGAGGTGTCGCCGGCCGCGTCGGTGCCGACCACGTCGACGCAGTTGCGCAGCGGGACGGGCGCGGGGCGCCCGTCGTGGCCGGGGGTGATGGTCTGGGCGAGCAACTGGACGGAGTTGCCGGGGCTCCAGCCGGTCGGGATCGGGCCGGTCCAGGTGAACCGCAGGCCGTCGAGGTAGCGGCCGGCCGGGATCCCGATCACGTCGTTGGCCGGGTCGCCGGCACCCGCGGCGAAGGTGATCCGGCGGGTGCCGGACCCGTTCAGCGGGGTGCCCGGGGTGAAGGTCTGCCAGGCGGGGTCGCCGTCCAGCCGGTACTCCAGGGCGAGACCGATCGAGGTCGGGTTCCACGCCTCCAGCTGGATGGACTGCGGGATCAGCCAGTTGTACAGGTTGGCGGTGGTGCCGGTGCCCGGGTCGGTCACCACCAGGCTGGTGATCGGACCGGCGACGTTGCTGGGGCGCAGGCTGAAGGAGGTGAGGTCGCCGGAGACCGAGGTCGTCTGCCACACCTTGGAGGCGCCGACCTGGATGCCGGTGACGGGCGGCTGGAAGACCGGGGTCTCGGCGGTGGCGGTGGAGAGGTCCCGCTGCGGTTCGGGGCCGAGCGGGTCGCCCTGGAGCGTCACGGTGTTGGTGGAGGTGGTGCCGCTGGGGAACGTCGGGTCGGGGTAGTTGACCACCAGGACGCCGGGGATCCGGCAGCCGGCCTGGCCGTTGCCGGCCCGGAAGGCGCCGATGTCGTACACCCAGGTGGTCGAGCCCGCCGGGTCGTTGACCCAGCCAGGGGAGCGGCCGGTGTCCACCACCGCACCGGGCGGCAGGGTGTCGACCAGCCGGCTGCCGTCCAGGTCGACGTTGGGCACGTTGGCGGTCGAGCAGGCGCTGAACTGGTAGGTGACCGAGCGGCCGTCCTGGCTGCTGCCCTGGACACCCTTGGTGGTGGTGTAGCTGGGCTGGACCACGGCGGTGGTGCCGGCCGTACCGGTCTGCGGCTGTTCCCCGTCGGCGGTGAGGGTGGCCGAGTTGGTGCTCTGGGTGCCGTTGGCTGTGGTGAAGTTGGGGTACCTCAGGACCACGTTGATGGTGGCGGTGGTCCCCGGGGTGAGGTCCTGCAGCTTGGCCGTGAGGGTGCCGCCCACGGTGCCGGGCGCCGGGACGGTGGAGTTGGGGACGTCGACGGTGGAGGCGTCCGGAGTCCAGCCGACGAACTCCATCCCGGCCGGGAGCGTGTCGACGATCTGCCCGTTGACGCAGTCGCTGACCGAGCAGGTGTAGCGCAGTGTGTAGGTGACGTTCTCGCCGGGTACCGGGTTGGGCTTGTCCACCGACTTCGTGAAGGTGACGGCGGCCTCGGCGGGCGGGGCGGTCAGGGTGCCGGTCAGCAGGGTGCCACCGATCAGGCCCAGAGATGCGGCCAGGAGTGGCAGGCGTGAGGGTTTAGGTCGAAACGTCCACATATCGAAATCTCATCGCCCGCCCAGCCGGCCACGGCGTCGGCGCGAGTCCGTATGACGATATTTCACCCGTCGGGCCCAGCCCGGTCGAGCGGTCCACCGACCGGAACGGACGGTCAGTCCGTCCGCCCCGGAGCGGTGGAGGACCGCAGCACCAGCGAGGTGGCGAGCGGCGCCACCGGCGCCACCGGCTCGCCGCGGAGCAGCCGGGCGAGCGCCGCGACACCGGCCCGGCCCAGTTCCTCGCCCGGCAGGTCGACGGTGGTGAGCGGCGGGGCGAGCAGCGCGGCCACCGGGACATTGTCGATACCGACCACCGAGAGGTCGGCGGGCACCCGCAGGCCGAGTTCGGCGGCGGCCTGGTAGACGCCCGAGGCGACCACGTCGTCGTCGCAGATCACCGCCCGCGGACGGGCCGGGTGCTCCAGCAGCCGGTGGGCGGCGACGCGCGCCGCGGACTGACCCTCGTTCAGGCTGACGCCCAGTTCGAGCACGTCCAGGCCGAGCGACCGGACGGCCTCCTCGAAGGCGGCCTGGCGGACCCGGAAGGTGTAGGCGGAGTGGGTGGAGCGGAGCCGGCCGATCCGGCGGTGGCCCAGGGCCGCCAGGTGCTCGACGGCGGCGCGCATGCCGCCGGCCACGTCCAGCTCGACCGTCGGTCGGGCGCGGTCGGTGCCCGGGTCCGCGTCCAGGAAGACCGCGGGGGTGTCGGCGGGCAGTTCGCCGAGCTGGCTGTCGTCCGGGGAGCAGATCAGCAGGCCGTCGAACCGGCTGGTGGTGGCGGCCTCGGCGAGGGTCGCGCTCCCCCAGCCGGAGCTGACCACGACGGCCAGGCCGTGCCTGCCCGCCTCCTCGTGGACGCCCTCCAGCACCCGGCCGAAGAACGGGCCGAGGATGTTCGGCACGGCCAGCAGGATCATGCCGCTGCGGCCGAGGCGCAGCTGCCGGCCGGCCGCCTGCGGGCGGTAGCCGAGCCCGCGTGCGGCCTCGCGGACCCGTTCCCGGGTGGCGTCGGAGACCCGGCGGCCCGCCTCCGAGCCGGAGAACACCAGCGAGACGGTGGCCTGGGAGACCCCGGCGAGCCGTGCCACGTCCCGGCCGGTGGGCCGCCGGACGGGGGCCGGCCAGGTACCGGTCGCGGGCCCGTCGCCCTCGACCGCGTGCTCCGGGGACCCGGCACCGGCGGCACCGGGCGGACCCGTCGCACCGGCCGGCGTCCCCGGCGGTACGACGTCACCGGGCCCGGCGTCGTCGGGGACGGCGCCGGGCGTGGCGGGACCGGAGCGGGGCACGTCGGCGGCGCTGGTCAGTTCGGCGCGGCGGCGGTCCGGGCGGACGTGGCCGCCGCCGAGCGGGCGGCGTCGTCGGCCGCGTCCTCCTCGGCGTTCTGGGCGGCGATCTTCTGCGCCGTCCGCGTCCGGATGCCGTCCACCCGGCCGGAGATCTCGGCCGACATGTCGTCGCGCTGCCTGTGCAGCAGCACGTAGCTGAGCGGCGCCGAGACGAGGGCGGCCAGCAGGAACAGGAAGACCGTGCCGGACTGGCCCTTGACCGGGATCACCTGGAAGTGCCCCAGCAGCAGGGCGACCAGCAGGCAGCCGAGGAAGATGGAGACCCGCATGGAGGTGTAGCGGAGTGTGGCGTGCGACTTCTTGCTCACAGTGCTGCTCACCGGGGACACGTCCTTCTCTGCGCGGGGGCTGGCCGGTCTCCCAGTGAAGCATGCCCGGGCGGCCCGCCGGGGAACGGGTCCGCCGTCCCCGGGCGGAAGGCGCTCCGCCGGGGGTGCGGTCAGCGCAGGTCGAGCCACATGGTGACCTCGTCGCGGTCGTCACCGGGCGCGATCCGGATGGCACCCGGGACCCGGCCGGCCTCGGTGTAGCCGCTGCGCCCGTAGAACGACTCCAGACCGAGCCCGCCGCGCAGGTGGAGCCGCAGACCTGCCAGGCCCCACTCCCGGGCGATCCGTTCGGCCTCGGCCATCAGCACCGCGCCGTAGCCGCGCCCCTGGAGCTCGGGGTGCACCATCACCCGGGAGAGCACCCGCCAGTGCTCCATCAGTTCGAAGCGCATCGACTCGAAGACCAGCAGACCGGCCAGCCGTCCCGTCCCGGCCTCCCGGGCCACCAGCAGCCGGTCCGGCCCGGCCGGCGCGATTCCGGCGAACTGCTTCTCGGCGGTGACCCAGACCTCGTCCTCGGTGACCGGGGGCACGAAGCCCACCGCGCCGCCGGCGTTGCTGGCCTCGGTCCACAGCCGGGTGATCTCGCCGCGCAGACCGGGGTCGAGGTCGGGGTCGAGGGTGAAGATGAGCGTCATGGGCGCGAAGCCTAGTCGCCCCTTACGACATGACCCCGGCGACAGGCCGTCACCCTCCGGGAGGACACCCCGGCAGCCCCCCGGCAGCCCCCGGCGGTCCGCCCTCACGGTGGGCCGCCCTCACCGTGGGCCGTGCTCAGGGTGGGCCGTGCTCACGAAGGGCCCCTCACGACAGCGCCGGGTCGATCCGCTCCGGCCGGGCATCCCGGAGCGCCAGGCAGAGGGCGACGGCGATCGCGCAGAGTCCCCCGGCCGCGTACCAGGCGAGGTCGTAGTCGCCGAACGCGTCCCGGGAGAGCCCGGCCAGCCCGGCGACCACGGCCGCGCCGATCTGGTGGCAGGCCAGCACCCAGCCGAACACGATCGGTGCGTCGGCGCCGAAGTGGTGACGGCAGAGCGCGACGGTCGGCGGCACGGTGGCCACCCAGTCCAGCCCGTAGAAGATCACGAAGGCCAGGATCGGCGGCTCCGGCGTACCCGCGAACAACTGCGGCAGCAGGAGCAGCGAGAGCCCGCGCAGCGCGTAGTAGACGACCAGCAGCCGGCCGGCGTCGAAGCGGTCGGTGAACCAGCCGCTGGCGACGGTGCCGACCACGTCGAAGACGCCGATCAGCGCCAGCAGGCTCGCCGCCGTGGTGACCGGCAGTCCGTGGTCGTGGGCGGCCGGGATGAAGTGGGTGCCGACCAGGCCGGCGGTGGTCGCGCCGCAGATCGCGAAGGAGGAGGCCAGCAGCCAGAACGCCCGGCTCCGGGACGCCGTGCGGAGCACCCGCAGCGAACGGGCCAGCGCCCGCCCGTCGGTCGCCGGGGCGGGGGGCTCCTCGGTCGCGCCGTACGGGAGCAGGCCCAGGTCGGCGGGCCGCTCACGCATCAGGAGCAGCACCGGGACGGCGACGGCGGTCGCCGCCAGCGAGACCACCACGACGGCCGAACGCCAGCCGTGCTGCTCGACCAGCCAGGCGCCGACCGGCAGGAAGACCAGGTTGCCCGCCGCTCCGGCGGCCGTCAGCACCCCGGTGACCAGCCCCTGCCGGGCCTGGAACCAGCGGCCGGTGATCGTGGTGGCGAACGCGCCGGCCATCGAGCCGCTGCCGAGACCCACCAGCACTCCCCAGCAGAGCACCAGTTGCCAGGGCTCGCGCATCAGCATGGCCAGACCGGCGCCGACCGAGATGGTCAGCAGCGCGCAGACCACCACCAGCCGCACGCCGAACCGGTCCATCAGCGCGGCGGCGAAGGGGGCGGTGAGTCCGTAGAGGGTGAGGTTGACCGAGGTGGCGCTGGATATCGTGCCCGTCGACCAGCCGAACTCGTGGTGCAGCGCATCCATCATCAGGCTGGGCGTGGAGCGGAATCCGGCCGAGCCGAGCAGCACCACCAGCGAGACGGCGGCCACCACCCAGGCGTAGTGCACCCGGGGCGCACGGGCGGCGGGGAGCACCCGGGCGGAACCGGGGGCGGTGGGGCGGGCGGGGGCGGGCGGTTCGTTCACCCGCCAGAGTCTCCCGAAGGGACCGGCGGGCGACGAGGGGCGGGACTGCCGAATTTCGTCGGAATCGGGCCAGTGAGGGGCAGGAACCGGCCGACCGGAACCGGTCGTTCGGCCGGCGGCCCCGGTGGCCGAAAACAACCGCCCCCACGGGCAGATCGGATGACGGCGGGCCGCACGCACCCCGAGCACGGCACGGCCGGCCGCCATCCAACCTCGACGCACGGGCCCTGAACCCGCGCCGCACCCTCCGCACTCGCCAAGGAGCCAGCACACGACCGACAGACCGCGGCCCCCCTGCTGACGTGATCCCCCTGGACAGCAGCACCGCAGCGGCGTTCGGGTGTTCCCTCGGCGTCCCCTCGCAACGAAGAGCTGCACCCAAGCGTGATCAGTCGGATACGTCACGTCAATGGGTTGTCCGAAATTCGGAATGGTTGCGTCAGCTTTCGGCCCGACGATCACCGGGCCGCCGCACGCCCCGTTCGGACGCTCCGTCGGGGCTCCGCAGCCGTGCACGACGGCCGGGTGCCGGGTGAGCACCCGTCACTACTGGACCAGCGCGGCCCAGTCCACGGCGGCCAGCGGGTCCGTCGGCCGGGCGTCCGGGCTGATCTCGCACCAGACCCGCTTGCCGGCCCCGTCCGGGTACCAGCCCCAGCGGTCGCAGAGCAGCTCGACCAGCTCCAGGCCCCGGCCGTTGGTGGCGTCCACGTCCGGCCCGGCGTGCCGGGGGGCAGGGGCGGCCTGGCTGGCGTCGGCGACCTCGACCCGCAGCGGGCCGACCGTCGCCGCCTCACGCACCCCGGCGGCCGGTGCGGCCTCGGCCGGGCCCCCGCCGATCGGGAAGCAGAGCCTCAGCACGGCCGGACAGCCGGTGTGCACCACCGCGTTGGTCACCAGTTCGGAGACCACCAGCACGACCGTCTCGGCGATGGGCGCGTCCGGGTCGACGCCGTGGTTGAGCAGCCGTGAGCGCACCCACCGGCGGGCCCGGCCGACCTCGGCGGGGTCCGCCTGCACCGCCAGCTGTACCTGTAGAACCTGCACTGCTCCACCACCTGCACTCGCAGTTCGGCCATCGTCCCGGCCTGGCCTGATCACCCGGCCTGCCCGGGCACACACCGGGCCGCCCATCGGGTCGCCGTCCCCCGGGTCGGCAGCCGCCCGTCGGGCCGCCGCACGTCACACCCGGTACGACGCACCCGCGTCACCTCGTCCGTCGCGCACCGGCCGCGACACGAACACGCCTCAGGATGATTCGGCGGACCGGCCGCAGCAAGCGCTTCGGGCATATTCCAGCGATCGGGGGACAGCGCAGGGCATACTGTCCCGCTCACTCTGGCGAGCCTCGGACCGGCGATCGCTCGGCCCGGCCCGACCGGCCGGGGATGCAGTGGTGAACCTACCGCCGCCCGCCCCCGCCGCCGCTCCCGCCACTCGCGAACCACCCGTGCAACATATGTCCAGCCACCTTCGAACAGGCCCGGCGCGACGGCCGGATCGACGGCAGATCCCACGATCCGACCATCCGAAACCGGCTCCTCCGTTCTTCACCGAATCCCTCCACCTCCCGAACGGCGCGGGATACCGTGGGGCACGTCAGCGGTCCGCACGGCAGGAGGGGTGGTGACCGATGGCCACCACCGACGGCGCCCCTCGCCGGGACGAACAGCTCCAGCGGCGCCTGGCCCGCGGCGAGGAGACCGCCCTCGGCGAGCTGTACGACCAACTCGCGCCGATGGTCCACGGGTTGGCCGGCCGGATACTCGCCGACCAGACGGCCGCCGCCCAGCTCACGCGGGAGATATTCGCCCACGTCTGGGAGCACCCCGAGGCCTTCGACCCGGCCCGCGGCTCGCTCCGCTCCTGGCTCGGCGCACTCACCCACCGCCGCGCCGTGGACCGGCTGCGGGCCCGCCGCGCCGCCGAGGCCGGACCGGCCGCAGCCGGTGAGGACGGCGCCGCCGAGGAGGAGATCCGGACGGTGGCCACCGCCGCCCGCGTCCAGTACGTGGTCGCCTCCCTGCCGCAACCCCTGCGTGAGACCATCGCCGAGTCCTACTACGACGGCCGCACCTACCAGGAGACCGCCCACCGGCTCGGCATCAGCGAACAGACCGCCAAACAGCGGATGCGGCTCGGTCTGGAGCTCCTGGCCACCGAACTCGAAGAGGAACGCTCCCGCCACCGGCGCACCCCGGCGCCGGGGAACCATGGCGGCACGGACGGCCGGGACTGCGGCAACGGGCAGCGGAAGGAGGGCGGGGAGGCGTGACGATCGCCGACGACCGACACGAGGCCCTGCGCTCCCTGCTCGGTGCTTGGGCCCTCGGCGCCGTCCCGCACCGCGAGGCCGCCGAACTGGAAGAGCACCTGCGGGCCTGCCCGGGGTGCGCCGCGGAGGCGGCCCGGCTGCGCGAGGCGGCCGGCTGGCTCGGCGTGGAGGAGCCCCTCGACCAGCCCGGCCCGCTGCGCCAGCAGGTGCTCGACTGGTGCCTCGCCCGCCGCCCGGCCGACCTGCCCGTCCCGGGCTGGGGCGCGCCCTACACGGCCGAGACCGCCAAGCTCGACGCGCTGCTCCGCGACCTCGGCCCGGAGGAGTGGCAGGAGGTGGCCGAACTCCCCTGGCACGGCGGCACCGAGTACCTGCGGCCGGCCGAGGTGCTCTGCCACCTCGCCGCCGTGGACGGCTACCTGGCCGTCGCCCTCGGCCTGCCCGACCCCGTCCCGGGCGGCGTCGCACCGGCCGTCGCCCGGCGGGTGCCGCCGCAGGAGGCCGTCCCGCCGCTCCCCCGGGTGCCGCCGCAGGGCGTCCCGCGCTGGGCCGGGATCACCGAGCGGACCGCCCGGCTGACCGCCGAGCAGGCCGGGCAGCCGCCGCAGCGGGTGCGCGCCAGGTGGCGCCGGCACTGCCACGAGCTGGTCCGCTCCGCCGCGCTCGCCCCGCAGGGCAACACCCCGGTCGACTTCGGCTTCGCGACCGTCCCGCTGCGGGACGCCTTCGTCGACCGGGCCTTCGAGTGCTACGTGCACGGCGAGGACGTGGCCCGGGCGGTCGCCTACCCGTACGACCCGCCGGCCCCGCAGCACCTGCGGCAGATGATCGACCTGGCCGTCCGGATGCTGCCGTTCGCCCTGGCCGGGCAGCGCGCGGCCCGCCCCGAGCACGCCGGGGCGCCCGCGGGAGCGCCCGAGAGCCGGGCGGAGGGCCGGACCGGCGACGAGCGGACCGGACGACGGGTCAGGCTGGTGATCGACGGCCCGGCCGCCGGCGAGTGGCTGATACCGCTGGACGGACCGGAGTCCGGTCCGCCCGGGGGCGAGCCGGTGGCCGCCCTGGTGCTGGACGGGCTGGAGTTCTGCCAGCTGGCCGCCGCGCACCGCGACCCGGACCGGGTACCGGTCGGCGAGCACGGCGACCGGGCCGCGATCCGTGAGGTGCTGCGCGCGACGCCGCTGCTCTCGCGGCCCTGACCGCGAACGGCCCCGGCGGTACTGGACCGCCGGGGGCCGGTACCCCGGAGGATCAGGTGAAGACGACGGTGCGCGTCCCGTTCAGCAGCACCCGGCGCTCGCTGTGCCACTTCACCGCGCGGGCCAGCGCCTGGCACTCGACGTCCCGGCCGAGCGCGACCAGCTGGTCCGGGGTGACGTCGTGGGTCACCCGGGCCACCTCCTGCTCGATGATCGGGCCCTCGTCGAGGTCGGCGGTCACGTAGTGCGCCGTGGCGCCGATCAGCTTCACGCCCCGGGCGTGCGCCTGGTGGTACGGCTTGGCGCCCTTGAAGCTCGGCAGGAAGGAGTGGTGGATGTTGATCACCTTGCCGGAGAGCTCCGTGCAGAGGCGGTCCGAGAGCACCTGCATGTAGCGGGCGAGCACGACCAGTTCGACGTTCTCCTTGGCGACCAGGTCCAGCAGCTGCTGCTCGGCGTCGTCCTTGGTGTCCCGGGTGACCGGGATGTGGTGGAACGGGATGCCGTAGCCCTCGGTCAGGTCCTGGAAGTCGGTGTGGTTGGAGACCACCGCGGCGATCTCCACCGGCAGCGCGCCGATCCGGGTGCGGAACAGCAGGTCGTTGAGGCAGTGCCCGAACTTGCTGACCATCAGGACGATCCGGAGCCTGTCCTCGCTCGGGTGGATCTGCCAGTCCATCCCGAACGAGGCCCCGATCGCGGCGAAACTGGCCCGGAGCTTGTCGGCCGTCACCGGCTCGACGGCGGAGAAGTGCACCCGCATGAAGAACAGACCGCTGTCCCCGTCACCGAACTGCTGGCTGTCGATGATGTTGCACCCGGTCATGAAGAGGTAACTGGAGACCGCGTGGACGATGCCCTGCTTGTCGGGGCAGGACAGCGTGAGGACGTACTGGGCGCTGGCCGGCTGCTGTTCCACGGTGGTGGTGTCCCGTCCTGAGCTCGTGCGAGTGTGAATGGTCCAGCGTTTCACACTCCGGGACGGGCCCGGTCCGGCTGCCCGCACTCCAAGACGGGCCTGTGTGACGGGCCCCGGACCCGGCCCGACGGGGCGCGGATCGCTCCGGGGCGGGCCTCAGACCTGGGTCAGGATCCGCAGCACGTCCAGCGAACGCGGCGGGGCGTCCGGGTCGTCGCCGTCGCCGGCCGCGAGCCTGACGTGCGCCTCGCGGGCCGCCCGGACCGCCTCCGGCCAGTCCTGGTGCGCCAGGTACGCGGAGGTCGGGGCGTCCGCACCGACCTGGTGCAGGATCTGCACCACCCGCAGCACCGCCACGTCGACCAGCGCGGCCTCGGCGGAGTCCCGGAAGATCGTTCCGACGTACTTCTCGGCCGACCAGCGGTCCAGCCAGGTGTCCTCGACCAGCCGGTAGACGGCGTCGGTCACGTCGCCGTACCCCTCCCGGCCGGTCAGCCAGGTGTCCTGCTGGAACCCGGGGTCGGAAAGCATGTGGAGCGCCGAGCGGAGGCGGGCCCGCCAGCGCCACCAGGGCAGGTCGTTGAGCGACATGCCGCCCATCGTGCTGGAGCGGTGGCCCGGACGAGAAGGGTTTCGGGCAGACCGATACGAAGAATCTGTGCTGGCGGACATGAACGACGATCGTACGTTCCCCCACCGTTCGTCCTCCACTCCCGCTCTACACGCGTCCGTGCCCCGAGTTCTGCTGTCGTTTCCCGTCCGTTCGCTTTTCGGCCCTCTCGGCTTGCGGCGTCAAGGCTTGGCTGGTCCCCGTGCGCAGTACGGCGCCCAGGGAGGGAAGACCGATGACCGGCCGACGAGGCTCGTCCCAGGACATGCACCCGAACGCGGGACGGCGCCGCCGGCGCCCGATCGCTGCCGCCGCCACCACCGCGGCGCTGCTCCCAACCCTCTTCTCGGCCTCCGCGTGCGGCGGACCGGCCGACGCCGCCACCGGCAGCGGCGAACTCACCGTGATGACGTGGGCCCCGGCCGACACCGGCGCGGCCGACCGCCCCGGGATGACCGCCCTGGCCGAGGCGATCGGCCGGGACATCAACCTCAAGGGCGGCCTCCACGGCCGCCGGCTCCGTGTGATCACCTGCAACGAGCACAACAGCTCCGACGGCGCCAAGGCCTGCGCGCAGCAGGCGGTGGACGCCAAGGCGGTCGCGGTGATCGGCTCCTACAGCCAGTACGGCGACGACTTCATGCCCGCCCTGGAGCGGGCCGGCATCCCGCTGATCGGCGGCTACGGGCTCTCCCAGCCGGAGTTCAGCAGCCCGCTCTCCTACCCGGTGGGCGGCGGCATGCCGGCCCTGATCGGCGGCAGCGGCCGCCAGCTGGTGGAGGCCGGCTGCAAGGCGGTCGCCCTGATCCGTCCGGACACCCCGGCCGGTGACAACCTGCTCGGGTACCTGGGCAACGCACTCAAGCCGGCCGGGATCAAGCTGCTGGACGTCAAGGCGCCGGAGAAGTCCAACGACTACAGCCCGACCGTTCGCAAGGCGATCGGCACCGACCAGCCGGGCAACTGCGTCACCAGCGCGCTGGGCGCCGAGCCGACCGGCAACCTGCTCGACGCCTACCGCCGGGTCGGTGCGAAGAACACCCGGATCGCCTCGGTGATCGGGAGCGTGCAGCAGTCGGTGGTCAACTCCACCGGCGGCGACTCCGGCCCGCTGTCCGGCGCCTTCGTGACCGGCTGGTACCCGCCGGAGTCGGCCAAGGTCTGGGACGGCCTGCGCGCCGTGATCCAGGCCGACACCGCCAACGGCCGGACCATCGACGCCGCCGACCCCGGGGTGCAGACCACCTGGGTCGCCTACCAGGTGTTCAGGCAGATCGCCGAGCGGCTGAACGCGGCCGGCCGGCCGATCGGCAGCAAGGCCGTCTCCGCGCTGCTGGACAGCGGCGAGCAGATCGACGTCGGGCTCACCCCGCCGCTGAACTGGGGCACCACCAACATGCTGCCCAGCACCGAGTCCCCCCGGCTGGTGAACACCTGGGTCACCTACCAGGTGGTCAAGGGCGGCCAGATGACCCTGCAGCGGCCCGGCTTCGTGGACGTGCGCTGGGTCCTCACCGGGGGCAAGCCGCCGGCCTGACCCACGCCCGTCCCGGAGGGCCCGGACCGCCCGGTCCGGGCCCTCCGGCGTGCCCGGGCGCCGCGGGGCGGTCCGGCGGGGGCGGTCCGACGGGGGCGGCTCAGAGGTCGCCGTCGGTGCGGGTCGGCAGGCCGGTCTGACCGGCGACGGTGTTCCAGAGCCCGGCCGCCTGCTTCTTGGCGGTGGTGGCGGTGCCACTGGCCTGCACGGCGTTCTTGTAGTGCTGGTTGTCGGTCTTCCTGGGCTCGCAGCCGCCCTGCGCGTCCCCGGCCCAGGCCGCGTACTCGTCGTCGGCACCCGCCGAGGCCTGCCAGGCCGCGTTGAGCTGCTCGACCAACTGCTGACCACCGGGCAGCTTGTCCGTCTTCAGCGCGGCGAGCTTGGTCTGCAGCTCCCGCCGCTGGCCGGCGGCGGCCGTCAGCGCCTGCTGCGACTCGGGCAGCTTCTCGCACTTCTGCACCGAGCCGACCGCGCTCACCACCGCCTGGCGGCTGTCGTTGGCGGTGCCCAGCAGGTCGGAGAGCGCCTGCGCCTGGGCCTTGACCTCGGGGCTGACGGTGGCCGTCGACGGACCGGCGGTCGGGGTGGTGCCCGCGCTGCCGGCGGCGGCGCCGCCGGTGGCCACGGGGGTGGCCTTCGGCTCCTGGCCGGTCGGCTCGTCCTTGTCCATCAGCACGGCGACCAGGACGGCCGCCGCCAGGCAACCGGCCACCACCGCGCCGACGATCAGCTTGGTGGACGAACGCCCGCCACGGCCGCCGCCCGGGCCCCCCGGGGTCTCCTGGGTCGGGTGCTCCCGGTACTCCTGCCCCGGGTAGTCCTGCGCGGCCGGCGGGTAGCCCTGGTAGCCCGGCTCGGGCTGGTGCGGATACGCCTGCGCCGGCGGGGCGTAGCCGGGCCCGGCGGCCGGGTAGCCGCCCGGCGCCGGCGGGCCGCCGGTCGGGTACGGCGGCAGGTACTGCGTCGCCGGGGCCGGGTCGGGCTGCGGCGTGCCGGGGTAACCGGGCTGCGGCGCACCGCCCCAGGTGCCCGACTGCGCGGGGATGGCCTGGGTCGGCAACGCGCTGTCGCCGAGGTACTCGGGCTGCCCGGAGGGCCGGCCCGGCTGCGGGTGGCCCTGCGGGGGGCCGGCGAGCTGGCCCGGGGGCACCGGGGGTTGGCCCTGCGGCTGGCCCTGCTGGCCCTGTTGCTGCCCCTGCTGCTGGCCGGGCTCCGGGCGGAACAGGTCGTCCAGGTTGAAGTCACCCGAGTTGGGGTACGAGCGGCGCTGGCTCAACGCGATTCCTCACCTGTGCAGGACCGCGCGCTGACGGCGGACCACATCTCGTCGGTTCTTGGGAGCATCACAGTTCCTTGGACGTCGCGCCCACGCTACCGGTTCGACGAACCGGCCGACCACGTGGGCGGTCCGTCCCTCACCGACCCTGCACGCGCCCCGCCGACCTTCCGCTCAGGCGGCCTCCGCCTCGGCCCGGGCCTGGAACTCGCGGACCACCCGCTGCTCCCGGAACGGCTCCAACCTGCGCCGGAACTCGTCCAGGTACTCCACGCCCCGGTTGGACCGCAGCCCGCTCAGCAGCCGGACCGCCTGGGCCCCGGTCTCGCAGGCCCGTTCGACGTCCCGCTGCTGCAGCTGCGCCGTCGCCAGCAGGACCAGGTCCACCGCGCGGCGCCGGACCCGGGTCGGCGGGTGCAGGTCGAGCGCCCGGCGGGCGTAGTGCTCGGCCTGGCCGGCCTGTTCGAGGTCGCGGTGGCAGTGGGCCAGCTCGTCCGCGAGGTAGGCGTCGTCGAAGTGGACGATCCAGTCCGGGTCGTCCTCCGGGCGGCGCTTCTCCATCATCTCCAGCGCCTTGGCGGCCACCGCCTCGCAGGCCCGGGCGTCGCCGAGCAGGGCGTGCCCGCGCGCCTCCGCCGCGTAGAACATCGCCATCGCCGTCGGAGTGGCCACCGAACGGGCGCCCTCCTGGGCGGCGCGGGCGAGCTGGGCGATCTCCCGCGGGTTGCCGAGGGTCGCCGCCAGGTGGCTCATCGAGGCCGCCAGCACGTACCCGCCGTAGCCGCGGTCGTCGGCGGCCTGCGCCAGCCGCAGCGCCTGGATGTAGTAGCGCTGGGCCAGGCCGGGCTGGCCGGTGTCCACCGCCATGTAGCCCGCCAGCTCCGTCAACCGCGCGACCGCGGCGAAGAGTTGGCGTCCGGTCTCCTCGCGGTAGGCACCGCCGAGCAGGCCGGAGACCACGCTGTTGAGGTAGTGCACCACCACCGGGCGGACGTGGCCGCTGCCGAACCTGTGGTCCAGGTCGACCAGCATCGCGGTGGTCGCCTTGATGGCCGCGACGTCGGTCGGGCCGACCCGCGTGCCGCCGGTCCGCGCCACCACCGGGTCGGGCGGGGTGATCAGCCAGTCCCGGCTGGGCTCGACCAGGGCGGAGGCCGCCACCGTCGCCCCGGTCAGGAAGTCCCGGCGGCCGACGTCGCTGCGCCACAGCTCGCAGACCTGCTCCAGTGCGGCACCCAGCGTCGGCGCGAACTGCAACCCGATCCCGGAGCTGAGGTTCTTGCCGTCGGCCATGCCGATCTCCTCGACCGACACGCTCCGCCCCAGCTTGCGGCCGAGCGCCTCGGCGATCACCGCCGGCGCCTGCCCCCGCGGCTGCTGGCCGCGGAGCCAGCGCGCGACGGAGGTCTTGTCGTAGCGCAGGTCCAGGCCGTGTTCGGCACCGCAGAGGTTGACTCTCCGTGCCAGACCGGCGTTGGAGCAGCTGGCCTCCTGGATCAGCTGCTGCAGACGCTCGTTGGGCTGTCGTGCGACAAGTGGTCTCGCGGCCATTGGCTTCGCCTCCCCACACCCTCCGGTCCGGCCGGCGGGCGACGCTTTCTGCTGATCTCTGTTGCCGACTGTCCGACCGTCAAAGGAATCTGACATCAGGTTAGCGATCAGCAACGCCAGCGGGATACCCACGGTGACGATCCCCACCCCCCACGCGCCCGGGAATATGCTCCCGTGCGCCCCCACTGCGCCCACCTCGCCTCCCCCCGGCGCTCTTCCACACGGTTCGCCTCACCGGTTCGGGTGAATTGCCCCCGCCCGGCGGAACGTCCCGCACCGGACCGTAACCAGCCTCACGCACGGTAGTTGAGCAGCCCGTGGAAGACACCCCCGACTCCCCCGACCAGGGCGGCAACGCCGGACTGCCCCCGCTGCTCATCGAAGCCGTCGGCTACGCCGAGAACCGCCACTGGGAGGTCGCGCCGGGCGCCTGGCTGATCGACGGTGACGGCCCGGCCCGCTGCTCCTGCGCGGACCCGCGCTGCCCGCTGCCCGGCGCCCACCCGATCGACTCGGACTGGGCGCGCAAGGCGAGCGCCGGGCCGGGCGCGGTGCGGCGCTGGTGGACGGAGCGGCCGGAGGCGTCGATCCTGCTGCCCACCGGCCGGTCCTTCGACGTGCTGGACGTGCCGGAGGTGGCGGGCTGCCTGGCGCTGGCCCGGATGGAGCGGATGGGCCTCCAGCTCGGCCCGGTGGTCGTCGCCCCGGCCTCGTCGGGGCGGTACGGTCGGCGGCTGCACTTCCTGGTCCTGCCGGGCGTGGCGGCCAAGCTGCCGGAGATGCTCCGCAAGCTCGGCTGGCCGACCGGCCGGCTGGACCTGGTGGCCCGCGGCGAGGGGGACTGGACGGTCGCCCCGCCGTCCCGGGTCGGCCCGACCGGGTTCGCCCAGTGGGCCCGCTCGCCCTCCGCGCTGAACCGCTGGCTGCCGGACGCCGCCGAGCTGATCAGTCCGCTGGCGTACGCGTGCGGCCGCGAGGCGCCCTCGCTCCCGGACCGCTCGGCCCAGCCGGCGGCGGTGCGCTGAACCGACCGGCCGAGCCGCCCGCCGGTCGCCCCCGAACGGCCGCCCTACGCCTATCGGGTGAGGGCGCGCGATGCGCGAGACCCCGCGCGCGAGTGACGGGCCTTGTCTCCCACCGGAGACGGGGCCCGTCATACGCATGTCCGGATAAGGCTTCGGTGTACCCGCTGGTCACAGGCGAAAGCCCCTCGTACGAGTGACAACGCTCAAGGATTGCCATGATCGACCGAGGGGAGGAATCCACCTGTGAGGGGCCGCAGGACGGGGCGCTCGGACGGGGAAGCCGGGCGAGGCGGAGCGGGAGGGACGGAGGGGACGGGAGGGAGGCGGGGGCCGTGTCACCGGCCGGGTTCGGGGAGGCCGGTGGCACGGAGGGCAGGTGAGGGAGGGACCAGCAGGGCCCGGTGCTCGGGGAAAGCACCGGGCCCTGTCGGCCGTCCCGGACCGACCGGGACGGGGCCGACAGGGCCCGGGCTGACTCACGCCCCGTCGGGGCGCCCCGTCAGGGCTGCGCGACGAACACGTGCGCGGCGATCTCCTTGCCCAGCTCCGCGGCGTTCTCCCCGGAGCCCACGAGCACCCCGCCGACCCCGGCGGTGACCCGCACCGTGGAGCCCGGCCGGACCCCGGCCCGGCGCAGCGTGCGCATGAGGTCGCCGTCCATCTGGATCGGCTCGCCGATCCGGCGGACGATCACGCTGGCGCCGTCGTCCCCGGGCTTCACCGAGTCGAGCGGGACGAGCCCGGCGTCGAAGCCCTCGCCCTCGGCCTTGGCGTCGCCCAGCTCCTCCAGACCCGGGATCGGGTTGCCGTACGGGGACTGGGTGGGGTGGCCGAGCATGGCGAGCACCTTGCGCTCGACCGTCTCGCTCATCACGTGCTCCCAACGGCAGGCCTCCTCGTGCACCTGCTCCCACTCCAGTCCGATCACGTCGACCAGCAGGCACTCGGCGATGCGGTGCTTGCGCATCACCCGCACCGCGAGCCGTCGTCCCTCCTCGGTGAGTTCGAGGTGGCGGTCGCCCGCGACCTGGAGCAGTCCGTCGCGCTCCATCCGGCCGACCGTCTGGCTCACGGTGGGGCCGCTCTGCTCCAGGCGCTCGGCGATCCGGGCGCGCATCGGGGTGATGCCCTCCTCCTCCAGTTCCAGGATGGTGCGAAGGTACATCTCAGTGGTGTCGATCAGCCCAGACATCGCCGCTGGCTCCGTTCCTCGGTGTCCTCATCGCCAATTCTGACCTACCGGGCCGACGACCGGGCCCGCGCAAGGGTCCCGGGCGTGGGTTTCGTGGCTGTTGACAGCGGCCCCGGTGAGGCAGCACGGTGCTCGCCGTAGCTTTCTCCATCGGCGGCCCGGACCTCCGGAGCCGCCCCACCCGGCCGGCTCCCCCACCGGCAGAGAGCGAAGGCAGCAGATGAGCGAGCTGGTCGGCCGGTACTTCGACGCCGCGATCGCCCACCTCCAGCGGGTCCGGACGGAGGAGGCGGACACCATCGAGGCGGCTGCCGCCCTGCTGGCCGCGGCGATCTCCGAAGGACGCAGAATCTTCACCTTCGGCGCCGGCCACTCCTCGCTGGCGGCCCAGGACGTGGTCTACCGGGCCGGCGGGCTGGTTCCCATCAACCTCCTGGAGGTCCCCGGGATGGCCGGGGTGACGGTGATGCCCGCACCGCTCTCCAGCGCGCTGGAGCGGGTCTCCGGACTGGCCACCACCACCCTGGACCTGACCCCCGCCACCGCCGGCGACCTGCTCTTCGTGATCTCGCTCTCCGGCCGCCAGGTGATGCCGGTCGAACTGGCGCAGCACGCCCGCGGCCGGGGCCTGCGGGTGATCGGGCTCACCTCGCTCGCCTACCCCGGCGAGGTCCCCTCGGCGCACCCGTCGGGCACCTACCTGAAGGACCACTGCGACGTCGTCCTGGACAACAAGATCGCGGTGGGCGACGGCGAGCTGACCCACCCGGGCGCCGAGGCCACCTTCGGGCCGGTCTCCACCATCGTCACCAGCGCGCTGATGCAGGCCGTGGTCGCCTCGGCGGTGGGCCGGCTGGCCGACGCCGCGGCGGCCGGCGACGGCGCCGCCCCGCCGCTCTTCCGCTCCGGCAACGTGCCCGGCGGGACCGAGTGGAACGCCAAGCAGATGGCCGACAACACGGACCGGATCTTCTACACCTTCTGAGTCGGGGCTCCGGCGCTCGCGGGCCCGGGGGCGCGGGCCCGGCGCGGGCCCGGCGCGGGCCCGGGAGATGCGGCTCCCGGGCGCCGGCGCGGTCGCGGGAGCACCGATATACGGGACAAACTCCGGCGGTTTCCCGGCCAAAGCGGACGGGCCGGGGCCCGCGCAGGCGTACCGGCCCGGCCGCCGGGGCAGGACAGCGTGCGACCGGAGCGACGGGTGGGGGCCGAGCATGGCGTCGGGTGCGGGGCCGCTGGCCCGGGTGCAGGAGCGCGAGCTGCTGCCCGAACTGTTCTGGGCCGCCGACTCGGCCTCCCGGCAGGGGCAGCGGCGGGCCGTCCGGCTCTCCGCCTGGGAACTGGTGCTGCTGGTCGCCGCCGCCGCGGCCGGCTCCGCCGACGGCGGCCTCTGGGCCTGGCTCGCGGCCGCGGCCTACCTCGGGGCGATCTGCCTGGCCGTGGTGATCAGCCGGCAGAACCCGCAGGGCCTCTGGTACGAGGGCCGGGCCGCCGCCGAGTCGGTGAAGACCCTCGCCTGGAAGTTCGCCGTCCGGGCCGACGCCTTCCAGCCGCCGCCGCGCAGCCTGCCGGACGCCGAGGGCCTCTACGGCTTCCAGCTGGGCCGGGTGCTGAACGCCTTCCGGGACAGCCGCGCGGTCGGCCCCGGCCTGGGCACCCGGCCCGCCGACACCCAGATCACCGAGGCGATGCGCGGGCTGCGGGACCAGCCGCTGGCGGTCCGCCGGGACGTCTACCTGCGCGAGCGGATACGGGTCCAGCACGACTGGTACCGGTCCAAGGCGCGGTACTGCGCCCGGGCCGGGTTCTGGGCCGGTGTGCTCGGTGTGGTGCTGCCGCTGCTCGGCCTGGTGCTGGCGGCGCTGCGGGCGATGGGCGAGTTCTCCTACGACGCGCTCGGTACCGTCTCCGCCGTCGCCGCCTCGGTCGCCGCCTGGGCGCAGCTGCGCCAGTACCGGCCGCTGGCCGCCGCGTACGGCCTGGCCGCCCACGAGCTGGAGCTGATCAGCAACCAGCTCGCCCGGCTGGACGTGGGTTCGGCCGACGCCGAGGAGCTCTGGGCCCGGCTCGCCCGCGACGCCGAGGACGCCGTCTCCCGCGAGCACACCACCTGGCAGGCCCGCCGCGAGGTCCGCGGCACGACCGACCGGGACCACTGAACGGGCGGTCGACCGGGCCCGGCGCCCGGACCGACCCGCCGGGGCCGCCCGGGGATCAACCCACCTGATCCGGTCCGGCCCGCCGACCGGGGCCGCCGGCCGACCGGCCGGACCCCGAGAGCCGAGGAGGTCGTGCGTGGCGCTACGGATGGTCAAGGCGGCGGACGGCCGCGCACTCGCGGTCGAGACCCACGGCGACCCGCGCGGCCGCCCGGTCTTCCTGCTGCACGGCATGCCCGGCAGCCGGGTCGGCCCGCACCCTCGCAGCACCGTGCTGTACCGGCTCGGCGTCCGGCTGGTCTCCTTCGACCGGCCCGGGTACGGCGACTCCACCCGGCTGCCCGGCCGCCGGGTGGCCGCCGCGGCCGTGGACGTCCGGACCATCGCCGACGATCTCGGTATCGACGCCTTCGCGGTGCTCGGCCGTTCCGGCGGCGGTCCGCACGCGCTGGCCTGCGCGGCGCTGCTGCCGGAGCGGGTCACCCGGGCCGCCGTCCTGGTCGGCCTGGCCCCCCGCGACGCCGCCGGTCTGGACTGGTACGGCGGGATGACGCCGTCCAACGTCCGGGCGTACCGGGAGGCCGAGCGCGGGCACGACCGGATCGCCGCCGGCATGCTCTTCCGCTCGCAGCAGATCCGGGCCGACCCGGTCAGCCTGCTCAAGGGGCTGCGGCCCGAACTGCCGGCCACCGACCGGGAGGTGGTGGCCGACACCGGGTTGCGGCGGATGCTGCAGAGCAACTACCGGGAGGCGTTCCGGCACGGCGCCGACGGCTGGATCGACGACGTGCTGGCCTTCACCGCCGGCTGGGGCTTCCAGGTCGGGGACATCGGGGTGCCGACCTGGCTCTGGCACGGCGCCGACGACCAGTTCTCCCCCGTCGACCACTCCCGCTGGCTGGCCGACCACATCCCCGGCTCCGAGCTGTTCCTGGAACCCGGTGCCGCCCACTTCGGCGCGTTCCGGGTGATGGCCACGGCTCTCAACTGGGCCGCGGGCCCGGCTTCCGGCGGGTGACCGGCGTCACCGGGGGGTGACCGGCGCGACCGGCGTCACCGGGGGGTCGCCGGCCAGGACGGCGAGGACGTTGTCGACCGCGAGGCCGCCCATGGCCTGCCGGGTGCGGACGGTGGCGCTGCCGAGGTGCGGCGCGAGCACGGCCCGGTCCTGGGCGAGCAGCGCGGCGGGGACGGCCGGCTCCTTCTCGAAGTTGTCGACGGCGGCGGCGAACAGCGCGCCGGACTCCAGGGCGGCGGCGAGCGCCTCCTCGTCGACGACTCCGGCGGTCATCGACACCACCACCGCGCCGGGCGGCAGCAGGGCGAGCCTGCGGGCGTCCAGCAGGTGCCGGGTGGCGTCGCCGAGCGGGCAGGTGACCACCAGCACGGTGGAGGCGGCGAGCAGGTCGTCCAGCGGCAGCCAGTCGGCGCCCTCGGCCTGCTCGGGCGGCAGCGGGTGGCGGTTGTGGTAGCTGACGGGCATGTCGAACGCGCGGGCCCGGCGGGCCACCGCCCGGCCGATCCGGCCCATGCCGAGGATGCCCAGCGGGGTGCCGGCGAGTTCCAGGCCGAGCAGGAAGGTGGGGGCCCAGGCCCACGGCCGGCCGGAGCGCAGCAGGCGCTCGCCCTCGCCGAGCCGGCGGGTGGCGGACAGCAGCAGCGCCCACGCCATGTCGGCGGTGGCGGCGGTGAGCACGCCGGGGGTGTTGGTCACCAGGACCCCGCGGTCGGCGCAGGCGGCGAGGTCGATGTTGTGGTGGCCGACCGCGTGGTTGGCCACCACCCGGAGGCCGGGGCCGGCCGCGTCGAGGAGTTCGGCGTCGACCACGTCGTCGAGGGTGGTGATCACGGCCGTCCGGCCGCGGACGGCGGCCAGCAGTTCGGCGCGCGGCAGCGGCAGTTCGGAGTCGTGCACGGTGGCCGCGTGGTGCGCGGTGAGCCGTTCGACGACGCCGGGGGCGAGACGGCGGGTGACCAGGACCGGAGGCTGCTCGTTCATCAGGCCCGAAGCATACGCGGCGGGCCGGAGCGCACCGCGGACGGCCGACGCCGGCGACCGGCCTCCGCGAGGGCCGGCCCCGGCGGTGTGCGGCCCGGCGGTGTGCGGCCGACCCGCACACCGCCCGGGCCGGTCACACCGGCTGCGGTTCGAGGTCGCGGTTGATCCGCTTCCAGCCCCGGGCCGCGACGGTGTTGGGGTGCTCCTCGCCGAACTGGCGGATCAGCTCGGCGATCGCCCGGGCCCGGTGTTCGGCGGCCGGGGTGTGCCGGCCGGCCACCCGCAGGGTGACGGCCAGGTTGGCCTCGCAGGCCACCGCGTCGGGGTGGCGCGCCGAGTAGCGGCGGCAGAGGCCCTCGTACGCGGCGCGGCCGAGCTCCTCGGCGAGGTCGGTCCGGCCGTCGTCGCCGTGGGCGTTGGCCAGGTTGATCATCGCGATCAGGGTGTACGGGTGGTCCGGCCCCACCGAGCGGGTGAGGCCGTCCACGGTGGCCAGGCCGCGGGCGATCGCCCCGGGCACGTCGCCGCTGCCGCGCAGGTAGATGCCGAGGTTGTTCGCGCAGGCCAGGGAGAACGGGTGCTCGTCGCCGAACAGTCGGCGGTGGCCCTCGTAGACGGTGGCGCACAGGTCGCGGGCGGTCTCCTTGTCGCCGGACGCGCTGTGGTCGGCGGCCAGGTTGAGCGCGCAGGCCAGCGCGTCCGGGGCGTCGGCGCCGTACCGCTCCAGGTAGCGCTCGTAGGTCTCCTTGGTGATCCGGCGGGCCTCGGCCAGCTGTCCGATCCGGCGCAGGGAGACGGCCAGGGACTTGGCGTTGCGCAGGTTCTCCGGAAGGTCCGGGTCGAGGACGCCGCCGAGGTCGTTGGTGACTTCCTGGAGGAGTTCCACCGAGCCCTGGTAGTCGCCGAGTTCCCGCAGGTCGCGGGCGAGGTTGGACTTGGTGGAGAGGGTGTACGGGTGGCGCGGCCCGAGCACCGCGGTGCGCCGGTCGAGGGTCTCCTGGTCGAGTTCGCGGGCGGCTTCGCTGTCCCCGACGAGGCGGTAGTCGATGGCGAGGTTGTTCGCCATCGAGAGCGTGCGCGGGTTGTCGTCGCCGAACAACTCGCGGAACTGGTCCAGGATTTCGCGGTCGAGGTCGAGGGCGGCCTGGAACCGGCCGAGGGCCCGGCGGTCGGCGCCGAGGGAGCCCGCCGTCATCAGGGTGTAGGGGTGGTGCTCGCCGAGCAGGGCCCGCTGGCGCTCCAGGGTCGATTCGTCCAGGGCCAGGGCCTCGGCGTAGTTGCCCTGCGAGCGCAGGACGTTGGCGAGCTGGAAGCGGAGCAGCAGGGTCTGGCGGTCGTTCTCGCCGAGCTTGCGGGTCCACTCGTCGTCGAGGGCGTGGCCGAGGTCGCGGGCGCGGTCGAGCTCGCCGCGCTTCCACAGGTAGCGGACGCGGTCGATGAGGAGCTGGCGGGTGTCGGCCTCGTCGCAGTTGTGGGCCTTGGAGGGCGACAGGTGGGGCCAGATCTCGTCGAACGCGGGCCAGTTGGCCGGGTCGTCGGTGTCGCCGAGGGAGGGCCGGGCGCCGGTGAGGATGCGGTGCACCTCGTGGACGGCGACCTCCTGCTCGTCGTCGGTCATCTCGGCACGGATGACGGCCTGGACGAGGCGGTGCACCTGGAAGCTGTTGGTGCCGGCGTCGACCTTGGCGAGCGCGTACCGGCCGATCGCCTGGATCACCTTGCCGAGCATGAACTTGTCGCTCAGGTCCGCGTCGTACTGGACGAGCGCACGGATCATCTGGTCGCTGTAGAAGAGGTTCATGGAGATCGGCTCGGGCGCGAAGAACGCGCAGAGCTGGAGCAGCCGGACGGCGGCCGGGGACTGCTCGCGGAGCCGGGCGATGGAGACGTTCCAGGTGGCGCCGACGGGGGTGGGGTAGTCGGCGGGGCGGGTGCCCGCGAGGGCGCGGGCCGCTTCGGCCTGGAGCTGGGCGACGTAGGTGTCGACCGGGGTGCCGGTGGTGTCGAGCCAGGCGGCGGCGACCTCGACGGCGAGCGGCAGGTCGCCGACCGCCTCGGCGACGCGGTCGGCGTCGGGGCGGGAGAGGCCGCGGGCGCGGCGGCAGAGGTGTTCGACGCTCTCGCCGCGGGTGAAGACGTCCACTTCCAGGGCCTCGGCGTGGCCGGACCAGGCCTGGTTGCGGGAGGTGACCAGGATGTGGCCGGAGCCGCCGGGGAAGAAGCGGCGGATCTCGGTGGGTTCGTCGGCGTTGTCGAAGATCAGCAGCCAGCGCGAGGTGGGCACCCCGCGGCGCAGCGCCTCGCGGGCGGCTTCGGCGGCTTCGGTGACGGAGTCGCCGACGCGCAGGCCGAGTCGGCGGGCGAGGTCGGCGAGGGCGGGGGCGACGAGTTCGGTCTGTTCGGCGTCGATCCACCAGACCAGGTCGTAGTCGGACATGAAGCGGTGTGCGTACTCCAGGGCGACCTGGGTCTTTCCGACGCCGCCGAGCCCGTAGAGGGTCTGTGGGGTGGGCAGGACGGCCGCCATGCCGCCGCGCAGCTGGTTGCGGAGCTGCTCCAGGACGGCGGAGCGCCCGGTGAAGGAGGGGTTGCGGGGCGGGACGTCCCAGACCTGGGGCTTGCTGCCGGGGAACCGGGGGCCGCCGGCCGGGGCCTCGGCGAGGGCGACGTCGCCGCGGCCGAGCGCGCGGAGCAGGGTCTGTACGGACTGCGCCTCGTCGCGCCCGACGAGGTCGACGGGGTTGCGGTTGGAGAACGGCGCGGTGAGCCGGACGTCGCCGACCCGGACCGGGACCAGCTGACGGCGGGTGCCGGACGGGTCGGAGCTGACCACCGACTCCCAGAGCGCGCGGGCCTGCGGCGAGCGCTGGTAGGCGGGCGAGAGGACGGCGACCGTCCGGTGGGCGGCGTCGATGCCGCGCTCGGTGTCCTGGCGCGGTTCGGCGCCGGCGCTGAGGTCGCGGGGCAGCACCCGGAAGCCGGCCCGGGTGAGCACCGACTCGATCCAGTCCGCCCACATCCGGTCCTCGGGGACGTACGAGAGGTAGAGGTCGGCCGGGACGGACGGGCGGCGCCGGGTGAAGGCGTCCACGTACCGGAGGCGGATCTCCTCGTCGACGGCCGGCAGCGAGCGGACCCGGCTCTCGGTGATCGCCGAGGTGAGCCGCTCGCAGGCGGCCAGCATGGAGGTCTGGGCGCCGCCCTGGTCGCCGAAGGTGGCGAGGATCTCCTCGTAGGCGTAGAACGGCCGGTAGGGGATCTCCACCGAGCCCCAGTAGTGGGCGAGTTCGTCGCCGTCGAGGCCGGCGGGGAGGCCGTCGAAGCGGATCCGGGCGAGCGCCCGGCCGGCGTCGGCCTTCTCCTTCTCGCCCTCGTCGATCCGCATCGGCACCGGCAGGATGCGGATGCCGCGCTCGCGGTAGCGGTCGTGGATGTGCTGGGCGATCCGCGAGGCGCCGTCGATGGACTGGTCGCTGAGGGTGAAGCAGACGACCAGGTCGTCGGGCATCTGGACGGTGCAGATCTCGGCGATGTCGGAGAGGCCGGTCCGGGAGTCGATCAGCACGTAGTCGTAGTGCTTGCTCATGTCGGCGCGCAGGGCGTCGAAGAACTGCCCGCCGTCGAAACGGTCGTAGAAGATGTCCCAGTCGAGGTGGGTGACGGCCTCGGAGTAGTCCCGGTTGAACTGGCCGGCGGAGAGGAAGTCCAGGCTGCCGCCGGGCGGGAAGAGCGGCCAGGAGAGCGAGAGCGCGTGCGGGTGCACCCGGGCGAAGTCCAGGTGCCAGCCCTCGGCGTGCTCGACGGGGCGCAGCGCCTCCTCCCGGTACTCGGCGATCAGGTCCATCATCCCGGTGGTGCCGGCGAGGGCGGCCTGGTCGAGGAAGGGGTGGAAGAACTTGGCCAGGCCCGGCGCCTCCAGGTCCCAGTCCACGGTGAGCACGCGGAAGCCGTTGGCGGCCAGGATCCAGGCGGTGTTGGCGAGCGCCATGGTGCGGCCGGTGCCGCCCTTGTACGAGTAGAACGTGATGATCCGGCCGTGCCGGTCGCGCTCCGCCTCGCGCTGGGCGGCGAGCGCCTCGGCGGTGAGCCCTCCGATGCGGAGGTTCCTGGTGCGGTCCTCGCTCATGTGGTTCCTCCCCCGGGCGTCCCGTCGTCCGGGCGGTCGCCTCTCTGGCGTGCTGGGTGGTCGTCGTCACCGAAGGGCTCGTCCGGTTCGAAGGGGTCCCCGCCGTACCGGTCCGGGCCGGCCCGTCCGCCCTGCGGCCGGAACGCGCCGCGCAGACTCGGGCGGGGGGTCGGTGGCTCGTCCGGTTCGGTCCTCGTCCGGCCCTCGAAGGCGTACTTGGCCTTCATCGCGGCTCTGGGCAGCGCGTCGTCGAACTCCTCCAGGCTGGCCAGCCCGGGGGTACCGCCGAGCACGCCGAGGAAGCTGGGGCGCGCCGCCCGGTGGGTCAACCGCAGGACCTGGTCGGCGAGGTCGGCCATGTCGCGGTGGTGTTCGACGCAGTCGGGGTCGTCCGCGTTCCAGGGTTCCAGCACGCTCACCCAGGCCGAGTCCGACCGGTCGAACCGCCGGACCAGCTCGCGGCGCTGCTCGTCGCAGAGGGCCCAGCGGTCGAGCAGCAGCAGTCCGGGGGCGGTGGGCTCGCCGCCCCCGAGCAGCGCCTCGGCCTCCTCGTCGAACTCGTGCACGGTCGGCTGGAACCCCAGCTGCCGGGCCAGGCGCACCGCGTGCTCGGCGAGCGGGCGGTTGGCGACCGGCCGGTAGGGGTGCCAGTCGGTGCGGCGGGTGCCGTAGTAGTCCGGGTTGCGGTCGGCCGGCACCTCGCTCCGGTGGTACGAGAGGACGGAGATCCGCAAGCGTTTGGTCGGCGCGGCGACGTCGAAGGCGCTCGGCTGGGCGTTGAAGTCGAGCGGTCGCCCGACCGGGATGACCGTCTCCTCCGCCACCTCGACGATCCGCGCGGCCAGCCGGTGCACGGCCAGCTCGTACGCGGAACGGAAGTAGCTGAGCTTCATCAGGGCGTACAGGCCCTCGGTGGCGTAGTCGGGGCCGAAGCTGGCGTGGTTGAACTGGAGTTCACCGGCCACCTTGGGCAGCTTGTAGCGGCTCATCGGCGCCCAGAGGACCGGGACGATGCCGCTGGTCCGCTCGGCGTCGATGGTCGCCGGGTAGACCGGGCGGCGGGTGAAGGAGTGCCACTCCTGGCCGCACGGGATGCTGTTGAAGTAGCGCGGCGAGTAGAGCGGCACGAACACCCGGCAGGCGGCCAGCTCCTCGGAGAGCCGTTCGGCCCACAGCTCGCCCTGGTGCATGGACTCGTCCATGAAGCCGACCGGCACGCCGGCGGGCACGGCCGTGAGCTGGAGCACCGCCTCGCAGAGGTCCCGGTAGAGCTGGCGGACCCAGTGGTTGGGGTCGCCGGCGCCGCGCGCGCCCGCCTTCGGGGTGTGCGCGTAACTGAGGAAGAAGTACGGCCGGGCCGCGTCCTCGTCCCAGCCATGGTCGTTCACACGCGCCTCCCCCTGGCCCCCCGGCAACCGCTACCCCTCGCGTCCCCGTTCGCGGGGCTTCAGTGTAGGAACGACCCGGGGGGCATGGGAATAGCACGAAGGGCCACCCGGATTGACATGACCGAAACGACCGGGGGCGCACGGTCGCACGCACGCGCGGGCGGCCGGAGCACTTCGGCGGCGTCCGGTGACCCCGGACAACCCCCGCCCACCCCCGGCGACCCCGACGGCCCCGACGACCCCGGCGACGCGCCACGCTGCCCGGAGGCGCGCCGCGATGCCCGGGAGGCCGTCGGCGCCGGGGAAACGCCGTGCCGGGGAAACACGTTGCCGGGGGCGGCCGACCCGACCTACCCTCGACGGAACACGTGGACGGAGACGAGTACCCCCGGGTCACCGTGGGCCGAGAGAGCCGCCGGCAGCTGGGAAGGCGGCCTCACGCCCCGGAGGGAAGACACTCCTGAGTGCGGGGAGGCAATGCCCCGTCGGCCGGCCCCCGTCACCGGGCCAGAACGAGGCCGGCGCCCTCCGGGGTGCCGGCGAAAGTGCGGTGGCACCGCGAGTTGCCCCTTCTCGCCCGCACTCCGAAGGGATCACGGCAACGCCCCTGGAGGGCTGCGATGATCCACCCGACGACCCGCGTCCTGGCTGCGGAACTACCCGGCCGCGTAGGCGAATCCGTCGAAGTCAGCGGCTGGCTGCACCGCCGCCGCGGGCTCAAGTCCGTCACCTTCCTCGTCCTCCGGGACCGCTCCGGTCTCGCCCAGGTCGTGACCGCCGGGAACGGCGCCGACTACCCGGAGGAGACCGTCCTGCGCATTCGGGGGACGGTCACCGTCAACTCCCAGGCGCCCGACGGGGTCGAACTCACCTCGCCGGAGATCGAGGTCCTGTCCAGCCTCGCCGAACCCCCGCCGTTCAGCCTGTTCCGGCCGACGGTGCCGGCCACGCTGCCGGTCGTCCTGGACCACGCGCCGGTGGCCCTGCGGCACCCGCGGCTCAGCGCCGTCCACCGGATCTCGGCCGCCTCGGTGGCCGGCTTCCGGTCGACGCTGGACGGCCTCGGCTTCACCGAGATCCAGACCCCGAAGGTGGTCGCCTCGGCCACCGAGTCCGGGGCGAACGTCTTCGCCCTGGACTGGTTCGGCGAGCGGGCCTACCTCGCGCAGTCCCCGCAGTTCTTCAAACAGACCATGGTCGGGGTCTTCGAACGGGTCTACGAGACCGGTCCCGTCTTCCGGGCCGAACCGCACGACACCGCCCGCCACCTGGCCCAGTACACCAGCCTGGACGCCGAGCTGGGCTTCATCGCCGACCACCGCGAGGTGATGGCCGTCGTCCGCGAGGCCGTCGCCGGGATGGTCGCCGCCGTGGCCTCGCGTGCCGCCGGGGCGGTCGGCGCACTGGCGGTGGACCTCCCGGAGGTCCCTGCGGAGATCCCGCAGATCCACTTCGCGGAGGCCATGCGCATGCTGGGCGCCGACGAACCGGACCTCTCCCCCGCCCACGAGCGCGAGCTCGGCGCGTGGGCGCTGCGCGAGCACGGCAGCGAGTTCCTGTTCGTGGTGGGCTACCCGATGCGCAAGCGCCCGTTCTACACCCACCCGGAGCCGGGACGGCCCGCGTACTCCAACAGCTTCGACCTGGTGTTCCGGGGCCTGGAGCTCGTCACCGGCGGGCAGCGCCTGCACCGGCACGAGGACTACCTCGCCGCCCTCGCGGCCCGCGGCGAGTCCCCGGAGCCGTACGCGGGCTACCTCAGCGCCTTCGCCCACGGGATGCCGCCGCACGGGGGGTTCGCCCTCGGCCTCGAACGGTGGACCGCCCGGCTCACCCGGTCCGACAACATCCGGTACAGCACCCTCTTCCCGCGCGACCTGCACCGCCTGTCGCCCTGACGCCTCGCCGGCCTGTCCGCTCCGGGCGCTCCGGGCGCGGTCGGTGGCCTCCTCGGTGGCGCGTCCGGTGGCTGCCCTCCGGTGGCGCGCTCGGTGGCTGCCCGGGAATCCCCGGCGGGTGCCACCCCGCCTACCGGCCGCGGAGTTCCCGGAGCGCTTCGACCGCGAGGTCGACGGCCTCGCGCACCGGGACCAGCCGGCAATCCGCGCCGCCGATCCGGCGCTCCGTCAGCCCCGTGGCACGGGAGAGCACTTCGGCCCCCAGCTCCGCGAAGTGGAGGTCGTCCAGGTCGGGCGCGGTGAAGGTGACCCAGCCGTCGGGGCCGGAACAGCGGTACTCGCGCAGCCGGACGCCGGGCATCTGCAGATCGGCCAGGTGGAAGGCGGTGAAGCGGGACATCGGGACACCCATCATCAGCACCCGGGCGTCCAGCTCGTACAGCCGGCCGAGCGGGGAGTCCGGCCCGAGGTGGGAGGTGAGGTCGTGGCGGCGGACGATCTCCTCGGCCCGGGCGCCCAGCGCGGCGAAGGAGGTCTGCGGGTGGGCGCTGCGGCGGGCGCCCGGCCGGGTCCGGATCTCCTCGGAGAGCGCGCCCACGGTCGGCGAGCAGGGCGTGGTGGCCGGGTCGAAGCGCGGCATCCGGGCCCGGTGCGCGGCAGCCTCGGCCTCGGTGAGTCCGGCCACGGCGGCCAGGTGCAGGCGGGAGGTCGAGGAGTTCTCCGGGGTCGCGGTGTAGGCGACGAGGGTGCCGTGCGACGGTCCGCCGAGGGCGTCCAGCAGGGCGTCGGTGACGGTCGCGGCGCCGCCGTCGACCGGGCCGAGGGCCCGCAGCGAGGCCTGTACGAGCAGGACGCCGCCCGGCCGGACCCCGAGCGCGGCGAACCGGCGGGCGAGCCGGTCGCGGGTCGGCGGCGGCGCGTCGGCCGGCGCCGCGCGACCGGCGGTCACGGCGTGCGGGGGTGAGGCGGTCGCGGGGGCGGTCACGGGGGCGGAGGCGACGGCGACGCGGGTCTCGGTGGTCATGGCATGTCCCGGGGGTGACGGCCACGGACGGGGGATCCGCGGCCAGGGTAGTGGGCGGGGGCGCGGCTGGGAACGGGGCACCGGCGCCCGGCGTCCGGGCCCCGGCGTGCGCCGGGCGTCCGACGGGCCGGGCACCGGGCGGGCCGGGCGTCGGACGTCGGGCGTCGGGCGTCGGCACCCGGCGGGCCGGGCCCCGGGCCCCGCCGGGTACCGACCCGGCGGTCAGCCCGCCACCGTCGGCGAGCGGTCCCGGCGGGCCCGGTCGGCGGCCTCCTCGGCTGCCCGCGGCAGCGGGACGGCCGACCAGGGGCCGACGGTCGCCCCCATGCCCTCGGCGAAGCGCAGGCCGAGGGCGGTCAGCGAGCCGGAGCCGGCCAGCCGCTCCACCGCCTCGGCGGTGTACCGGCGCCACAGCGCGAACTGGGCCCGGACGTGGTCGGCGGCCGAACCGGGCAGACCGTCGTGGGCCCGGACCCTCGTCCCCCAGTACGCCGTCACCGCCAGATGGGCGTAGGTGCCCTGGAACAGCCCCTCCAACGGGCGCGGGTCGGGCCGCCAGGGAGCGTCGTACAGCCCCGTGTCGGCCGGGTCGTAGAGGTCTGCCCGGTCGAGCACCGCACCCAGCTTGACGTGCTGGAACTCGTGCGCCAGCAGGAGCGCGAGGGTGGGCGCGGTCGCCGGGCGGGCGATCCCGACCGCGCCGAAGGCCTGCCGGGCGGCGGCACTGACGTCCCTGCCGGGCGGGCCCGGACGCAACGGGGTGACGGTGGTCAGGCCGACCCGCAGGCCGACGGCGTACTCGGGGAGGTCGCGGTCCAGCAGTTCGACGGCCTCCCGCAACGCCCAGCTCCAGGACGTGAGTTCGGGATCGTCCAACCGGGCGGAGACCGGCCACTGGTGGCTGTCCCGCTGCGGGTCGACGTCCTCCAGGGCGAGCGTCCAACCACCGGCCAGCGCGACCCGGCGGACCGGCCGCCAGCGCGGGTCCCCCTCACCGGGGCGGGCGGACGAACCGTCGTCGGCGCGGACGGCGAACCCCCGCGCCCCGCCGGTGACCACCGCTTCGCGGGCCCCCGCACCGAGGTCCAGCCGGCCGAGCGTGGGCAGGTGCAGCGCGCCGTCCCGGAGCGGGACGGAGACGGCGTCCCCGCGCCCGGCCCGGACCGCGGCGGCGGCGGCCAGCCCGGCCAGCGGCCCGAGCCCGGCGGCCGGGTCGCCGCCCAGCCGCCGGGCGGCCCACGCGCGGGCGTAGGGGTGGGCGAGCACCGCGTCCACCGCGGCGGGCGCGGCCGAGTCGAGCTCGGCGAGCAGCTCCCAGGCGGCCGAGCGGGCCAGCCCGGAGGTGCTCCGCACGGCGGCCAGCATCGCGCGTGTGATGGCGAGTTGGGAACGGTTCAGGGCGCGGACGGTGTCCGCTCCGCCGTGGCCGCGGGCCAGCTCGTCGAGCTGCGCCCCGGTGAGCCCGGCCGGCACCTCCGGCGCGCCGGCCTGCACCGGCAGGGCCGCGGGGACGGTGGCGCCGGGACCGCCAGGACGGTCGGGACCACCCGGACGGTCGGGGCCGTCGGACCGGTCGGCGATGCCGTTGATCAGGTTCATGAGGTCCCCGCAGTAGACGGACGGGTGGTCGAAGCTGCCGCCGCCGTACCGGTGTGCGTACAGACCACCCCCGCAGGAACGGACCACCGGACAGGCCCGGCAGGTCGCGCCGAGTCCGGCCAGGCCGGTCTGCCGGGCAGCCATCCCGGGGTGGAGGGCGACCTCGTCGAGGCTGTGGGTGAAGACGTCCAACCCGGTGGCGGGGGCTCCGTCGTACGCGGTCTTCAGGCTGTCGGCCTGCTCGAAGGTGCCGTCGGTCTCCAGGACCACCAGGGCGGAGGGTTCCAGACCGAGCGACTCGGTGAGGCTGGAGAGTCCGTGCCGGGTGCGGTGGACGGAGTCGAAGGTCCGGACGGCGAACGGGCGGCCGTCCGCCTCCCAGTGGTCGTAGACGGTGAGCAGCCAGTCCGCGTACGGGGCCGGACCACGTCCGGCGGGGCGCTTCGGCGGCTGCTCCCAGGTGGCGTGCGGGAGCAGGAAGTCGACGGCCGGGGGTTCGAGTTCGGCGAGCGCCCGGTAGACGGCGACCGGGTCGTTCTCGACGTCGACGGTGCAGAGCAGGCCGGCGTAGAGGTGCCGGTACTCGGGTCGGCGGAGGAGCGCCACCGCGCGGAGCACCTGCGGGTGGCTGGAGCGGCCGTCGGCGTAGCGCCGGTGGCGGTCGTTGGCGGCACGGTCGCCGTCCAGCGAGATCCCGACCCTGACGTCCAGTTCGGCGAAGAGGTCGCAGAAGGCGGGGCTCAGGAGCACACCGTTGGTGTGGATCCGCAGGTCGAGGGAACAGCCGGGCGGCAGGGCCGCCCGGAACTCCTCGGCGGCGCGCCGCAGCCGTTCCGGGCCGGCCAGCAGGGGTTCCCCCCCGTGCAGGACGACCCGGACGGACGGCAGCCGATGCGTGGCCGCGTGCTCGCCGACACGTTCGGCGGCCCTGGCCAGGACGGCGTCGGCGACGGTCTTCGGCCTGGACCGCCAGCTGGTGTCAGCGTGCTCGTAGACGTAGCAGTGGTCGCAGGCGAGATCGCACCGACTGTGGACCTTCACCACGAACTGCGTGAAAGGCAGCGGATTGCGCGTCATGGCCATTCGGGTTCAGCTCGGTTTCAGCCGGAGACGACGATGGATCGGCTGGTCAGATGGACGAGTTGAAGGCAGCGACCGGCACGAGGCCTGAATCGGCGCCGGGCAGTGCGCGTCGGATCAGCCGGTCGAGGTCCGCCGTCCCGAGCTCGGCGAGATCTGCGAGACTGGCCCGATCGGACGTGTCCTGACGATGCGTCAGTTCAACAGTGGGGCGGGCGTCCAGTGCGGATGTCATGTTCGATTCTCTTCCACGAAGGGGATTAGAGATTGCCGATGCCGGGTAGTAGTCCCGGCCTCCTCGCCCCAAATGTAGTGCCACCGCAGCGGCGGCGCCGTCCCATCGGACCCGCCGTTCGCACCGCTACCCCCAGCAGGCCGCGAGATCGCGCCGAAGTTCACCCGCTCGGCGGTCGCATCGCGACACCTGCCCGGCGCACGGCCGCCCGGCGGAGCGGCGCCGGGCTCACACTGGCGGCGGTTCGACCTCCCCGTCCAGCCGGTCCCCCGCAGCGAGCGCCCGGGTCACCGGATGATCCTGGCCCAACGCCTGCCGGGCCAGTCCGAGAGCTCGTTCTGCCGTCACAGCCGCCCGCTCCCCCGCCCCGGCAGCCGCCAGGGCGAGCGCCAGGCAGCCGGCCGCCGCCAGGGCGTCCGGATGGTCCGGGCCCAACCGCCCGGACAGCAACCCGTGGGCCTCCTCCGCCAGGGCCAGGGCGGCGGCCCGGTCTCCCGCCAGGGCGGAGTCGTGGGCATGGTTGACCAGGGCGAGGCCGACGTACGGGTGCCGGTCGCCCAGCGCCGCGCGCAGGGTGGCCAGCGCCGCGCCGGAGAGTCGCCGGGCCTCCTCGCTGCGTCCGGCCCGGCGAAGCAGCACGGCAAGGTTCCCGCCCGTGGTGGCCGTGGTGGGGTGCGCCGGGCCGAGCCGGTCGAGGTGGTGGAGGTGGGCCTCCTCGGCGAGCGGGACGGCCCGGCCGAACTCGCCGAGAGCGCCGAGGGCGGCGGCCAGGTTCCCGGCGGCCGCGGCCGTGTCCGGGTGACCGGCGCCGTTGCGGCGGAGGAGCCGACGGTGCACGTCCTCGTCGTTGTCCAGCGCCTCCCGGTACCGGCCCAGGCGGCGCAGGGTGGCCCCGAGGTAGCGGCGGGCGCGCAGGGTGTCGTCGTGCTCCTCGCCGAAGGCCTCCCGACACTCCGCGACGGCGGCCTCCAGCAGCTCCAGCGCGGCAGGGAACCGGCCGGCCTCGCGGAGCATCCGGCCGTGTGTGGCAGCCGCGTTGAGCGTGTAGCGACTGCGCGGGCCGAGCACCTCGTACTCCCGCTGGTGGGACTGCGCGAGCCGGTCGAGCGCCTCGGCGACGTCGCCGTCGAGCAGAGTGGAGACGGCCAGGTTGTTGGCAGCCATCATGGTCCGCGGGTGGTCCGGTCCGAGCACCCGCAGTCCGGTGGCCAGGGTCTCCCGGTCGAGCTCGCGGGCCTCCCGGTAGCGGCCGAGGTGACGCAGGTCGCCACCGAGGCTGCCGGCCGCGGCGACGGTGTACGGGTGGTCCGGACCGAGTGCGGCCCGCAACCGGACCAGCACGTCCCGGTCGGTCTCGTACGCGTCCCGGACGACGCCGAGGCTCCGCTGGATGTTGCCGAGCTGGACCCGCAGCCGGAGGGTCGTCAGGTCGTCCTCGACGCCCGGTCCGGCCGCGTCCCGCCAGCGGGCGAGCGTGTGTTCGGCGAGGTCCCGGCCGACGGTGTGCAGGCTGCGGTGCCAGAGGTATCGGACGGTGTGCACGATCCACTGCCGGACCGCCGGGTCGGTGGAGTCGGACGCGCCGGACGGCCGCAGGTGCGGCAGGAGTTCGGCGTACCGGGACCAGGTCGCGGGGTCGTCCGGATCGGCCGGGTCGGCCAGGGCCAGCGCACTCCGGGCCGCGGACCGAACCCGCTCCCGGTCGACCTCGACCACCTGGTCGCGGAGCAGCGCCTGGACGATCCGGTGCACGCCGAGTGTGCCGGCCGCCCGGTCGTAGCGGGCCAGGTTGAACTGGTCTACGGTGCGCAGGATCTCGCCGACGGCGATCCGGTCGTCCGAACCACCCGGAGGCAGGCCGATCACCTCGGCCACCGGGGCGCTGTAGAGCAGCCCGATGGGGATGGCGTCCGGGCCGAGGAAGCCGCAGACCTCCAGCAGCCGGGCGGCCGGGGCGTTGATCCGGCGCAGGTCCCGGCCGGCGATCCGCCAGGTGGCGGCGGTGACGTTCGGGCGGAAGCGGTCCTCCGTACCTTGCCCGCCCGGCTCGCCCGATCCGGGCTGCTCCCCGGTGCCGGCCGGCACCGGCCGGTCGAGGATCTCGGTCAGCGCCTCGTCCAACAGGTCGGCGTACGTGGACGCCGGCATCGGCGTCTCCTGGAGCCAGGCGGCGGCCTGTCCGACGGCCAGCGGCAGGTCGCCGAGCAGCTCGGCGATCCGCTCCGCCTCGGCGCGGGTGGCCCCGGTGTTGACGTGCCGAACCAGCCGGACGCTCTCAGCTCGGTCGAAGACATCCACCTCGGTCCGGCCCCGGTGCCGGGCCCAGCGCCGGTCCCGCGAGGTGACCAGAACGTGCCCGTCGGCGCCGGCGGCCGTCAGCCAAGGGGCCAGCTGCTCCGGGTCCCCGGCATTGTCGAAGATCAGTAGCCATCGCCGGTGCGGCCGGCCCCGGCCGAGTGCGTCGAGCACCGCGTGGGCAGACCGGACGACGTCGCCGTCGTTCTCCAGGCCGAGGCCCGGGGCGAGTTCGGCGAGCCGCTGCGGAATGCCGGCCGGGTCCTCGGCCGGGACCCACCAGACGACGTCGTAGCCGGGGGCGAAACGGTACGCGTACTCGACCGCGGTCTGCGACTTGCCGACCCCGCCCATCCCGTACAGGACCTGGACCGGCTCGACGGCCGGGCCGGTCGTGAGACCGTCGCGCAGGGCCTCCAACAGGCCGTCCCGCCCTGTGAAGGCCGCCAGCTGCGGCGGGAGCTCGCACAGCACCGGCCGGGCGACCGGGAAGCGAGCGGGTACGACCGTGGCCTCCTCACCGGTCTCCAGCCATCGGCCGGCGCCGGGCGGCGGGCCGATCAGCTCGAACAGCTGGTTCTCGGCGGCCGCCGCCGGTCCCCGGGCCAGCTCGACGGCCCGGTGGCCGGCGAACGGCGCAGGCAGCGGCCCCGCCGGTCCGGTGAGGCGGACGGCCAGCAGCGCGCCCGAACCGGGTTCCTCCCCGGCCGCGGCGAGCCGGCGCCAGAGCTCGCGGCCGCGTGGCAGGGCGGCGTACTCGGGCGAGAGCAGCACGAGCACCCTCCCGTCGCCGTCCAGCGGCCCCGCCGCCTCGGGCAGCGGAGCCCGGTCCGGCGGACCGGGTTCGAGCGGCGCGCCGGCGCTGTGCAGGGTGGCCAGGTAGCCGAAGCCGGCCAGGACGGCGGCGGCCCACTCGGCCCAAATCCGTTCGCCGGGCGCGTAACTGACGCATACCTGTCGGGAGCGGGTGCGGCCGGTGCGCAGATAGGCGGCGTAGAGGCGGCGGCGAGCGCGGTCGGGGACGGGGCGCAGCGCACGGACCCGGCCGTCGGTGAGCCATCCGGCCAACCGCTCGAAGGCACCGAGCAGACTGCGGTCCTGCTGCGGCCGGTCGACGACGGTGGCCGGCACCTCCTCGTACGCGTAGAACGGTTTGTACGGCACTTCGACGTCCCGCCAGTACTCGGCCCGGCGTTCGGGGCCGAGCCATCGGTCCAGGTAGGGGGCGAAGGCGTCGTGCGCGAGGTCGCGGCCGGCCGCGAGCCCGGCCCGCTCGGCGTCCTCGACCCGCATCGGGACGGGCAGCACCCGGATGTCGCGCTCGTCGGCGTCGACGATGGCCCGGGCCGCGTCGACGCCGCCGCGGATGCTCTGGGCGCCGAGGGTGAAACAGTCCACGACGGTGTCGGGCATCAGGACGGTGCAGATGCCCGAGGTGTCGCTCACTCCGGTCCGACTGTCGATCAGCACATAGTCGTAGGAGCCGGTCCACTGTTCCCTGAGGATGGCCAGGAACTCGGCGCCCCGGATGTCCCGGCGGGTGTAGAAGGTGCGCCAGTTGAAGCTGGTCACGGCGGCCGAGTAGGCCGCGTTCTGCCTCCCGGCCGGCATCAGGTCGAGCCGGCCGCCGGCCGGGAGGTCGAGCGCCAGGCCGCAGAGGTAACCGTCCAGCCGGCCGGGGGCGGCCAGCCACTCGCCGGGGCCGGCACCCGGCACACCGTCGGCGCCGGGAAGCGCCTGGTCCACATAGGCGCGGAGCAGGTCGATCAGGCCGTCGGTGGCGTGCAGTTCGGGATCGACCAGCAACGGGTGGTAGTAGCGGTGCAGGCCCGGCGCCTCCAGATCCCAGTCCACCACCAGGACCCGCAGACCCTGGCTGGCCAGGATCCAGCCCAGGTTGGCGAGCGCCATGGTGCGGCCGGTGCCGCCCTTGTACGAGTAGAAGGTGACCACCGTGCCGGTTCCGGTACCGGGTGTGGTCGGGGCCGCGGACTCGGCGTCCGTGAGGGCGGCCTGTTCAGTGGTCATCGTTCGCTGTCTCCTTGGCGGGGCTCCCGGAGCGCCGGGGGGCCGGTCGCGGGGGCACGGGCGCAGAGGCCGGGCCGCCGCTGCCCGCAGGGCTCGCGGGCACGGGCGGCCAGGCCGGGATGGTGAGCCCGGGAAGGGCCGCCGCCGCCGGCCCGAGCCCGAACTGCGTGCGCACCGCGGCCGGGTCGTGGTCGATCTGGTCCAACAGGCGGTTCTGCGCCGTGGTAAGGGCCTCGACCAGCACTCTTTCGAAGGTCTCGCGCGCCACCCTGACCCGAAAGAGGGGATCGGGCCCGGACCGGTGCAACCAGTTGCGCGGGAAGACCTCGCGCACGCCCTCCCAGAGCTCGGCGCGCGCCGGTCCGTCCGGCGGGTCGTCGGCGCCGTCGGGCAGCAGGACACCGGTCACCGGGTGGTTCTGCCCGTCGAACTCGCGCAGCACCTGCCGGTACGGCTCCCGGCCGACGGCCCAGGGATCCAGCAGCAGCAGGCTCACCTCGTTGTTCTCCCGCGCCCGGTCCAGGGTGGCGGCGAGGTCGGGGCCGACCGTGTCCAGGCTGGTGCTGTGCCCGGCCCGGGTGATCACCCGCTGAGCCTGGACGACCAGGGAGGGGAGCCGGGGCGGGTGGTAGGGCGCCCAGTCCCGGGGGTGGGCGCCGTACCACCCGCCCCGACACAGAAGGTCGTGCGCCGACTCGGCCCCGGGCGCCGGATCGGCCCCCGCTGCGATGCCCGGGGCGGCCCGCTCGGCCGCCCGGCCCTCGGCCCGGCCGGCTGCGACGAAGATCCTGACCAGGCCGCTGCGGACCGGCCCGGCCGGGGCGTCCGGCGCCGGGAAGCACCCCTCCACCCGGGCCAGGTCGAGGTCCCGCAGCTCGACCACCGGACGGGCAACCCCCTCCCGGACCCGCTCCGCGACGGTCCGGACCACTTGGCGGTACTCGGTTCCGTGCGGATCGGAGCGGAGCAAGTGCCGCAGCCCTCCGGCGGCGTACGCCGCCCCGAAGTCGTACTGGAGGTACTGGATCCGCCGCACCTCGGGCGGCAGGTCCTCCGGCGGCGGCTCCCACAGGACCGGGATCAGCGCCGCGACCGTCTCGCCGGTCAGCTCGCGGTGCCGACGCATCCGCCGGTCGAACGCGGTCCACTCCTTCCCGCAGTAGACGCTGGCGAAGTAGGCGGGCGAGTACAGCGCCACCATGGTGCGACTGGCGCCGATCACTCGGGAGAGCTGCTGTTCCCAGTCGTCGCCGACGCGAAGCCGTTCGGTGTCCCGGTAGGCGAGTTCGGCCGGTCCGGCCTCCGGCGCGATACGGGCCAGCTCGTCGCGAAGGTCGGCGAAGAACTGGTCGACGAAGGCTCCTCCCACCAGATGGTCCCGGCGCGCATAGCTGAAGAAGAAGTACGGCCACACTCAGCACCCCCGGGCCGGTCCGCGAACCCGTCCACCGTAGTGGAGTTGACGTTCCGTCACCAGTGCGATCCGGGCCGGACCGGATCACATCCTGCCGGTTTCCGCACGGCGCCGCCGGAGTTGGCCGACCCCGCCGGGGAGCCGGGTTGGCGCCCTGCGCGCAGGCCGTCAGATCGAGGAGTGAAAGCCCGCCGGCGAGAGCGCGCCCGGCCGGTCGTGGGCCAGGCCGGCCCGGCACACCAGATCGACGAGGAAGTCGTCGGTGCGGTCGGCGAGCTGACCGAGCGTGGGGCGCCCGGGGGCGCCTTCGGAGGCCGGGGCCGGAGCAGCGGGGGTTTCGTTCGTCATGTGGCTCGCCCTCTCCGGGGAGTCGGCGGCGATGCCGTCCGCCCCACGGTACCCGCCGATTCCGGCCCTCGGGCGGACAAACGCCGGGCCCGCCGGATCGCGGCGGAGCACGCCCCGGCGCACGCCCCACCGGGGTCCGCAGGACCTCGACGCCCGCACCCCGCCAGGACCGCCGACCGCTGCCCCTACCGCCCACCCCACGGACGTCCGGGCATTCGTACGGCCCGCCAGGCTTCACGGGCAGAGCCGCTCCACCCGCCAGCCGGTCGGCGCGGCCGGGTCGGCCAGGTAGCGCAGCCGGTCGTGCAGCCGGTTCTCCCGGCCCTGCCAGAACTCGACGATCTCCGGCACCACCCGGTAGCCGCCCCAGAACGGCGGCACCGGCACCCCCTCGCCCTCCGGGTAGCGCCGCTCCAGCTCCGCGTACCGCTGCTCCAGCACCTCGCGGGAGGCGACCGGGCTGGACTGCTCACTGGCCCAGGCGCCGAGCTGCGAGCCGTGCGGGCGTGTCCGGAAGTAGGCGGCGGTCTCGTCCCGGCCGACCTTCTCCACCCGGCCCTGGACGATCACCTGGCGGGCCAGCGCGATCCACGGGAAGAGCAGCGCCGCGTGCGGATTGGCGGCCAGCTCGGTGCCCTTGCGCGAGCCGTAGTTGGTGAAGAAGACGAAGCCGCGGGCGTCGAACCCCTTGAGCAGGACCGTCCGCGAGCCGGGCCGCCCCTCGGCGTCGGCGGTGGAGAGCACCATGGCGTTGGGCTCCACCACCCCGGCCTCGTCCGCGTCGTGGAACCACCGGGTGAACTGGGCGACCGGCTCCGCGGCGAGCCGCTCCTCGACCAGTCCCTCGTGCGCGTAGTGCTTGCGCATCACGGTGAGGTCCGGTCCGGGGCGGGCCTCGTCGGCCAGGATCCGGGTGACGGGGGTCAGGGGCGTCGACTGGGCGCGGTCCGGGGTCTGCACGTCAACATCATCCCGTACGACAAGCAACCGGCACCGCTACCTCCGGACAAACCCCGGTGGGAGATAAGGTGACTCGCCACCGTTCGGCCGCCCGTCGTACGGTGATTTGTCCGGAATCTGGGCCGCGGTTCCGGAGATTCGCCGGACACGACCGGTCTTCGGGCGAAAAGTCAAGCGGGCCCCCGGAAAACATCAGCACGGTGGTGTATGGCGTAATGCACCCCGTGCCTGTCACCCTGGCACCGAGTGCCAACCACCATTCGGTCACAGGCGTGCCTCCCCACCACGGCGGCCCGCCGATCGCAGAACTGAAGGAGCCGTGCATGTCCGACTTCGTACCCGGGCTCGAAGGTGTCGTCGCTTTCGAGAGCGAGATCGCCGAACCCGACCGTGAAGGCGGCGCCCTGCGGTACCGAGGCGTCGACATCGACGACCTGGTCGGCCACGTCTCCTTCGGCCATGTCTGGGGCCTGCTGGTCGACGGCAAGTTCAACCCCGGCCTGCCGGCCGCCGAACCCTTCCCGATTCCCGTCCACTCCGGCGACATCCGGGTGGACGTGCAGTCCGCCCTCGCCATGCTCGCCCCGGTCTGGGGCCTCAAGCCGCTGCTGGACATCGACGCCGAGCAGGCCCGCGACGACCTCGCGCGCGCCGCCGTCATGGCCCTCTCCTACGTGGCCCAGTCCGCCCGCGGCCAGGGTCTGCCGATGGTCCCGCAGAGCGAGATCGACAAGGCCGAGACGGTCGTCGAGCGGTTCATGATCCGCTGGCGGGGCGAGCCCGACCCGAAGCACGTCAAGGCCATCGACGCCTACTGGACGTCCGCCGCCGAGCACGGCATGAACGCCTCCACCTTCACCGCCCGCGTCATCGCCTCCACCGGCGCCGACGTCGCGGCCGCCCTCTCCGGCGCGGTCGGCGCGATGTCCGGCCCGCTGCACGGCGGCGCACCGTCCCGGGTGCTCGGCATGATCGAGGAGATCGAGCGCACCGGCGACGCCACCACCTGGGTCAAGAACGCGCTGGACAAGGGCGAGCGCCTGATGGGCTTCGGCCACCGCGTCTACCGCGCCGAGGACCCGCGTGCCCGCGTGCTGCGCCGCACCGCCAAGGAGCTCGGCGCGCCGCGCTTCGAGGTCGCCGAGGCGCTGGAGAAGGCCGCGTTGGAGGAGCTGCACAACCGCCGTCCGGACCGTGTGCTGGCCACCAACGTCGAGTTCTGGGCCGCCATCATGCTGGACTTCGCCGAGGTCCCCGCACACATGTTCACCTCGATGTTCACCTGTGCCCGGACCGCCGGCTGGTCGGCGCACATCCTGGAGCAGAAGCGCACGGGCCGGCTCGTGCGCCCCGCCGCGCGCTACATCGGCCCCAACCCGCGCAGCCCCCACGACATCGAGGGCTACGAGGCCATCGCCCGCTGAGTCCGCCGGGCCACCAGGCCACCGGGCCACCGGGCCGGCTGATTCCGCCGCTCACGGTGCGGGGCACTCAGCGCCCCGCGTGCACCGCGCGCCCTGCACGCCCCCCGGCCACCCCGACCGCCCTGAACTGAGCCCCTGCGAAACAGCGGGTCCGGTACCGACCGGACCCGCTGTTTCCGCAGCTCGCGGCCGGGAAGATCGCATCTCAGCGGGCGGACTCCCGTCGATTCCCGGTCGACCCGGCCGGTAGGCTGCCGCCCGTGGCTCAGATCCAGATCCCCGCTGACATCAAGCCCGCAGACGGCCGTTTCGGCTGCGGCCCGTCCAAGGTGCGCCCCGAGGCCCTGAGTGCCCTCGCCGCCACCGAGACCTCCCTGCTCGGCACCTCGCACCGCCAGGCCCCGGTCAAGAACCTGGTCAAGCGCGTGCGCGAGGGCGTGAGCAGCCTCTTCTCCCTCCCCGAGGGGTACGAGGTGGTCCTCGGCAACGGCGGGTCCACCGCCTTCTGGGACATCGCGGCTTTCGGCCTGGTGCGGGAGAAGTCCCAGCACCTCGACTTCGGTGAGTTCTCCTCCAAGTTCGCCTCCTCGGTCAAGGCCGCGCCGTGGCTCGCCGAGCCGAGCGTGATCAAGACCGCCCCGGGCACCCACCCGCTGCCGGTCGCCGAGGCCGGCGTGGACGTCTACGCGCTCACCCACAACGAGACCTCGACCGGTGTCGCGATGCCCATCGCGCGTCCGGCCGGCGGCGACCAGGGCTCGCTGGTCCTGGTGGACGCCACCTCGGGTGCCGGCGGCCTGCCGGTGGACATCACCGAGACCGACGTCTACTACTTCGCCCCGCAGAAGTCCTTCGCCGCCGAGGGCGGTCTCTGGCTGGCGACCTTCTCCCCGGCCGCGCTGGAGCGCGCCGCCGAGATCGCCGGCTCCGGCCGCTACATCCCGCCGTTCTTCGACCTGCCGACGGCCATCGACAACTCGTCGAAGGACCAGACGTACAACACCCCGTCGATCGCCACCCTGTTCCTCCTGGCCGACCAGCTGGAGTGGCTCAACGGCAACGGCGGGCTCGACTGGGCCGTCGCCCGTACGGCTGATTCCTCGTCCCGCCTGTACGGCTGGGCCGAGAAGTCCTCGTTCGCCAGCCCGTTCGTGGCGAACCCGGACGAGCGTTCGCAGGTGGTCGGCACGATCGACTTCGACGACGCCGTGGATGCCGCCGCCGTCGCCAAGGCACTGCGTGCCAACGGCATCGTCGACACCGAGCCGTACCGCAAGCTGGGCCGCAACCAGCTGCGCGTCGCGATGTTCCCGGCCGTCGACCCGGCCGACGTCGAGGCGCTCACCGCCTGCATCGACTACGTGGTCGGACAGCTCTGATCCCGACCGGTCGGCACGACGGACGAAGGGCCACCGCCTCCGGGCGGTGGCCCTTCCCGTTCTCCGGGGACGCCTGCGGCCCCCTCGCCGGGGACGCTACTGGCCGACCAGTGAGCTGATCAGCACGACGACCAGCAGCAGCACCAGGGCTCCGGTCACGATACGCATACGAGTCTTGGGATCCACGGTCAACGAGCGTACCCCCGGCCCGCCGGCGGTCAGACGCCGAGGTTGGACCCCCCGCTCGCGTCCAGGTTCTGGCCGGTGACCCAGCGGGCGTCGTCGGAGGCGAGGAAGGCGACGACGTCCGCCACGTCGGACGCCTCGCCGACCCGGTCGAAGGCCGAGTAGGCGGCGACCCGGGCGCGCGCCCGCGGGTCGTCCAGCCAGGGGTTGACGTCCGTGGCGACCACGCCCGGCAGCACCGCGTTGACGGTGATCCCGCGCGGTCCCAGCTCCTCGGCGAGGGTGAGCGTCAGGGTGTTCAGCGCCCCCTTGGTCATCGCGTAGGCGATCGCCGTCGGGAACGCCACCCGGGTGACGCCGGAGGAGACGTTGACGATCCGGCCGCCGTCGCGCAGCCGCTCCAGGCCGTGCCGGACGACGAAGAACGGCGCCCGCGCGTTGACCGCGAACACCTTGTCGAAGTCGGCCTCGGCCACCTCGTGGATCCGCCCGTACTGGCCGATCCCGGCGTTGTTGACCAGGATGTCCAGGCTGCCCGCCGTCCCCTGCCCGGCCGGCCCCCGGCCTTCTGCCCCTTCCCCCGCCGCCCTCTGCCCTGCCAGCCCCGCGTCGAAGGCGGCCCAGAGCGCTTCGGCGTCGCCGGGAACGCCCAGCTCGGCACCGACCGCGAAGGCCCGGCCGCCGGCGTGCTCGATCGTCTTGACGACCTCCTCGGCCGCCGCCGCGTTCCGTCCGTAGTGGACGGCGACCAGGGCGCCGTCCCGCCCCAGCCGCTCGGCGATCCCCCGCCCGATGCCCCGGCTGCCGCCCGTGACCAGCGCCGTCCTCCCCGCCAGCCTGCCCGTCGACGTCCCCATGGCTACGCCCTCCCATTTATGTAGCGGTCGCTAATGAAAGGAACCGTAGCACGCCTTCTGTAGTGGTCGATATAGAATCCCCCCATGGCGACGACGAGCAGCGCGAAGAGCGGCACCACCACGACGGAAGCGGGCGCCGCACCGACCACCGGCGCCCGGGCCGGCGCCGCGCAGCGCGGCCGGCCCCGCGCCTTCGACCGCGAGGCCGCCCTGGAGCAGGCGTTGCGACTGTTCTGGGAACGCGGCTACGAGGTGACCTCGGTCGCCGACCTCACCGCCGTCATGGGCATCCGCCCGCCGAGCCTCTACGCCGCCTTCGGCGACAAGCGCGCGCTCTTCGACGAGGTGGTCGCCCGCTACCGGGAGAGCCACGGCGCCTACTCCGCCCGCGCGCTCGCCGAGGAGCCCACCGCCCGGGCGGGGGTGGCCCGGATGCTGCGCGAGGCCGCCGCCGAGGCCACCGACCCCGACCACCCGTGGGGCTGCCTGCTGATCAGCTCGACGGTCAACTGCACCTCGCCGGAGGTGGTCGAGGCCGTCCGGGCGCTGCGCAACGCCAACGTCCGGGCCCTGGAGTCGCTGATCCGCGCCGACGTCGCGGCCGGGCACGAGCCCGCCGGGGCCGACCCGGCGGCGCTGGCCCAGTTCACCGCGACCGTGGTCCAGGGCATGTCGCAGCGCGCCCGCGACGGCGCGACCCGCGCCGAGCTGGAGCGGGTCGCCGCCGACGCGATGCGCGTGTGGCCCTGACCGGGCCCCCTCGCCCCCGGTAGGCCCGGTTCCGGCCTGCCCCGGCCTGCGGGAACCGGGCCCACGGGAACCGGGCCCGCCGGCCGGCTCTCAGCTCCAGCGGGCCAGCGGCCAGGAGCGGACCGTCTCGTAGTGCGCGAACCCGCCGTCCTGCTCGCTCTTCATCAGGTGCAGCTCGGCGGCCTCCCACTCCGGCCCCCGGTACTCCCCGAGCGCCAGTGCCAGCCCGTCCAGCTCCGCCGCCGCCACCCGCTGCACCGCCCGCCGGTGCCCGCGCGTCGAGCCGGCCCGGGCCAGGGTCAGATGCGGGTGGAAGCTGAACGCGTCCACCTCACCCACCACCCCGGCGGTGGCGTCGTTCACCGCCTCGGCCAGCCGGCGCAGCGCCCAGGTCCGGCCCTCCACTCCGGCCCAGAGCACCCGGTCCCCGAACCGGCCGGCGCCGGCCAGCCGCAGCGGGTGCGCCGCGTGCACCTCGGCCACCCCGGCCAGACCCGTTTCGAGCTCCGGCACCCGCTCGACCGGCACCTCACCGAGGAACGCCAGCGTCAGGTGCCAGCCCTCGACCGCCGTCCAGCGGAGCCGGTCGGCCCCGGGCAGCTCGCGCACCGGCGCCACCGCGTCGACCAGCCCCTGCAATGCCTCCACCGGCGGCAGCACCGCCACAAAGAGCCTCATGGGGCCATCTTCCCGCGCACGACGGTTTGGGCTAGAACGGTTTTCATGAAGATCCGTAACGGGGGTCCCGAGGACATCCCCGACATCCTCGCCCTGCTCGACGGCGCCGTCGCCTGGCTCGCCTCCCAGGGCCGGACGCGGCAGTGGGGCAGTCACTCGTTCAGCGGCACCCCGGCCAGGGTGGAGCACATCGCGAAGTACGGCGCCGAGCCGTACCTGATCCGGCTCGCGGTGGCCGACGACGGCCGGGCGGTCGGCTCCTGCGTCCTCTCCGAGGAGCGCCCCGACTACGCCACCCCGGTGGACGAGCCCGAGGTGTACATCCGCAACCTGGTGACCGACCGGTCCCGGAAGGGCTCGGGGGTCGGCGCCGCGCTGATCGCCGACGCGATCGAGGAGACCCGCCGCCGGGGCATCGGCCTGCTCCGGGTGGACTGCTTCGCCGGGGGCGACCGCAAGCTGGTCGGCCAGTACCGGGCGCTCGGCTTCACCGAGACGGAGTCCTTCGAGGTCGAGCAGCCGGCCGGCCCCTGGCAGGGCCAGATCCTCGCGATCAGGGTCTGAGCCGCGGGCCCGGCACGAGCCCGCCGGACGGCGCCCGCGCCGGCCCGGCCCCCTCCACCCGGACCCGTCCGCCGCCGGCCCGGCCCCCTCCGCGGGGTCCGGGCCGGTGCGGCGTCAGCAGGCGGCGGCGAGCTCGGACTTGGCCGGCGCCCCGGTGCGCGGCACGAGGGCCACCACCCGGCCGCCGTGCCCCGGGTGCAGGGCGAAGCGGAGCCGCAGGTCGGCGCTGCGGGCCAGCACCAGGCCGACCACACCGGCCGCCAGGGCCGAGACCAGTCCACAGGCCAGCAGCCCGAGCCGGGGCCCGTACGAGGCGGTGACCCAGCCGACGATCGGCGCGCCGATCGGCGTGCCACCGGTGAACACCAGCACCAGCAGGCCCATCACCCGGCCGCGCATCGCGGGCTCGGTGGCCAGCTGGAGCGCGGCGTTGACCGAGGTGTTGAAGCTCAGCCCGAACACGCCGATCAGGGTGAGCAGCGCGGCGAAGGTCCAGTAGCCGGGCGCGAACGCGGCCACCACCTCCAGCAGGCCGAAGGCCAGCGCGGCGCCCACCAGCCGGCGCAGCCTGGGCGCGCCGCGCCGGGCCGCGATCAGCGCGCCGGTCAGCGAGCCGACCGCCATCGCGGTGTTCAGCAGGCCGTACTGCCCGGCGCCGACGTGGAAGGTGTCGGTCGCGAAGCCGGAGAGCAGCGTCGGGAAGTTGAAGCCGAAGGTGCCGATGAACCCGGCCAGCACCATGGGCCAGAGCAGTTCCGGCCGCTCCTTCACGTACCGCAGGCCCTCGCGCAGCTGGCCCTTCTCACGGGCGATCGGCGCGGTCGGGCGCAGTTCGCCCGGCCGCATGGCGAGCAGCCCGCCGATCACGGCGGCGAAGGAGAGCGCGTTCACCGCGAACGCCCAGCCGCTGCCGACCGCGGCGATCAGCAGGCCCGCCACGGCGGGGCCGACCAGCCGGGCGGTCTGGAAGTTGGCGGCGTTCAGGCTGACCGCGTTGGCGAGGTCCTTCGGGCCGACCATCTCGGAGACGAAGGCCTGCCGGGTCGGGTTGTCCACCACGGTGACCAGGCCGAGCAGCAGCGCGAAGACGTACACGTAGTACGGGGTCACGACGCCACCGACGGTCAGCACGGCGAGGCCGGCGGCGAGCAGGCCCATCGCCCCCTGGGTGAAGATCAGCAGCCGGCGCTTGGGCATCCGGTCCGCGAGCACCCCGCCGAACAGGCCGAGCAGCAGCATCGGCAGGAACTGCATGGCGGTGGTGATGCCGACGGCGAGCGGGCTGCCGGTGAGGCTGAGCACCAGCCAGTCCTGGGCGATCCGCTGCATCCAGGTACCGGTGTTGGACACCACCTGACCGGCGAAGTAGTAGCGGTAGTTGCGGACGCGCAGGGAGGAGAACATCCCCCCGGGCCGGGTGAAACGGGCACCGGCCGGAGCGTCGGCCTCCGCCGTGGGAGGCGTGGCCTCGGAGAGGGGCCGCGCGGGGCGCGCCGCGGGAGGGGTGGCGGCGGGCGCCGGGTGGGCGCGGCCGGGAGCGGCGGGGTCCTCCGCCGCGGTGCGTTCGTCGGGGTCGTCGTCGCCGTTGCCCGGCAGCCCCGTCGGGGCGGGCGCCTCGGCGTCGGCTGCCGCGGCGCCCGCTGCGGCGGGGTCGGCGGTCCGGTGGTCGTCGGTGCGGATGGCGGCGCTGGCTGCGGCCGGCGGTGTCACGGTGGTCTCCCCTCGCGGCGCGACGGCCCGTGGCATGGCCGTCGCGCTCCTGGTTTCGGTGGTCGGTCCTGCGGTGATGCGGTTCTCCTTCGTCCTCCGGCGGCTGACCGGAACGGCGGTGCCTAGAGGTGTGCGAGCTTGTAGAGCACGGGCGCGGCCTCGCGGAGGACGGCCCATTCCTCCTCGTCGAGCCCCTCGGCGAGCTCGGCGAGCCAGGCGTTCCGGCGGCTTCGGCTCTCCGCCAGGATCGTCTCGGCCTGTTCGGTACTGCTGACGACCACCTGACGGCGGTCCTCCGGGTGCGGCTCTCGCCGCACGAGGCCCTTCTCCTCCAGCATCGCGACGATCCTGGTCATCGAGGGCGGCTGTACGTGCTCCTTCCGGGCGAGCTCACCCGGTGTGGCCTTCCCGCACCGTGCGAGGGTGCCCAGCACTCCGATCTCGGTAGGGCTGAGCGACTCCTCGACCCGCTGGTGACGCAGGCGACGGGAGAGGCGCATGGCGGACGATCGCAGCTGACTGATGGCTACGAGGTCCTGCTCGGACATCTCGGGCATGTCCTTAGCCTACGTCATTACTCTCGCTAAAGAAAACCGGTTTCCCGCCCTCCTGCCGTCCACCACCCCGCCCGGGGCCGGCTCGCGGTCCGGCCCGCCGTGCCGTGGGCCGCGCCGAGCGCGATGCTGGAAGCACGGGTACCCACCCATCCCTCAGGAGAAGGGCCGACCAGACCATGTCCGACCTCGCCACCGAGCAGAACGACACCGGCTTCGCCCGGCTCGCCATGGTCACCATCGACTGCGCCGACCCGGTCGCGCTGGCCGCCTTCTACGGTGAGCTGCTCGGGTGGGAGACGCGGCACGTGGACGAGCAGTTCGCGATCCTGGACAACCCGGAGGGCGGCAGCCCGCTCGGCTTCGGGCGCGTCAACGGCTACCGGCCGGAGCCCTGGACCGAGCCGGACGGCGGCAAGCACTTCCACCTGGACTTCTACGTCGACGACCTGGAGGCGACCACCGCCCGCGCGCTGGCCCTCGGCGCGACCGAGCCCACGTACCAGCACGGCCGGACGCTCAAGGTCCTGATCGACCCGGCCGGCCACCCGTTCGGTCTAGCGCCCCTGGACTCCTGACCGCGCCGGCGACCCCGCCGGACCGCCGCCCGCGCACGCCGACGGGGCCCGCCGCCGACGCGGCCGGGCCCCTCGCCCTTCTCCTGCCTCCCGCGCCTCCCGCGTCCGTCCGGCCGACGGCCCCGTCAGCGCGGGAAGGCCCGGCGCGCACGCCAGGTGGTGTGCTCGCGCGACACCGCGTCCTCCGCCTCGGCTGCCAGCCGGGCCCAGCGCTGCTCGGCGTCCGGAGCCCGCACGTCGAGGTCGGAGAGCTGGTTGCCGACGTTCTCCAGCTCGCGCGCCGCCAGCTGGTACGCGGCCGCCAGCGGGCGGAGCTGCTTCAGCTGGGTCCAGGCGATGATCGACGCGGCCGCCGCCGAGCTCGCCCCGAAGACGTGCACCTGCAGCGCGCCGGTCGCCTGCGCGATCGCCGCGGCGGCGCCGATGATGATCAGCGTCGCGATGCCCAGCCCCCAGGTGACCGCCTGCGACTCGCAGGACTCGGCCCGCGAGCGGTACCACGTCCGCTGCCCCTCCACCCGGGTGCGCAGGTACAGCGTCCGCCGGGCCGTCAGCGACTCCGCCCGCACCCGGCGCATCTCCGGCGTGATCTCGGCCGCCGTCCCCGGCGGCACGATCTCCGGGTCCTCGAACGCCCGCAGCACGTCCTCCATCTGGAGCAGGTAGCCCCGGTCGACGTCGGCCGAATCCGCGTCACCCTCGAACGGCCCGGCCCGTACGGAGTACTTCCAGGCCAGCGTCTTCACCGACTCGGCCGCCGCCCGCGCCTCGTACCACCGCCCCTGCGGGTTGCTTCGGCGAAGCCGTGACCAGAAGTAGCCCGCGATCAGGAACGCCACCACCGAGAAGAGCGGGACGAGGCTGCCCTCGTCCGGATCGTCCGGACCGGGCAGCGCCCCGACCGCGGCCGCGAGCACCAGCATCCCGATCAGGCCCCGGTACCAGCGCAGTGTCTGCTGCTGCCCCTCCAGGGACGCCCGGTCCGCCGTCCGGAACAGCTCCGGCAGCAACTGCGCCTCCACCCCCGCCGGCGGGTCTTCTCGCACCATCAGCCGATCCCCCTCCCCGCTCTCCGTCCAGCCAGTATTCCCTCCATCAACTGCCCTACACGGCCACCTTTTTGACACCCCGCGCCGAACAGTGATTGCCCGTCACCCATGATTACCGGTATAACCGGTTACATGCCACTGCACTGGAAGCTCGTCATCGACTGTGCCGACCCGCACCGCCAGGCCGCCTTCTGGGCCGCCGCCCTCGACTACACGGTCGAGGACCACAGCGCCCTGATCGACCGCCTGCTGGCCGCCGGAGCCGCCGGAACCGACCTCGTCACCGAGGTCGGGGGCCGCCACGCCTGGCGCACCCTGGCCGCCGTCCGCCACCCCGAGGACCCGCACGACCCGGCCACCGACACCGGGCTCGGCCGCCGCCTCCTCTTCCAGCAGGTCCCCGAACCGAAGCAGGGCAAGAACCGCCTCCACCTCGACGTGCATCCGGAGCCCGGCACCCGCGACGACGCCGTCGAGCGCCTCCGGGCCCTCGGCGCCACCGTCCTCACCCGCGTCGACGAGCCCGCCGGTTCGTGGGTCGTCATGCAGGACCCCGAGGGCAACGAGTTCTGCGTCCACTAGAGCTTTGTCCGCCGGGCGAGCTCCGGTGCGGCCGCGGGGGCGATCCGCCCGCCCCGCCGGCCCTGCCGCAGGAGCGTCGGACCGGACGAGAGCCGCAGGCGCACCGCCGGCCGGCTGCGGCTCTCCGCGTTCCGCGCGGTTCACCGAGGGCCGACCGGCCGGCCGGCTCGACACCGGCCGGGCCGCGCGGCGCGGGACGGGCCCTCAGGTCGTACCGCCCGCCCCCGGATCGACCCGCGTGTGGAGGATCTCGCGGGCCTGCTCGGCGGCCCGGGTGATGCTCTCGCTGACGAAGTCGACGAAGCGGGCGATGTTCTCCAGGCGCGCCGCGGCCGGGGTGTCGGCGCCGAGGATGCCGACACCCTGCCGTGCGATCTCGACGAGTTGGGCGGTGGCGCGGGCGCTGGCGATCATCGTCTGGTACCAGACGTCGTCGTCGACGACGTAGCGCTCGCGCCGGCGTTCGTCGCGCTCCCGGCGGACGAGGCCCTGGCTGTCGAGGAACGTGACCGCCTTGGAGACGGACGCCGGGCTGACCTGGAGGCGCTGGGCGAGTTCGGACGCGGTGAGGCTGCCCGTGTCGGTGAGGGTGAGACAGGCCATCACCCGCGACATCATCTTGGGCATGCCCGAAGCCATCAGGACGGTGGTGAACGTCTCCTCGTACTCGCGCACCGCCTCGGCGTCGCGGCCGTGGGCCTGCGCGGGCTCCTGCGCGCCCCGGGGGGCGGTCGGCGTGCGCCGGTGGGCCCGGCGCTCGGTGGCGCGGTGGGCCAGGTCGGCCCGGTAGGCGGTGGGGCCGCCGTTGCGCATCACCTCGCGCGTGACGGTCGAGGTGGGACGGTCGAGGCGCCTGGCGATCTCCGCGTAGGCGAGCCCGTCGGCCACCCCCGACGCGATCTGCTGGCGTTCCTGCTGGGTGAGCCTGCCTCCCGGCATCGCGGCCTCCTTCATGGTCGGTGATGCCCCAGCATAGCGTTCACATCCAAATCATTGCAACGCACCCGCTGGTGATCGTTGCATTTGATTCGAAGCCTTCGCAACGATCTCAAGCCGTTCACCTGCATAAATAGGATTTCTGCGCAACGAGCTTGTTGCCGAGACTTGGAAAGCAACGTAGCTTTTCCATCGTCAGAAACGACAAGCCGAAGGACAGCATCATGCAGAAGTTCGACACCCCCGCCCCGGTCGCCACCGTCCTCGACATCCCCGCAGGACGCATCCGGCTCATCGCCGCCGACCGGGCCGACACCACGGTCGCGATCCTCCCCGCCGACCCCTCGAAGAGCCGCGACGTGAAGGCCGCCGAGCAGACCACCGTCGAGTACGCCGACGGCGCCCTGCGGATCCGGACCTCGGCCGACAACCGGCTCCTCGGCTCCTCCGGCCACGTCGAGGTGACCGTTCACCTGCCCGCCGGCTCCCGCGTCGACGCCAAGGCCGCCACCGCCGAACTCCGTAGCACCGGACGCCTCGGCGACGTCACCGTCGAGCTCTCCCACGGCTCGGTCGAACTCGACGAGACCACCGGCGCCCACCTCACCCTCCTCGCCGGCGACATCTCGGTCACCCGCCTCGGCGGCCCCGCCGAGATCAGCACCCGCAAGGGCGACATCCGGATCACCGAGGCCGTCCAGGGCACCGTCACGCTGCGCACCGAGGCCGGCGGGATCGAGGTCGGCGCCGCCCGCGGAGTCTCCGCCGCCCTGGACGCCGGCACCGGCCACGGCCGGATCCACAACGCACTCCGGAACGCCGACGGCGCCGCCGACCTGACCGTCCACGCGACCACCGGCCACGGCGACATCACCGCCCGCAGCCTCTAAGGAGCATCGACATGACCGACCTGGCCATCGCGGCGAACGGGCTGCGCAAGTCCTACGGCGACAAGACCGTGCTCGACGGCATCGACCTGGCCGTCCCCGAAGGAACGGTCTTCGCCCTGCTGGGCCCGAACGGCGCCGGCAAGACCACCGTCGTCAAGATCCTCTCCACGCTCATCGGCGCCGACGGCGGGCAGGCCCGGATCGCGGGCCACGACCTGACGGCCGCCCCGCAGGCGGTACGCGCCGCC
>NZ_JAQYWW010001112.1:0-396 GCF_036322525.1 Streptomyces sp. BE20 | reverse complement strand
GGCCCCACCCCGCCAAACAAAAATGGCCCGAGGCTCCCCAACCCCAACCCGAGCCCACACGGGCCCCCCACCCCCCCCCCCCCCCCCCGCGCCCCCCCCCCCCCCGCCCTCGCCCAGCAGCCGCCCGCCTCCGCCTGTTCACAAGGGGACGGGAGGTCTGCCGTGTGCTCTTCCGCTCTGGGTGAAGGTGTAGTCCTGTAAGATCGGAAGAGCGTCGTATAGCGAAAGAGAGAGAAAAGCAGTCAATATCTCGGTGGTCGCCGTATCATTAAAAAAGGGGGGGGGGGGGGGGGGTGCGGGGGGGGGGGGGGGTGTGTGGGGGTGGGGGGGGGGGGTTGGGTTGGGTTTTTGTTTGGGGGGGGGTGAGGGTCGGGTGGGGGTGGTGTGTGGTGCGCG
>NZ_JAQYWW010001111.1:0-320 GCF_036322525.1 Streptomyces sp. BE20 | reverse complement strand
GACCGTCCTGGAGCAGGCCGAGGCGCAGGTCGAGGGCTTCATGGGGACCGGCGGGAGCATCGCGTCGGGCCGGGTGTCGTACACCTTCGGTCTGGAGGGTCCGGCGGTCACGGTCGACGCGGCGTGCTCGTCCTCGCTGGTGGCGCTGCACCTGGCGGTGCAGGCGCTGCGCCGCGGGGAGTGTGACGCGGCGCTGGCGGGTGGTGGCCCCGTGATGGCGACGCCGGGGTCGTTCGTCGGGGTCTCGCGTCAGCGGGGCCGCGCCGCTGACGGCCGGTGCCAGTCCTTCGCCGAGGGCGCGGACGGCACCGGGTGGGGCG
>NZ_JAQYWW010001110.1:0-304 GCF_036322525.1 Streptomyces sp. BE20 | reverse complement strand
CCGCACAGGCCAGTCTCGGCGCCGGCGGACGCCCTTCGCCCGCCCGGGCGGCGGCCCCACTACCGCTTGTGGCGCGCGCGCTCCGCCCACCGCCCGGGCCGGCCGCTGGGCCCGCCCCCCCCCCCCCCGCACGCGCCCCTCCCCGGCGCCCTTCTCGGAGTCTGCGGCGAGCCGCTCGGCCTAGTCGGCGGCGGACTCGAGTGGCTTCCCGGACTCGCGTCCGATCACGGGGTGTTCGGCGGTGGAGCGGTCGGTGAGTTCGGTGGCGGCTTGTTCGGCTTCGGTGCGGACGCGGGTGGCGTGT
>NZ_JAQYWW010001109.1:0-269 GCF_036322525.1 Streptomyces sp. BE20 | reverse complement strand
GGCCCCCCCCACCACGCCCCCACACACACCCCCCCCCCCCCCCCCCAAACACCCCCCCAAAACCTCACCCCCCCCCCAACCAACAAAACCCCCCCCCCCCCCCCCAAAAACCAAACCCCCCCCCACCCCCCCCACCCCCCCCCCCCCCACCGCCCGGTCCACGACGACGCCGGCACACTCGATTTCACAATGTGACTGGAGTTCTGACGTGTGCTCGTCCGAACCATACCGCCCGGCGCGGCGGCGGCGGGTCCGGCCGGAGCGGACGG
>NZ_JAQYWW010001108.1:0-321 GCF_036322525.1 Streptomyces sp. BE20 | reverse complement strand
GGCCCCCCCCCAGCCCGCCCCCCGCCCGGCCCGCCCCCCCCCCACCCCTCTGCACGCGTCACCCGGCCACAGCGAGATCCCGAGGTGACTGGCGTCCAGGCGGGCGGTCTCCGGATCGCAGGCGCTCCCGTCCGGTGCGTGGCCGGGGGTGAGCTCGGAAGAGCGTCGGGGAGGGGAAGAGTGTGCACGGCAGAGTAGATCGCGGGGGTCGCCGGATCATTAAACCCGGGGGGGGGGGGGGGGGGGGGGGGGGGGGGGGGGGGGGGGGGGGGGGGGGGGGGGGGGGGGGGGGGGGGGGGGGGGGGGGGGGGGGGGGGGGGG
>NZ_JAQYWW010001107.1:0-408 GCF_036322525.1 Streptomyces sp. BE20 | reverse complement strand
GGCCCCCCCCCCGCCCCCAAAACACCCCCCCAAAACAACAAAAAAAACAACGCCCACAGTCACAAACCCACCCCCCCCCCCCCCCCACCCCACCCCCCCCACCCCCCCCCCCCCCCCCCGCCCCCCAAACGCCGGGACCGTACCCCCCCCCCCCCCCAAAACCAACAACCGCCGGGCAGGAAACCATTATCCAACCACCGGACTGGACGTTGCGTCAAAGGCGGGTGGCGCGACCGGTGGGCGGGGGGTGGGGTTTGGGGGGGGGGGGGGGGGCGGGGGGGGGGGGGGGGGGTGGGGGGGGGTGGTCGGGGCCGGGGGCCCCACGGCGGCCCGCCGCCCGCCAGCGGGGACCCCCCCGGGGCGCGTGGGGGCAGGGGGGGGGACCGCGCCGGGGGGCGGCGCGGGGGG
>NZ_JAQYWW010001106.1:0-509 GCF_036322525.1 Streptomyces sp. BE20 | reverse complement strand
TCGTCAAGAAGGTTTCCGCCGCTCTGTCGGGTTCTGTCGTGAAGGTCACGGCCGAAACGACGGTACGGAGTGGGGTGGACGCCACGGAGGCCGCCGCCGCTGCCGCAGGAGCGGCGGTCGTCTCGTCGGAAGCCGCCGCCGTCGCCGCCACGGTCGTCACGGTCTCGCCCGAAGCCGCCGGACGGCCGGTCCTCGCGGCCACGGTAACCGCCGCCGCTGCCTCCGGAGGGGCGGTCGTCACGGCCGCGGAAGCCGCCACCGCTTCCTCCCGAGGGGCGGTCGTCACGACGGAAGCCGCCGCGGTCGCCGCCACGGTCGTCACGGTCACGACCGAAACCACCGGACGGACGGTCGTCACGACGGAACCCACCGCCACTGCCACCCGACGGGCGGTCGTCACGGTCACGACCAAAGCCGCCGGAGGGGCGGTCGTCACGACGGAGGCAGCACCGCCGGCCACCACTCGCGGGGCGGACTCGACAGAAAAGAGGGGACGGCCGGGGGGGGCG
>NZ_JAQYWW010001105.1:0-360 GCF_036322525.1 Streptomyces sp. BE20 | reverse complement strand
GGCCCCCCGGTGCGCGATGGCCCCGGGGGCGGGCCCGGCCGGGGGGGTTTTTGGGTCCGTGCCCCAGGGGTTCCCCCGCCCGGGGGGTTTTCCCCCCTTCGCCGACCGGCGGGGGGCCCACCCCCCCCCCCGCTTACCCCCGAAGCAGCGCTTCCTCGAGGTCCGATTCGCACTGGCGTTCTGAGGTGTGCTCTTCCTATCGCACACCTGGTCCGCCGACGCCGACCCCCTGGAGGAGCTGGACGCCCAGCCGAACGGAAGCGCAGACGTCTGCACTCCCGTCACCTGGTGCAAGGTCGTCGGCCGGCGCAGGCTGGTGCCGCGGGGGGGGGGGGGGGGGGGGGGGGGGGGGGGGGGGGG
>NZ_JAQYWW010001104.1:0-13280 GCF_036322525.1 Streptomyces sp. BE20 | reverse complement strand
TCGACGAACTCCGCACCGGACGGCACGCCCGCACGGAAGCCCGTGGAGAGATCGTCCAGGACGGTCACCTGGTGACCCGCCTCCAGCAGGTGGGCGGCCACCACACTGCCGACATAGCCGGCGCCACCCGTGACCAGGTACCTGCTCATGACGAGACCTCCAGGGGGAAGGGTGGCATCCGGCCATCCTTGAGATAAACACAATCAAACAGAAAACATCACGATAAAACAAGGGTGGGTCACATATTCGATCCACGAATCCAGAGGTCCGGCCGACGCCGGGCGCTCGGAGGCGGCCACCTTCGTACGACGGGCCGGCGGCTTCGGCATGCCGCGCGAAGTCGCCGGCCCCGAGGTCGCGGACTCCTCCGACCCTCACGGAGTTCCGCGCCCGCCCGTCACCGGAGCTCGGCCGCCGCCACGTTGCGACGGCCGAGCACAGAATGCCCCGGCCCGGGCGGAGTCATGAGGGGGCGCCGCCGGCTGGGGCAGTGCGGCGGCGCCACCGACGCCCACCCCCGAGGGGCCGCGGCCCGAGGGGGTGAGTGCACCACCATAGTTCAACATGATCTAACGTAAAGCAACATGTTGAGTGGGTGGGTTCTGTGGCCTGCCGTCAGGGTGGGGCCGGCCGGGCGGGCGGCGGCCCACCCCGGGCCCGCGTGCCACGTGCGGATCCCTCGTGCCGTGCTTCCCATGTGTCTCGGCGACGATCAGGCCGTTGCCGGCGCAGTGGAAGAGCAGCTCCCGGGCTTCGGGGTCGAGACGAGCGGGCCGCCCGGCACCCCCTCCGAGCCCGGCTTCCGACTGCCGACGGCGGACGGCCGTGCGGCACAGGTCCGTCCTCCCCGCCCGCTCGCGGGCGCACACGGCACACACAGGGGCGTGCGGAAGCACCGGGTTGAACCCGTCTCCAGAACGGGCCGTGGCGGGCGAGCGGTGCGGCGTCGACCCGGCCCCGTCGTCGAGTGCCCTGTCCGGCCGCCGCACCGCACCCCGCTCCCGCGGGCGCACCGCTCTCGACCGCGAGTCGCATGCTCCGCTGGACTGGCCCGGTGCTCCGGGGCCGGTCACTCGCCGGGGAAGACGACCTCCAGGTCGCGGCGAACGTCGTCCAGGGCGTGCATGACGGCCAGTGACTCGGCGAGCGGCATCAGCTCGGACTCCAGCCGCCCGGCACTGATGCACCGGGCCGCTTCGGCGGCCTGGTAGCACAGGCCCCCGTCGCGCTGGGAGGGGACGAACGTGTCGAGCAGCCGGTTGTCCCGGCCGATGAGACGGACCCCGGCGGATCCGTAGAAGGGGCTGTCGATCTCCAGTCGGGCGTGCGTTCCCGAGATCGACGCCGTGGTCGGGGTACGGGCGAAGAGCGTCGTGTTCAACACGCCGTGTGCTCCGGACCCGGCGGTGACGACGATCGACGCCTGGCCGTCGACGCCGGTGAAGGTCTTCGTGCCCACCGCCGTGACCGAGGTGAGAGGCCCCAGCACCATCGAGGCGAAGGAGACCGGGTACACGCCGAGGTCGAGGAGCGCGCCGCCCGCCAGCTCGGGCGCGAAGAGGCGGTGCGACGGGTCGGGGTCCATCCGCTGCCCGTGGTCGGCCATGACGGTGTGCACCTCACCGAGCAGCCCCGACGCGAGTGCCTGGCGGACCACGTCGATGTGCGGCAGGAAGCGCGTCCACATCGCCTCCATGAGGAACACCCCGCGCTTGCGGGCCGCTTCGATCAACTGCTCGGCCTCGCGGGCGTTGCGCGTGAACGCCTTCTCCACGAGGACGTGCTTGCCCGCCTCGATCGCCTGCATGGCGTGCTCGAAATGGCCCGAGTGCGGCGATGCCACGTAGACGATGTCGACCTGGCTGTCCTGGACGAGACCGGCGTAACTCCCGTAGGCCGCAGGGATGCCGAACCGGTCGGCGAAGGCGCGGGCACGCTCGGCGTCGCGCGAGCCGACCGCCACGACCTTCTGCCGGGTGTACTTCTGCAGCGCCTCCGTGAAGTAGCCCGCGATCCCGCCCGGGGCTATCACTCCCCAGTTCAGCGCCGGTGCTTCGCGAGGAGAGGGGGTCCGGGGTGCGGGCAGCACGGGGCCTGCCGTCTCGTCTGCGGTGGCCGACCGGTCCTGCGTCATGGGGTTCCTCTCGGTTGACAGGCGAAGGCGATGCGCAAGGGACCCGCGACGGAGTCCGGACCGCCTCCCCCCGCGCAATCGACTGCCCCACGGTACGCGCCGGCTGCCTCCGGGATCGCCGAGGCCGGACCGGTACGAGGACCACCCGCTCCCGGTCCGTGCGAACCGGACGGCGTTGCTTGACAGCGCAGGTCACAGGTCTGAGACTCATCGCACCCGAATCGCCCGGGCTGGGACGGCACGGCGGTCGCTCCACGTCCGTTCCGGCCGACCGGACACCCCGGGCCTCCGTCCGCCCGGCAGCCGCCGGACGGACGAGGTGCGAAGCGGCGGGGAACGGTCCCATGGCACCTGGGGTGATGAACCATGACGCGCAGCGAAGCACCCGACGGGGTGCCCAGGCCCAGGCCGGCCCGATCGTCCTCGGCCCGCTGGCCGGGTGCCGTGCGCCGCCCCGGCAGCCCGGAGTTCGAACAGTCGGCGAAGGACTGGCTGCTCGACCTCGCCCCGGCTCGGTGGCGTCACGAGGAGGTGTTCCACCGGAACCCGCTGGAGCTGGCCTGCATGCTCCGCCTCTACCTGGACGCCGAGGTGCTCGCCATGCAGGCCGGTCTCAAGGCCCTGCGCACCGCCCTGATCGGTGTGCCGCGCCGCAGGGACGACGCCGAGACGATCGAGGCGTACGTCCGCGAGCAGGCCTGGGCGAGGGCCGTCCGCGAGCAGGTCAGGCTGATCGAGGACGCCCTGCACGTGGCGTGCGGGAGCACTGCCCGCAAGCGCGTCGCCTGGCGCATCGTCGGCGGTTCGTGAGCTTCGCGGACCGCCGGCCGAGCCCCCGACGGGCGCGGCCGAACGGAACGCCCGGGTGCTCCCCGCGAGGCCCGGCCGGGCTCGGCCCGAGCAGCCTGGCAGCTGCTCCCGGACGGCGGGGGAGCCCGGATCAGGAACGCCGCCACCGGGCCCTGCCTGGGCAACGGCGGGCGGTGCGGACCCCGAGGAGGGGCCGCACGTCCTGCGGCGGTGCCGTTCCTCACGAGGTCGGGCATGCCGGTCCGGATGATCCTTGCCGGTGCGCGAGTGCGGTGCGCCGCCCTGCCTGCTCGCCGGGCCCGCTCGCCGCCCTGCCGCTCGCCGAGGGGATCGACGCGGGCGGATCGACCCGGGCAGAATCGCCGGAAGCGGAATTGACGGAAACGAAGTCGACGCGCCGCAGAAGTTCACCACCGGGGGAACGGATGTCCCAGTACGTCATGATGTCGGCTGCGACGGCCATCGCGCGGCCACGGCTGTCGGCCTACCTGCGAGCGCCGGTCGCCCCCGCCTCCACCTGGGCGGAGGACGACTGGACCGGCATCTGCGAGGCCTGGAACGACGGCGACGTGCGGCGCCGGTACCGCGCGGAGCTGGCCGGTGCCGTCCGGGAGTGCGACCGCTGGATCGACGGCGACTACGCGGGTCTGCTGCGCGGTCTCGACGGCGACGGCTGCCTGACGGTCGGGTTCGACGAGGACTCCGGCTCGCTCACGCTCGACTTCGAGGCCCGGGTCGACTTCCGTCTCCCCGCGCTGGTCTGGGCGTTCACCGCCCTGCGCGGCATGACCGCCTTCATGGCCGGGGACGACGGCGGGCTCCTGACGGCCACCGTGGACTGGAGCGACGACCGGGTGCTCATGCACCTCGCGCCGAAGCGGTCGTCGTTCCTCGACGGGAGCCGGGACGCCGAGGCCCTGTCGAGGGCCAGGGACGCCGCGTTCGACGTGCGGTGCGCCGCCGAGGACGCGGAGGCCGGTTCGGCGACCGAGCTCATCGGCCGCCTGCTGGAGGACTGACGCCCCTCCGGACCGGTGCCCCCGCGCCCGGCCCGACCGGGTGCGCCGCCTTCCGCGGCGCGGGCAGCGGCTAGCGTGGTGCCCCGTGCCCCCCGACCCGACGCCGCAGCCGGCCCTCACCCTGCCCCAGCTCCTGTGGGACGTCCCGTACGTCGGCGCCCGCCACCCCGGCTCACCCGCCGTTGCCGAGCGCCCCGGCCTCGCCGCCGGGGCGAACTGCCAGCTCTACGCCTACGCGGTGCTCGCCCACTTCGGCCGCGTCGTCCCGCCGTTGCGCTCCAGCGACCTGTGGGAGGACCGGGACGCCACCCGGCGGGTCAGCACCCCGCGCCCGCTGGACCTGCTCCTCTTCAACGCGACCGACGACGCCTACGGGGCGCACGTCGGAGTCTGCGCGGGCGGGGACACCGTCCTGCACCTGTGCGCGGAGGTGGGCCGCCCGGTGGTCTGGCGTCTGGCCGAGTTCGGCGCGCGCGACCGCTACCGGGTCCTGGTCGGCATCAAGCGGGTACGCGGGTCGCATCTCGATGCCGGGCGCGGCTGAGGGGACCCCCGTCCGGCCCGGCGCGGCGTCCCCGCGGCGTCCCCGAGGCACCACCCCCGCACCGGCGATCCGTCCCGGCTGTGCGCCGATCGGGTGAGATCCGGACCTGGTACGGGCGAACCTCGGGCCGGCTCCGCCGTGTCGGCCGACGGCCGTGCGGTGCGCGGGATCGGCTGGGACGATGGCCGACGAGACCTTGCCACTGAACCTGGGCGAACAACTGCTGGAGGAGTTCCTCACTGCCAGACGCACGCTGGACCCCGCCGACGTGCCCACCATCGCCCAGCGGTACACGCAGGCCCTCGGCCTCGGATCCAGCACGGTCTACCTCGCCGACATCCAGCAGAACCAGCTGTTCCCGCTGGCCGGCGGCGCCAACCTGCCGATCGACGGGACCCTCGCCGGCTGGGCGTACCGCACCGGGGCACTGCGGGTCGGTGAGGACGGGGCCGACACACTGCTCGCCTGGCTGCCCCTGGTCGACGGTGCCGAGCGGCTCGGCGTGCTCGGTGTCCGGACCACCGGCCTCGACGCCGGCGGGCTGCGGCGGTGCAGGCTCCTCGCGGCGATGACGGCCATGGTGATCACCTCCAAACGGGACACCAGCGACAGCTACGCCCGCAGCACCCGGGCGGAGACCATGAGCCTGCCCGCCGAGATGCTCCGCGCGTTCCTCCCCGTCCGCACCGTCTCCAACAGCCAGGTCATCTCGACCGCCGTCCTGGAACCCGCCTACGACCTGGGCGGTGACGCCTTCGACCACTCGCTGGCCGAGGGTGTGCTGCACGCGGCGGTCCTGGACGCGATGGGGCACGACCTCGCGTCCGGCCTGACCGCCGCCGTGGCCCTCGCCGCGTGCCGCAACGCCCGCCGCAACGGCGCCGACCTGCCCGACCTCGTCGCCACCATCGACGACGCCATCCAGCGGTGGTTCCCCGACCGCTTCGTCACGGGCGTCTTCGCCAGGCTCGACCTCGCGACCGGCACCCTGCACTGGGCGACCTGCGGCCACCCGCCACCGTTGCTGATCCGCGGCCGGGAGGTGGTGGCCGATGCCCTGGCCCGCACCAGCGAGCCGCCGTTGGGCCTGGCGGGTCTCTCCGGCGCGCCCCGTTCCGTCCACACCTTCTCGCTCCGACCGTCGGCCGGACCGGGTGCGGACGTACGAGCAGCTGACGGCCGGAGGCACAGGCTTCCTCGTCCCGCTCGCGTTCTACGCCGCCGCCGTCCTGCTCTCCCTGGCCGCGTACTTCCTCCTGCCGTTCCGCGCCGGCACGCTCGCGATGGTCGTCGGCCTGGGGCCGCTGACCCTGCTGAGGCCCGTCGCCGTCGCCGCTGCCTGCCTCGGTGCCCTGGTCAACGGCGGAGGCTGGCCCTCCCAGCTGGTCGGCGTGGCCGCGGGCGCCGCCGTGCTGTGCGTCGAACCCCTGGTGCACCGCCGCTGGTACCGCCACGTGCTCGTACCGTAGGTCTGCCGGGCGCCCGGCAGAGGGTCGCGAGGAGCGGGAGTATCGACGCGACGTGGTGCGGTGGGAGCTCGTGGGATCGCCCGTGGGGCGGGTGACCGTCGGCGCGGGAACTGCCCGGGGAGCGGACCAGCCGCTATGCAGAGGGCATGCCGTTTTCGCACCCCAGCTGTTCCCGGTGCCACGCCCGGTCCTCGGGGCCGGACGGGCACCCGTCCGGCCCCGAGGACCGGGCCGGCGGCGCCCGGGCGGTCGCCGTCGGCGCCTTCGGGCCCGGGGCCCGCCTCCGGTGTGCGGCCGTCGGCGGTGCGGCATGCCGGTGAGACGGCCCGGGCCCCGTCGGCCGATCCCCGTGGCGGACGGCGGCGGGGGCGCGGGCCGGGGGCTGCGCCGCCTGTCGGACTACGCGTGGCGGCTGCTCGTCGTCGCGGTGGCCGCGTACCTGGTGCTGACGGTGCTGGGCCGGTTCCACCTGATCACGCTCGCCGCCTTCCTCGCGCTGGTGATCACTTCGGTGGTCCGGCCGCTGGTCGACCTGGCCGCCCGTGCCGTTCCGCGCCCGCTCGCCGTGCTGGTCGGCCTGGCGGTGGCGCTCCTGGTGCCCGTCGGCCTGCTCGCGCTGATCGGGGAGACGGTGGCGAACGACATGGCCCGCCTGACCCGGGAGTTCCAGGGCGGTCTGGACCGGCTGGAGAAGCTGCTGCAGGGGCGACCCCTGCACCTCGGTCCGACGGCCTTCGACGACCTCGAACACAAGGTCTCCGACTTCGCGGCCCGCCACCGTTCGACCCTGATCAGCACGGCCGTCAGCGGCGCCCACCGGGCGATCGAGCTGGCCACGGGCGCTGCGCTCGCCCTGTTCATGTCGGTGTTCTTCCTGCACTCCGGCGAGCGGATGTGGCGGTGGACGTCCGCCCAGCTGCCGTCCGCCGCGGCGGACCGCCTCGACCGGGGCGGCCGGGCGGCCTGGCGGACCTTCGCCGGCTACACCCGGGGCATCTTCGTCGTCGCCGCGAGCAACGCCGTCATGGTCGGCGTCTCGCTGTTCCTCCTGGACGTGCCGCTCGCCCTGCCGCTGACCGTGCTGGAGTTCCTCGCCTCCTTCGTCCCATTGGTCGGCTCGCCGATCGCGATGCTGGTCGCCTCTCTCGTGGCCCTGGCCGCGCGTGGGCCGGTGACCGCCGTTGTGGTGCTGCTGCTGATCGTGGTGATCGGTCAGATCGAGGGGCATCTGCTCCACCCCCTGGTCATGAGCCGGGCGGTCAGCCTGCACCCGGTGGTGGTCGCCGTCTCGGTGCTCGCGGGCAGTATCGCGGCGGGGGTGATCGGCGCCGTCGTCGCCGTCCCCGTGGTCTCGGTGGTCTGGTCGGTCTACGCGGAGCTGCGCCGCCCGCATCCGGTGGCGCAGCGCGCGCCCTGACGGTCCGGAGCCGCGGCTCCGGACCTCGGCCGGGGCACCGCGCCGCCGGGCGCGCGTGGTGCGTGGTGCGTGGCAGGAAATCTTGCGGTTCTCACCGCCCCGACTGACCACCTCTCACCGACGGGCGCCGAAGATCTTTCGGTTCAGGGTCGGTCGAGGCGATCACGGTGGCGATGACCGTGCAGAACCGCGCCTCGTTCGTGCGGTGGCTCCGGTGGCCCGCCGCCGGTCCGGTGCGCGGCGGGCCACTACCCGGCGTGGACGGTCCGGGCGGCCCGGGTGTCGCGGGCCGCCCGGGCGGCCACGGGGAGGACCAGGAGGGCGACGACGGCGCCGCCCAGTGCCAGCGTGCTGTAACCGCCGGCCGTGACGACCAGACCGGAGAGCAGCCCGCCGGTGCTGCCCGCGACCGCCAGGCCGACGTCGACCAGCCCTTGGGTGGAGGCGCTCCTCGTGGGCGGCACGGCCGCGGTGACGATGGCCGTGCCGCTGACCAGGCCGAGGTTCCAGGCCACCCCGGCCAGGACCAGCGCCCCGGCCAGGACGGCCACCGAGTCCGTCGGCGCCATGCCCGCGAGGACGGCGGCGGCGCAGAGGGTGACGCCGGAGGCGGCGGCGACCGGCAGCGCGCCCAGGCGGTCGACGAGCATGCCGCTGAGCGGGGACGGCAGGAACATGGCGCCGATGTGCAGCGAGATGACGAGCCCGGTCGCGCCGGTGCCGTGCCCGTGGGCGGCCAGGTGGACGGGTGTCATCGTCATGATGGCGACCTTGACCACCTGGCCGAGCAGCATGACCCACAGTCCGGTCGCGACGCCGGGCCCGCGTGCCGTCCGGTCCTCGGCGGCGACCGCACCGCTCCCGTCCGGCTCCTTCGCCGTCCGCGCGTTCTCCCGCGCCGCCGCGTTCTCGCGCTCCGCCGCCTGTGCGCGTGCCAGGTGGAGCGGGTCGGGCCGCAGCAGCGTGCCCAGGACGGCGGCGGCCGCCGCGTACCCGAAGGCGGCCAGCAGGAACGGGCCGGCCAGGCGCGGGATCCCCCAGGCCTGCGCCACGTCGCCGGTGACGGTCACCAGGTTGGGGCCGGCGACCGCGCCGAGCGTCGCGGCGAGCAGGACCCGGCTCAGGGCCCGGCCGCGACGGTCCGGCGAGGCGAGGTCGGCGCCCGCGTACCGGGCGAGCAGATTGGTGGCGGTGCCGGCGCCGTAGACCAGGAGCGAGACGAGCAGCAGCGGCACGTTGTCGGCGGCCACCGCCGCCACCACGCCGATGCTGCCCAGGGCGCCGACCGCGTAGCCGAGACCGAGCCCCGGCCGCCTCCCCCGGCGCTGGCAGAGGCGGCCGATACCCAGCGCTCCGAGCATGGACCCGCCGGTGAACAGGGCGCTCGGGATGCCGGCCAGCCCGGTCGACCCGAGCATCTCCTCGGCGAGCAGCGCACCCACCACGATGCCCGCGGTGAGCCCGGCGCCGCTGACCACCTGGGAGATCACCAGGACGGTCAGGACCCGCCGCTGGGCCGGGTGTTCGGGCGGACGGCCGGAATCCGCGACGGTCGGCGAGGAGGCGGAGGAGGAGGCCGAGGACGGGAGCGTCATGCGGACGCCAGCGGGCGGAGCGCCGAGATCTCCTCCAGCGACATCTCCATGTCCTCGTGCAGGTAGCGGACGATGGTCCAGTGGGCCGGCGTCCCCTCGTCGAAGGGGCCGAACTCCCGGCAGTACAGGGGGATCCAGCGCAGGGCCTCCTCGGCCGCCCGCTCCCGGCCGGGCTCCTCCTGGTACGCCTCGTAGGCGATGCTGCGGTGGTTGATGAAGAACCCGCCCGGCAGGCGCTCCTCGCACAGGACCCGGTACTCGCGGGTCTGCAGGATGAGGTAGTGCCAGATCTCGTCGATGTCCTGCTCGACGGGGAGGAAGAGTCCGGCGAGCTCCTCGCGGTAGCGGGAGACGAGGTAGAGGTAGCGCAGGCACTCGGTGACCTGGCGCTCGGCCTCGGCCGGGGTCACGCCGGTCCGGTCGGCCGTGTACGCGACCGCCTCGGCGTGCAGGACGTCGCCGAGCAGGGCCTTGAGGTCGTCGGCCGAGACGTGGGCCTGGGTGGTCATGCTTCTCCGTCCGCTGGTCGGCCGTCCGTCGCGAGCCAGGCGTACTTGCCCGACTTGCCGATCGGCAGGTGCTCTCGGTGCTCGACGTGACATCGCCGTCCGGTGAGCCGCCGGACGCCGTCGGCCAGGGCCTCGGCCTCGGCCGGGTCGAGAGGGGAGCCGTCGAAGGTGGTGCAGCGCAGCACGGCCTCGTCGTCGGGGCCGCCCACGTGCAGGCGGTGCAGGAAGATCCGGGGCGCGACGCCGCCGACGAGGTCGTCGAGGTCGCCCTGCGCGACCGGCCCGCGGGGGGAGGTGAGGAGCTCCTTCTCCCGGCCGCAGAACCGGGCGATGCGGTCCGGGTCCGGGCTGCCGTCCAGCGTGCGGACGCAGTCCCCCGAGCGGTAGCGGACCAGCGGCATGTACGGGTTCCGCACGCTCGTCACGATGAGGCTGTAGATCTCGCTGCCCGGGGCGACCGGGAGGAGTTCGACGCTCATCCGGTCGAGGTACGGGCGGTACCGGCCGGTCCGGTCGCTGTAGTACAGGTAGCCGAGCTCGGTGCTGCCGAACAGGTCCACGATCGGGCAGTCGAAGTGTGCCCGCAGGTACCGGACCACGTTCACCGGGGTGTACTCGTAGGCGTGGACGATGCTGGCCGGCTGCGGGAACCTCTCCCACAGGCCCCACTCGACGGCCTTCCGCACCAGGTGGGCGAGGTGGTAGCCGGAGCAGTCGAGGTGGTAGCGGCCCTCCGGGTGGGCCAGCCGCGCCTCCTCGATCTCCCCGAGCATCCGTTCGACGTCCGCCCGCTGCCACCGGGCCGGGTCCAGGCGGAGGTTGAGGTAGACGGTGCGGTCGTCGAGCCACCGGTCGCTCAGGGCCGGCTCGGGGGCCGGGTCCTCCCCCCGCTTCCTGGCGTTGACCCGGGCGACGTGCTCGGTGGCCAGGACGGTGGTGAGGGAGACCCGTCGGCAGCCCTGCTCCCAGGTCGCGGCGATTTCGGGGTGCTCGCTCCACAGCCGGTAGTAGGAGTTCAGCAGGAAGTACGGCGGGCGGATGATCTGCATTCTTGCGTGATTCGTGCCCGTGGAGAGTACGAACTCCGCCTGGCCGGCTTCGAGCGCGGCGGCGAGGGCCGGAGTCATCCAGTTGTCCGGGAATCCGCGCGCAATCTCGGGCTTCTCCAGAATGGGGAAGTGGCCCTGCTCGATCGAGGCCCGGTAGATCGGAATGTCCCTGATCCGGTCGACCACCTCGGCGGTCGGCTGGCCGTTCACTGTCACCTCCGGTGAGTACGCGGAGCATCGGCGGCCCGCTGCCGTGAGGTGCCGGCGTGGGTCTGCGGGCGGAGGCCGGGCCGGCGCGGTGCGCCGGCCCGGCCCACGTCGTGCGGGTGGTGCGTCAGGAGATACAGCCGGACTTCGCGACGCTGATGCAGCCGGACTTGGCCACGCTGATGCAGCCGTCCTTGGCGTTCTGCGCGGAGTTGGCGGCGACCCAGCCCTTCCACTTGTCGTCCTGGGTCATCTTCTTGATGAGCTGTTCCATTCGGACCTCCGAGGTGTGTCGGGGTAGCCGGCGGCGTCGTCCGACGCCGCCGTGCCGACATTAAAATGATGGTCAAGGCAGTGTCAATGCAAGGTAATTGGACATCGTTCGGGTTCGACTGGCCGATACTCGTCGGCGCGGCCGGGATCCTGCCCGTCAGGTCCGTCGCCGGTCGGTCCCGGCGGGCGCTCCGGACGATGCGGCCGACGACGGCTGCGGCCCGTTCCGGGTGCTCCTCCGGCCACCGGCCGAGGTGTTCCCGGACGGCCCGGCCGACGCAGGCGCGCACGGCCTCGTTGCCCGGTGCGTCGAGGGCGGCGCCCTCGAACGGACCTGTCGGCGCCGCCGCGGAGATCGCCGTTGTCAGCGCTGGGTGGCCGGCGGGCTGGTGGACGGTGGGCCCGAGGGGGTCTCGGTGGCGCTCGGGTCGGGCTTGGGCGCCGGGTCGGGGATGTCGACCATCTGCAGGGACTGCTTGGGCGCGCCCCGCAGGGCCAGGTTCATGGCGTCGCGCCAGATCGGCCCGGGGCCGTCGGCGCCGAACACCTCGATGCGGTGCTTGCCGTTGATGGTGATGTCCCGCATCTCGACACCGCCGTTGGGGCCGCCGAGCCAGACGGCGGTGGCGAGCTGCGGGGTGTAACCGCTGAACCAGGCGGCCTTCTTGTGGTCCGAGGTGCCGGTCTTGCCGGCGATCGGCCGGTCGCCCTCCAGGTTGAGGGCCGCGCCGGTTCCGTCCGCGGTCACGCCGTTCAGGATGGTGTTCAGGATCTGCGCCGTCGTCTCGGAGAACACCTGCTCGCAGGCACCGACCGGGACGGGGACGTCCTTGCCGTCCACCGTGGTGATCTTGTTGATCGAGGTCGGGGTGCAGTGCTTGCCCTGGGCGGCGAACGTGGCGTAGACGTTCGCCATGGTCAGCGGGCTCACCTCCCCGACGCCCAGGCCCATCGCGGGAACCTCCTCCAGGGGCTGGCCGCTGGCCCGGCCGGTGATGCCGAGCTTGTTGGCCATCTGCTTGACGCGGCAGAGTCCGATCTCCTCCTCCATCTGCACGAAGTAGGTGTTGATGGACAGCGCCATCGCCTTCTTCAGCTGGTAGGGGCCCTTCTCGTTCGCGGACTCGTTGGGCACCACCGCCTTGGGCCGGGTGGTGTTCTTCCAGGTCCCCTCGCACGTCTTCATCGTCGGGTAGTCGAGCTTGTTCGGGGAGGAGTACTCCTGCGTCGAGGACAGCCCCGCCTCCAGCCCCGCCGCTGCGACGACGGGCTTGAACGTGGACCCGGGCTGGAAGCCGTTGCCGCCGCCCATGGCCGCGTCGACGTTGAGGTTGACGACGGTCTGGTTCTTCTTCGTGTCCAGGCCGTACGGCCGGGTCTGGGCCATGGCGAGGATCTTGCCGGTGCCGGGCTCGACCATGGTGGCGGCGGCCGAGACGGTGTCGGTGACCCGCACGTTGTTGCTCACCGCGGCCTGGGCGGCGGCCTGCTTGTCGGGGTCGAGGGTGGTGTGGATGTTCAGGCCGCCCTGGTCCCAGACCTTCTTCCGGTCGGCGGCGTTCTTGCCGAAGGCCGGGTCCTGCTTGACCACGTGCTTGATGTAGTCGCAGAAGAAGCCCATGCCGGCCTGGGCGGTGATACAGCCGTTCTGCGGGGTCTTGAACTGGAGGCCCAGCGGGGCGGCCTTGGCCTCCTTGGCCTGGTCCGCGGTGATGTGTTTGTTCTCGACCATCTTGTCGATCACCACGTCGCGCCGGATCTGCGCGGCCTGCGGGTGCAGCTTCGGGTCGTAGGCCGACGGGTTCTGCACCAGGCCGGCCAGGGTGGCGGCCTCGGCGATCGTCAGGTCCTTGTTGCTCTTGCTGAAGTACCGCTGGGCGGCGGCCTCCACACCGTAGGCGGAGTTTCCGTAGTACGTGATGTTGAGGTAGTCGGTGAGGATCTGGTCCTTGGTCAGGTCCTCCTCCAGCTTGATCGAGATCTTCAGCTCCTGGATCTTGCGCCCCAGGGTCTTGCGCTGCGCCTCTTTGACGGCGGCCTGGTCGTCGCCGGCCAGTTCGACGTTGACGTTCTTCACGTACTGCTGGGTCAGCGTCGAGGCGCCCTGGGAGGCGGTGCCGCTCTCCGCGTTCTTGCTGATCGCGCGGAGCACGCCCTTGAGGTCGACGGCGCCGTGCTCGTAGAAGCGGGCGTCCTCGATGTCGACCTGGGCCTGCCGCATGTACGGCGACATCTGGTCGGCGGCGAGGACGGT
>NZ_JAQYWW010001103.1:0-4441 GCF_036322525.1 Streptomyces sp. BE20 | reverse complement strand
GCGGCCGGGGTCTGCTGATGGTCGCCGCCCTGGCCAGCACCTGGGGCGCCATGCAGACCGCCACCGGCCAGCTGGTCTGGGCCGAACTGCCCGCATGACGGCCACCGGCCGACACATACGCAAGCGGCACCAGCCCCCACCTTGGTCACCGTGATCTACCTGCGGCACACCTGCCCGCAGCAGGTGCTCGACGATCTCGTCGGCCAACGTGCCCCGAACGGCCGAGGCAACCGGTTCCCCGTACGCCATTGACCGTCCCGCCTGGTCATAGGACTTGCGGCCGAGTCCCTGGCCAGGCGCTCCCGTGACGGAGTTGCACGACCTTTCGGGCACGTACGTCGCGAATTCCGGCGAGCACTGTAGGCGGGGGGCGTGGGTATGCGGGTTCGACGCATCCGGAACAGCCGTGCCGCTCCGGATGCGTCGCTGACGGCCGCTCAGGCGAATGTCAGGAAGGTGGTCCCGTTGTACTGGGAGACACCCCCGAGGAGGCACGCGAGGAGCTCGGAGCTGGTCCCGGTCCAGGTGAAGACGGCGGTGTCGCCGGCGAACTGCCCGGCGGTCACCGTTCCGGTGGAGACGACCTGGATCGCACCGAGGTTGATCGTGACGACGCTGGTCGCGCTGATGGTGCTGGTGTTGCCGTTGTTCCACTGGTGGGTGAAGGTCCCACCCCCGCCGGTCAGACCACAGCCCAGGGTGCGACGGTCGGCGGAACGATGAATCCACCGGCCGTCAGGGACGGGTCGGCCAGGGAGAAGCAGTTGAACGTTCCGCCGCCGCTGACGGTGACACTCTGCGGGGTCAGGGTCAACCCCGGGCTGTAGTTGAGGGTCTGGGAGCCCGTGCACACGAGGTCCAGCGGAGCCGCCTGGGAGGGGGCGGCCAGGACGAGCGACGAGCAGATGACCGCGACGACGGCCAGTAGTCCGGCGAGTCGGCGGCGCAGGGACAGGTGAGTGGTGGAAGGGCGGGACACACGGGAGAACGGCATCGTTCGTCCGTGGGCCGACCGGACCCGACGAGCCCGGAGCGGTCCCAGAGCCGTCGCCTGACGACTGGCTCCGGGACAAGGGGCTCGGTCCGGTGCCCCGAGTATCCTCGGCCCGGCCTGCGAAGACCATGGGTACAGCCAACGGGCCGGAGCGTGCGCCACCCCTCGCGCCCCCGCACAGCCGGCGCGCCCACCACAACGCCGGCCGCCCCGGACGCCGCTCCGAGAGGTCAGGGGTCCGGGACGTCCGTACGGGGCAATGTCTGTTCGGACCAGATGATCTTTCCCCGGTTGGTGTGCCGAGTGCCCCACCGCTGGGCCATCTGCGAGACGAGGAACATGCCGCGGCCTCCTTCGTCCGTGGTCCGGGCGTGGCGCAGGTGTGGCGAGGTGCTGCTGCTGTCGGCGACCTCGCAGATGAGTCCGGTGTGCCGGATGAGGCGGAGCCGGATCGGGCCTGCGCCGTGACGGATGGCGTTGGTGACGAGTTCACTGACGATCAGCTCGGTGGTGAAGGACAGCTCCTCCAGTTCCCACCGTGCCAGGGTGTTCGTCGTCAGGGAGCGGGCCTGCGAGACGATCTCCGGGTCGGACGGGAGGTCCCACGAGACCACCTGGTCCGGTCCGAGCGGATGGGCCCGCGCAACCAGCAGCGCGGTGTCGTCCTCCAGGGGGCCGTTGCGCAGGCGGCTCAGGACCGCATCGCAGATCTCCTCCGGCGTGCCCGTGCACTCGGCCAGGACGTTCCTCAGCTCCTGCAGTCCTACGTCGATGTCCCGGTCCCGGCGCTCCACCAGGCCGTCGGTGAACAGGACCAGAAGGCTGTTCTCCGCCACGTCCAGCTCTGCCGACTCGAACGGCAGCCAGCCCAGGCCGAGCGGTGGCCCCGCCGGCACGGAGGCGAAGGAGACGGTGCCGTCGGGCGCGACGACCGCGGGAGGCGGGTGGCCGGCCCGGGCGACGGTGCACGTCTGTGCCACCGGGTCCCAGACCAGGTACAGGCAGGTGGCTCCCAGGACGGCAGCGGTGGCCGAGCCGTCGGGTTCCTCGTCGATGAGGCGTAGGGCCAGGTCGTCGAGGTGTGCGAGCAGTTCGTCGGGCGGATAGTCCAGGTTGGCGAGTGTGTGCACGGCCGTGCGGAGCCTTCCCATGGTGGCGGCTGCGTTGATACCGTGCCCGACCACGTCGCCGACCACGAGGGCGACCCGGGCGCCGGACAGCGCGATGACGTCGAACCAGTCGCCGCTCACCCCCTCCTGGCCGTGGGCCGGCAGGTACCGTGAGGCCACCTCCGCCGTGCTGGTTGCGGGCAACTCGTGTGGGAGCAAGCTGTGCTGGAGCGTCAGCGTGGTGGTGTGTTCACGGGTGTAGCGCAGAGCGTTGTCCATGCACAGGGCAGCTCGGCCGACGAACTCCTCGGCGAGCCGCAGGTCATCCCGGTCGAACGGTTCCGTGCGTTCACGCCTGACGAAGGCGGCCACGCCCAGGACGGTACCGCGCGCCCGCAGCGGTACGACCATCAGCGAGCGCAGATCGAAGGAGAGTACCGACTCGGCTCGTAGGGTGTCCTCGGCGAGCCAGCGCGCATCGGACGGTGACAGTGTCGGCTCGATGATCGCCCGGCCGTCGACCAGGCAGCGAACGAAGGGGGAGGACGGCCCGTACCTTGCTTGTTCGCCGACCGCCACGACCGCTTCCGGACAGCCCTCCTCCAGCGAGCGATGTGCGACTCGGCGCAGTGACGGCGTGCCGCGCCGGGAGATCGGGCGCGGTTCCTCGCCTCTGAGGGCGGAGTCGAGCAGGTCGACCAGGACCAGGTCGGCCATCCGGGGGACGGCGACCTCGGTCAGCTCCTGAGCCGTGCGGCCTATGTCCAGTGTGCTGCCGATGCGGCCTCCGGACTCGCTCAGGAGGGCGAGTCGTTCCCTGGCCCGCCAGCGATCGGTGACGTCGACCCCCATGTAGCAGACGCCCATCACCCGTCCCTGCACGTCATCGAGGCGGAAGACCGAGGTCGAGAAGGCGTGTTCGCGGTCGGGATCGGCCGGGGTGTAGCCGTGGTACTCGAAATCGAGGACAGGTATACCCGTGTCGAGGACCCGCCGCATCTGGGCTTCCAAGGCTCCGGGGGCCAGCCGGGGCAGCACCTCGCTCATCCGTCTCCCCAGCCGTGCCGTGTTGAAGACGCCGGCCATGCGGTCGAGGGTGTTGTTCGTCCAGACGTATCTGAGATCTGTGTCGAGGACGGCCATACCGAAGGGTGACCGGGTCAGGAAGCGTTCCAGGAGGGACCGGCTCACACCCCACCACGGGGTGGATCCGAGGTCGACGGCGGAGAGCAGCCAGCGTCTGCTCCCGTGAGGGGCTGCCAGCGGGTCGGCCTGGACACCGACGATCACGCGGCGCCCGTTTCGGTGCCGAGCCGTGATCACCCCTGACTGCGCTGGGCCCCCCGGTGTGAACTCGGTGGGAACGTCGGGATCGGCCAGCAGGGACAGACCGGACCGTCCGAGTATCGCCTCCGCCGGATACCCGAGGAGTCGCTCCGCCGCTTCCGTCCAACCGACGACGACGCCTTCGGCACTCAGCTCTGCCGTGGCGACGATCGGCAGGTCGAACGGAGCGGACGGTGGAGCAGGGGATCCCTCCGCGGGGTCAGCCATCATGAGACCTTCCCGACGACTGCTTGTAGATCTCCATTGTCCGGAGGCCGCCGCGCATCCGCGACTCGGATCCTGCGCGGGTAGCCGGGCCGGATCACCCCGGTGGCCGCGATCCCGCCGGCCGGCCCGGTCGCCGTCCCGGTCGACGACGATCACATCCAGGGTGCGGGATCCGTGGACCCCTTCGACACGGTCGAGTTCAATGTGGCTGTGCCGGTTTCGGCGACGATGGGCTCGCATCCGGTGATCACGCTGCCGACCCGGTCGGGGGCGCCGGGGTCCGTCCGGAGGGCGCTGCCCAGGCGGGCGGCGGGAACGCGGGAATGTCATGCCCAGGGGGCCCGGGATCGTCCACGACGGTGCGCGTTTCGCGCGTTCCAGGAGGTTGGAACGGAGCCGGGGAAGGTCGGCGACGGGGCACCGGTGCACGATCGCCCGGTACTCGGCGAGGTTCGCCGTGGGGAGGTCGACGGATCGCAGGGCGTTCGCTGCCGACGGGGCCGAGGCGCATGAGCGTCACGGGCGTCCCCGTGGGGGTGGTCGGCGGTCCGCGAGTAGCGGGGCGGGTGTTGGCGGCGTTGGTGGAGCGGGCCCGGCCCGGTCGTCGGACGCCGGGTGTTGTCATGGGCGGCGGCGTCCCCGCACCGGTAGCCGGGCGGTGGACCGCGGTCGAGGCCTCAGCCGGTAGACGCGGTCGGCCGTGCCCCCGAGGACCAGGGCCTGATCGTGGGCGTGGAGTCGGGAGATCAGGCGGCGTGTGGTGTCCACGACGGTGGTGTAGTCG
>NZ_JAQYWW010001102.1:0-338 GCF_036322525.1 Streptomyces sp. BE20 | reverse complement strand
GCGTTCCAGGACGACGGTGCTGGTGTTGTCGCGGATGGAGCGGTGGAGGAAGCGGGCCTGGGCCTTGGGTTCCTCGGGGGCGAAGCCGAGGGCGGCGCGGATGGCGTCGCCGGGGTGGCCGGTGCGCTGGGTGCGGCCGTCGAGGGTGTCGGGGCCGGAGCGGAGGGGCTGGTCGCCGGCGTGGGCGTGGGCGAGTCCGGAGGGTCCGCCGCCGCAGATGATGACTACGGTCTGGAAGATGTCGAGGAGGCCGGTGATGGTGGCGGATTCTGCGATGACATGCATGTTGCCGAGGCTGAGGAAGTTGTCGTTGATGATGCCGAACAGGGCGAGGACGG
>NZ_JAQYWW010001101.1:0-361 GCF_036322525.1 Streptomyces sp. BE20 | reverse complement strand
CCCCGCGCCCCCCCCGCCGCCGCGCCGCCCCCGCCCCGCCCCCCCCCGCGCGCCCCGGCCCCCCGCCCCCCGCCCCGCCCCCCACCCCCCCCCCCCCCCCCCCCCCCCCCCCCCCCCCCCCCCCCCCCCCCCCCACCCCCCCCCCCCCCCGCATTTGTGAAATCGCGTAAGGCGCCCCGTGCTGGTAACGGGGGGGGCGGGGGGCGGGGGGGGGGGGGGGGGGGGCGGCGGGGTGGTGGGGGGGCGCGGGGGCGCGGGGGGGGGGTGGGCGGGGGGGGGGGGGGGGGGGTGGGGGGCGGGGCGGGGGGGAGAGGGGGGGGCAGCGGGGGGGGGGGTGTGGGTGGCGGGGGGGGCGGGGGGG
>NZ_JAQYWW010001100.1:0-317 GCF_036322525.1 Streptomyces sp. BE20 | reverse complement strand
TCCCCCGCGGGCGCGGGGTGGACTTGGTGTCGGGCGTGGCGGAGGGGGCTGAGTGGGGCTGACCCCCGCGGGCGCGGGGTGGACACGAACAGGCCGATGAGCACGCCGACGGCCATCGGCTGACCCCCGCGGGCGCGGGGAGGACTACGAGACCTCCCGCGCCGCCGTGGTCCGCCGCGGCTGACCCCCGCGGGCGCGGGGAGGACGCGCGCCGCGTCGCCGACTCCTCCTCGCACACCGGCTGACCCCCGCGGGCGCGGGGAGGACTCGAAGGGCAGCGGTTCCAAGTCCGCCAGCTCCGGCTGACCCCCGCGGGC
>NZ_JAQYWW010001099.1:0-1398 GCF_036322525.1 Streptomyces sp. BE20 | reverse complement strand
GCCCGACGCGTCAGGACCACCAGACGGACACCCTCACGGGACTCGTCCGCGAACCACCCCTGAACGGCCGCCAGCGTCACGGCCAGGTCCCCCTCCGCGCGCAGCACCTCCCAGGCGGACTCGTCGGAGGCACCCGCCGTCGACGCGGGCCATTCGACGGCGAAGAGGGTGTCCCGGCCGACGGCGGGTACGGCTCCCAGCTGCTCGGCCCGGACCGGCCGGGTGATCAGCGAGGCGACCGAGACCACGGGCCGGCCCTCGGGGTCGGCGGCCTCCAGGGCGTAGGTGTCCGGCCCGGTGGCGGTGACCCGCACCCGCAGCTCGGTCGCGGCCGAGGCGTGCAGGGTGACGCCCCGGTAGGCGAAGGGCAGCCGGCGGACGCCGGCACCGCTCGGGTCGCCGTCCGCGCCGCCGTCCGTGCCGCCGTCGAGGGCGGGAAGCTGGGCGGCCGCATCCAGCAGGGCGGGGTGCAGCCCGAACCGGGCGGCGTCGGCGGTGAGCTGCTCCGGGAGGGCGGCCGTCGCGTAGAGCGTCGACCCCTCCCGCCAGACCTCCCGCAGGCCCCGGAAGGCCGGCCCGTAGTCCAGACCGACGGCGGCCAGCAGCGCGTACGCCTCTTCCGGGGCGATGCGCCCGGCGGTGTCGGCGGGCGGCCAGGCGAAGAGCTCGGCGGCGACGGGCGCGGTGGAGAGCAGGCCGCTCGCGTGGCGGGTCCAGTCGCCGGAGGCTCCGGAGTGCGCCGACCGGTCGGCGGCGGAATCCGCCGATCGGTCGGCGTGCTCGCCACCGCCGGCCGGCGGGGCGGGACGCGAGTGGACGGTGACGGACCGCAGGCCGTTGCCGTCCGGCTCGCCCACGGCCACCTGGAGCTGGAGCGCGCCGCGCTCGGGCAGGACGAGCGGGGCCTCGACGACCAGTTCGTCGAGCGCACTCGCCCCCACCTCGTCACCGGCCCGGATCGCCAGCTCGACCAGGGCCGCGCCCGGCGCGAGCACCGTCCCGAGGGCGACGTGGTCGGCGAGCCACGGGTGGGTGGCCAGTGACAGGCTGCCCGTGAGCAGCAGACCGGTGGAGTCGGCCGGGGCGACGACCGCGCCGAGCACGGGGTGCTCGACGGCAGCCAGGCCGAGGCCGCCGGCGTCACCGGTACGGATCGCGGGCTCCAACCAGTAACGACGCCGCTGGAACGGATACGTCGGCAGATCCACCCGCGGACGCCGCCCACCACCGAACAACGCCGCCCAGTCGACCCGGTGGCCCTGCACATGGATCCGCGCCAACGCCGCCACCGCCGTCCGCGACTCCCCACGATCCCGCCGCAACACCGCAGCCGTCACCGGCCCCTCAAGAACCCCCTCCACCAACGACGCAAGAGTCCCGTCCGGACCCAACTCCACG
>NZ_JAQYWW010001098.1:0-1353 GCF_036322525.1 Streptomyces sp. BE20 | reverse complement strand
GCCCGACGCGTCAGGACCACCAGACGGACACCCTCACGGGACTCGTCCGCGAACCACCCCTGAACGGCCGCCAGCGTCACGGCCAGGTCCCCCTCCGCGCGCAGCACCTCCCAGGCGGACTCGTCGGAGGCACCCGCCGTCACCTGCGGCCAGTCCAGCCGGAACAGCGCGTCGCGGTCGGCGCCGCCCGTCGGGGCGAGCTGCTCGGCGGAGACCAGGCGGGCCCGGAGTGCCTCCACCGAGGCCACCGGCGCGCCGGTCCCGTCCGCGAGCTCGATCGCGAGCACCTCCGGCTCGGTGTAGCGGAGCCGGACGCGCAGGGCGCTCGCGCCCGTCGCGTGCAGCCGGACACCGGTGTAGGCGAACGGCAGCCGGCTCACTCCGGGCGGGCTGTCGACCAGCCGGTGGTGGACGGTGATGTGGACGGCGGCGTCCAGCAGGGCGGGGTGGAGGCCGTACCGTTCGGCCTCACCGGCGAGCGCGTCGGGCAGCGCGACCTCGGCGTAGAAGGTGTCGCCGTCCCGCCAGGCGGCGCGCAGGCCCTGGAACCCGGGCCCGTAGTCCAACCCGGCGGCGGCCAGGTCCTGGTAGATCCCCTCGGTGTCCAGCGCCGTCGCACCCGGCGGCGGCCAGGCGTGCAGACCCTCGGCCGGCGCGGCCGGGCCGCTCAGCAGGGTGCCGGCGGCGTGCCGGGTCCACTCGGCCGAATCCGTCAACCGCTCCGCCGGGTCGCCCGGTCCGGCCGGCGGGGCGGGGCGCGAGTGGACGGTGACGGACCGCAGGCCCGCCTCGTCCGGGTCACCGACGCTCACCCGGACGTGGACGGCGCCGCGGTCCGGGACGAGGAGCGGGGCCTCGACGACCAGTTCGTCGAGCGCACTCGCCCCCACCTCGTCGCCCGCGCGGATCGCCAGCTCCAGCAGTGCGGTGCCGGGAAGGATCACCGTGCCCTGCACCGCGTGGTCGGCGAGCCACGGGTGGGTGGCCAGCGACAGGCTGCCGGTCAGCACGGCGCCCTCGCCGTCCGGCAGGCCGACGGCCGCCCGGAGCAGCGGGTGGCCTATCGGGGCCAGGCCGAGGCCGCCGGCGTCGCCGGTACGGATCGCGGGCTCCAACCAGTAACGACGCCGCTGGAACGGATACGTCGGCAGGTCGATGCCGGAGGACCGGCCCGTGGCCGTGCCCAGCAGCGCGGTCCAGTCGACCCGGTGACCCTGCACATGGATCCGCGCCAACGCCGCCACCGCCGTCCGCGACTCCCCACGATCCCGCCGCAACACCGCAGCCGTCACCGGCCCCTCAAGAACCCCCTCCACCAACGACGCAAGAGTCCCGTCCGGACCCAACTCCACG
>NZ_JAQYWW010001097.1:0-275 GCF_036322525.1 Streptomyces sp. BE20 | reverse complement strand
GAGCGCACCGTCGCCTGGCTCGGCGGCTTCCGCCGACTCCACCGCCGCTACGAACGCAAGGCCGACCACTTCGCCGCCTTCGCCAGCATCGCCGCAGCCCTCATCTGCACCCGACGACTATCCAAATGAGATGTCTTCTAACGAGTTGGTGCGTGATAGCGAGTGGGGCCTTTGTGCTGCGGGTGGCATGATCGCGGCGTGCGGATCATGGTCAATCGGGCGGTTCTGGCGCATCGGCTGTTTACCGGTGTCTCCCGGCGGCATCTGGGCAGTCT
>NZ_JAQYWW010001096.1:0-629 GCF_036322525.1 Streptomyces sp. BE20 | reverse complement strand
CACCGTCGAACGCGTCCTGACCGACAACGGCGCCTGCTACAAGTCACACCTGTGGCGCGACACACTCGCCGCATCCGGCATCGCCCACAAACGCACTCGCCCCTACCGACCCCAGACCAACGGCAAGGTCGAGCGCTTCAAGTGCGCCACGAGGCGCTCTGTCGTATCCCCGGCATAGCCGGGAGGGATACGAAGGGAGGTTCCTGGGCCTGATGGCTTACCTGGACCCGAAAGGCGAAGGGGACAAGAGCATGCCAGAAAACCAGCAACCGGGTTCAGACATCAGGGACGGTGTGTTGGGAGGTCCGCGTGATAAGGCGAAGGCTTGATTGCTTGAAGCCCAATCTCCAGGAGATGAAAGTTCACATCCGTCGGAAAGATGTCTGAAACCGGCGCCAGCCCTGCGGGGGTCGCGTTGAACGACCGCTGCAACCTTCGGGGCCAGGAGCGATGTCCAATGAGGGCATTCAAGGAGATGAGTGGGACGCCTAAGAAGTCATCTCATTTGGAGAGTCGGCGGTGGCAGATGAGGGCGGCTGCGATGCTGGCGAAGGCTGCAAAGTGGTCGGCCTTGCGTTCGTAGCGGCGGTGGAGTCGGCGGAAGCCGCCGAGCCAGGCGACGGTGCGCT
>NZ_JAQYWW010001095.1:0-303 GCF_036322525.1 Streptomyces sp. BE20 | reverse complement strand
GCGGCGAGCAGCCGCAGCGCCGGACCGCGGGTGTTCGGGAGGGCGGCGTGGGACCGGCTGAGCTGCTCGTGGACGTGCCGCCAGGCGCGGGCCCGGTTCCCCAGCCTCAGCCACGCGTCGGCCGCGTGGGTGCGCCACGGCACCACGCCCGCGCCGTCCAGGCCCCCGGTGCGCAGGAGCTCGCCGCAGGTCAGGAAGTCGGCGAGCCCGCCGTGGGCGGGCCGGCACGCGGGGGAGAGCGGCGCGAGGGGCAGGGGGGAGGTCTGCCGGTTCTGGGTCGGGTCGAGCGGCTCCAGGACGTCG
>NZ_JAQYWW010001094.1:0-283 GCF_036322525.1 Streptomyces sp. BE20 | reverse complement strand
GGTGGATCTTCGACCCGTATTTGCCCCGATCGACAGGATTCGGACCCGTCAACTCCCCTTTTTCAGCGCCCTCATGTTCACCGAGTCGACCGCGCACCTCGACCAGTCCAGCTCGCCCCGTGCGCCGAGCTCGTCCAGGACGACCCGGTGGAGCTTGGCCCACACCCGGGCCCTGCTCCACTCGGTGAAGCGCCGGTGCGCGGTGGGCCCGGACGGACCGAAACAGGGCGGCAGCTGGGCCCACGTGCACCCCGACGTCGCGACGAACACGATCGCCGCCAGC
>NZ_JAQYWW010001093.1:0-370 GCF_036322525.1 Streptomyces sp. BE20 | reverse complement strand
GCGGCGAGCTTGGGAACAGCCCCGCAGGCGCGGGGAGCAGCACCTCGGCCCGGCCGCGTCCCGGGTGGGGGCGGGAACTGCCCCGCAGGCGCGCGGAGAAGGTGTCCCCGGCGGTGGAGAACCCCTTCTCCCCGCGACTGCGTGGATGTTCCCGCCAACATGGAGGAGAACGCCGATGCCGAGCTCTGCTCCCCGCGCCTGCGGGGATGTTCCCGTGGCGGCCGAACGGCGCCTACGGCCCGACGGCTGCGCCCCGCGCCTGCGGGGCTGTTCCCGCGCAGACCGTACGGGAGGACCACCAGAAATCTCGTTTGCCCGCATCTGCTTGAAAAGTGGCCGGGGGTGGGGGGGGGGGGGGGGGTGGGGGGGG
>NZ_JAQYWW010001092.1:0-252 GCF_036322525.1 Streptomyces sp. BE20 | reverse complement strand
CCGGCGAGGCGAAGACCGACGCCAAGGACGCCGCCGTGATCGCGGACGCGGCCCGCACCATGCCCCACACCCTGCGCACGCTGGAACTCACCGACAAGATCACCGCCGAGTTCACCGTCCTGACCGGGTTCGACCAGGACCTCGCCGCCGAGGCCACCCGCACCTCCAACCGGATACGCGGCCTGCTCACCCAGTTCCACCCGTCACTGGAGCGCGTGCTCGGACCACGGCTCGACCACCAGGCCGTCACCT
>NZ_JAQYWW010001091.1:0-340 GCF_036322525.1 Streptomyces sp. BE20 | reverse complement strand
GGTAGCAGCGCCGCCCAGTTCGAGCGCGCGGCCAGGGCCCGGGATCACCCCCGCGGACGCGGGGAGCAGGCAGAACGTCGTGAACGATCAAGAGGACTCCTGGGATCACCCCCGCGGACGCGGGGAGCAGATCGTCTCCTCGGCGGGCTCCCTAGCTCAGAGGCGATCAGCCGCGAGGTCGAGGGGAGCAGCCTCCGAGCTCCCGCATCGCCGTAGACGTCCAGGGATCACCCCCGCGGACGCGGGGAGCAGCCGCGGAACAGATCGGAAGAGCGTCGTGTAGGGCCAGAGAGTGCACGGCCGAGTAGATCTCTGTGGTCTCCGTAGCATGAACACCGGG